>CAJHIS010000032.1 GCA_905067555.1 Candidatus Argoarchaeum ethanivorans
AGTTAGCAGTGTTGATTCGTGGCATTCGTGATTGTTCCGAACACCACGTAATGTGACAGTCCCATTAATTCATAAACTTCTTCAGGAAAGTTTTTGGGTAAATTTATATTTCTTAGGAACGTACTGAATCGATAACACGAGAGTAAGGCAAAAAAGCTGCTTTGAGGATGCTTAAATGAATATTAAAATCCAGGTTAGTAAAATTGGTGGAATAGGCCGTACCTATCGTCATATTAACCGTTATCGTGAGATCGTTGCAATTTTAGTAAAGCATGGATTCGGAGATGCTGTGGAAAAGCTTGACCTTCACAAACGTCTCGATTTTGGTAAGAATTTTATATTAAGGAGGGCTGCCGTAGAAACTGCCCACCTCTTCCACTATGAACGGATACGGATAGCTACTGAGGAGCTTGGACCAACTTTTGTCAAATTCGGACAGATGCTGAGCACAAGGCCTGATCTGGTACCACCTGACCTTGTCAGGGAACTTGAAAAACTTCAGGAGAGTGTCCCCCAATTTTCTACGGAAAATGCCAGGCAGATTATTGAAGAAGAATTGGGAAGTCCTGTTGATCTGTTATTCAAAGATTTTGTGGATTCTCCTCTTGCAGCCGCTTCTATTGCACAGGTGCATAAAGCAGTGCTTCCGGAGGGCGATACTGTGGCAGTCAAGGTTCAGCGTCCCAATATTGATAAAATTATAGAAGTGGATCTGGAGATAATGCTTCACCTTGCTGCGCTCGCAGAGAAACATTTCAAAGAAGCAGATGTTTTTGATCCTGTTGGAACGGTTAAAGAATTTGCTCGTGTAATCAGAAAGGAATTAAACTTCAGACTTGAAGCTGCGAACATTGAGCATTTTTTAATCAACTTCAAATCTGACAGAACTATTCATGTTCCCCACGTGTACCATACTTTGTCTTCAAGTAAGGTCCTGACGATGGAGTTTATCGGTGGGTACAAAGTCTCTGAAATCACACGCATTAACCCGAAAGTTGTGGCTTCGCGAGGTTCGGACCTTGTTCTGAAACAGATATTTATAGACGGCTTCTTCCACGCGGACCCGCATCCTGGAAATATCAGAATCCTTGAAAATAATGTGATCTGCTTCCTTGATTACGGGATGATGGGGGTGCTGTCGAAAGAGCATCGAGAACGCCTGGCTGACATTCTCATCGGGATTATAACCAAAGACGCAAGCAAAGTAACTAAGACCCTCTTAAATTTAAGCAAGCATAAACAAGTTGAAGATGAAGATAGCGAAATTTTGGAATCTGACATTTGCGAGCTTATCGAAATATACAGTGCCTGCCCACCCAACGAAGTTGAACTAGGAACTCTACTGCAGCGCATCGGGGATGTGGTCATAGAATACCATCTGAAACTGCCAAGAGACTTCTATCTGCTTGCAAAAGCACTGGTAATAATCGAAGGTGTGGGAAGAGAACTTGACCCGGATTTTAGTGCAGTGGAACATTCTACTCCGTTTGCCAAAAAACTAATCAGGGAACGCATGAACCCTAAAAAGTTAATAGAAGACTTTGTTAACTCTGCTCTCGAGGCACGCCTCTTGATGCGCGATCTACCCTTTGAGGTAAGAGAGATACTGAGGCTGACGAAGCGAGGTGAAGCAAAGATCAGATTTGAGCACGAAGGACTTGACCAAATGCTCAAAACACTTGACCAGATCGCAAATCGCATGGTGTTTGCAGTCGTTTTAACTTCTCTTGTAATTGGTTCAGCCTTAATCGTTCTTTCCGGCATCCCGCCCAAATGGCATGAAATACCAGTTATAGGAATTGCCGGATTTATGACAGCAGGAATGATTGGGTTCTGGCTATTATTTTTAATCATACGCCGTGAAAATATGTAGACTCATTTCCAGAACTGTTTCGTACTTTATCAGGCGAAAGTACTGCAAAATAAAAGCGAGATTGGGGGGGTTTGTGAGAAGATAAATATAAGGGAATTCACAAATAATGATTTACCATGGAACTGTATCATTTTTCAGTTCTCTGCAATTCCTCTGCGGTGAAAAAAGCCATCTCACGATTTTGCACAAAAACAACCATAACTTACCCGAGCATGTTCATCAATTATGAGCCTTGAAGACTATCGTAAAAAACGAGATTTTAGCAAAACATCAGAGCCATGTGGCTATGAAGCACTCGTGCATCCAGCACCAATATTTGTTGTGCAGGAACACCATGCTTCACATTTGCATTATGATCTTCGTCTGGAAATCGATGGTGTGTTGAAGAGTTTTGCCATTCCAAAAACACCGCCAATAGAACGCGGTATCAAACGACTTGCTATTCAAACAGAAGACCATCCACTCTCCTATGCGGACTTTGAAGGAGAAATTCCAGAAGGACACTATGGTGCAGGTACCGTGAAACAATGGGATAAGGGCGGACTTGTAATCGAAGAAGTTAAAGAAAATGAAAAGATGTTGTTTGAACTGTCAGGCAGCAAACTCGCAGGCAGGTATGCGTTAATTAAGACTAAATATGGCGGGAAAAGGAATAGCTGGCTCTTTTTTAAAAGAAAATAATGCGTAAAAACCGGTGGATATGCTTTGCGCACTCGATTGTTTTGCGCAACTCGACTACTTCGTAGTCGAGAGTTCCGGGTTTATTTCTGCACAACGAAGTTGTGCAGGCTCGAAAGATTGGGTTATATATGTAGAGAGCACACTAAAGACTTCCTGTGACAGAAACTTGTGATGATTATGCAGACAATCTTCGTGAAGAGATTGTTAGGTTAACGCCGTGTGTTCATGGAGCAAGACTTAAAGAAGCTTCAGATCACACAGGCATACCAAAATCAGAACTTCTTGATTTTAGCAGCAACCAGAACTTACTGCATATAGATATAACAGAATCACTCACAAAAGCCTGTAAATATATTAACCGGTATCCTGATAGCAAATATACGCAGTTTCGAGCGACTGCTGCTGATTTTGCAGGCGTGTTTTCTGAAAACATCATACCAGGAAACGGTTCAACGGAATTGATACGTCTGTTTGCGGAAACAGTGATCAAACCAAAAAATACCGTTATCATCCCGGTTCCGACATTTGGAGAATATGAGAACCAGTGCAGGTTGATGGGTGCAAATATTATTCATCAAAAGTATGAAGAAATGCTTACAATTACCGATAAACAGCTTTCAGGCGTCAAGGCGGTGTTTGTGTGCAACCCGAACAATCCAACTGGCACACTGATAGAACGTGAACAACTCATCAATCTTGCTGACAGGTGTGCAAGAAAGAAAGTGTTTCTCTTCGTGGATGAAGCATTTATCGAGCTATCAGACCCGGGATATAGCATAGCAACCCATGTACTGGACTGTGAGTTTCTATTTGTCCTTCGCTCTCTTACCAAAGCCTTTGCAGTACCGGGGCTCAGAATTGGTTTTGGTGTTGCACCAATTACGCTTGCAAAATATATGAATGTTGCAAGACTTACATGGAACCTCAACTGCATAGCTGATACAGTAGGAGAATGGTTGTTAAAACATGGCAGCAAGTTTCTTTACAATTCCAGAGACGTGATTAAAGCAGAACGGGAATGGTTCCATGCACAGCTTGCACACATTCGTGGTTTTAAACCATTGCCAAGCCAGACAAATTTTATACTTGTAGATACCAGCGATTTCCCACTCACTGTAGCAGAACTTGCGAAGAGACTTCTTTTAGAAGGTATTGTAATTCGGGATTGCGCGTCTTTTGGACTTGAAAACCATATTCGCCTTGCAGTACGTGCCCACAAGGAAAATATTACATTAATTCAAGCAATTGAACAAACATCAATGGAATGGGGTGAGAAAATTGGAAAAAAATCACTTAACGCTGCAATTAAACAGGGACAAACTGCAAACAGTCGTGTCGGCTGCCCATTTTATCCCTGCCACTTTGAGGGGCAGGATTGTACCTTCTGTTTTTGCCCATTCTATCCATGTGAAGATACACGAACAGGGGGTGAATACATTAAACGTGCAAGTGGAAGTAAAGTATGGAGCTGCATGAACTGCCACCTTGTACACAAACCAGAGGTAGCATCGAAGATACTTGATGAATTATTAAAAGGCAGTGATGTCAAAGAAGCATGGAAGCGTGTGATGGAGCCATTGTTGTGAACACGGCGTTACTATTAATACTAATTGGAGCAGTGGCTTTCGACATAATAATAGGCGAACCGCCAAGAAGCGTGCACCCGGTTGTATGGATGGGAAAAATCATACATCTGCTTGAGAAGCATGCACCACAAAATAATAGAGCACTTTACGGAGCAGCAATGACATTTATAACAATCGCACCTTTCGCAGTAACTGGCATACTTCTCACCCGAACAAATCACATATTTGCAATTATCGCTTCCATCTATCTACTAAAATCAACTTTCTCTATTAACATGCTCTTTGGCTCTGCAAAAAAAATAGAAGACCAGCTCAAACACGGAAGAATTGAAACAGTAAGAAGTGAACTTCGTACTCTTGTAAGCAGGGATACCAATAATCTCGATGAAACGAAAGCCACGTCAGCAACAATCGAGTCAGTCTCGGAAAACTATGTTGATGGCATCCTCACACCCATGTTCTACTTTGTACTCTTCGGGCTCCCTGGGGCTCTTGTTTATAAAGTTGTCAACACACTCGATTCGATGGTAGGATATAAAAAGCCACCGTACCGGCAACTCGGCTTCGTTCCAGCTAGGGTTGATGATTTTCTCAACTACATTCCAGCACGCATATCAGCACTGATTATAGCACTGGTATCCAATAATCCAGCAGCAACACTGAGATGTGCTCTCAAGGAACACATAAAAACACCTTCACCAAACTCTGGTTGGCCAATAGCGGCAACCGCCTGTGCCCTTGGAATCACACTTGAAAAACCTGGTACCTACATTCTAAACAACGAAGCAGACACACCAGAACCAGAGTGCATCACAAAAGCAATCGCACTGATAAAAAAAGCAACTGTGGTAAGTATTGTAGCAGTTATAATTCTGTTTTTATAATATAAATTTATTGCAGTGTAAGAATTCCTTGCATCTCAAAATTACTGGCATACCTGTCTTTCGTGTTTTATCGATTTTATTTGTCTCTTCAATTCCTTTTCCAGAATCTCCTCCAGTTTACGAAGCATCGTCACAACTTTTTTAGTTTGCAACTCGAATGTCTCTTTATCCATGAAATCATGGAAAAAATTGGCATGAACCATTTGGGCTGCGCTTATAGATTCTTCGTCCATCCTTAGCTCTTTAAGAATCCCTATAACTTTGCTGTGTTCTGCTATTTTCTTTCCATGAAGTAAACCTATGGCATAAACGAGGGCGTTTAATGTCCCCCATAAAAACTCAGATGCTTTTGCTGGATCCTGCAATCGATGTTTTTCGAAATTTGAGAAGTAATAACTTGCAAGTTCTTTTCTTATTTTAATTTCCTCTAACGTTTCCTGGATCATACGACCTTCTCGATCCTTGGATATATCTCGATTTCTTCCTCGTTAACCCTCGCTGAAATGATCTTTACCCTGAGTTTGTAATCCTCAGGCATTATCCCATAATCTCTTAAAAGTGGCCAGGAATCTCTTGAAATAAATAAATAGTCAGTTCCAACCACATTCACTATTACAAATGTAATTGTGGAGCCTATCAGATTTTTTACCTCTTCTACGCCTCTTCCCATTATATCTGTGATGCCAAGAATTTGTCCGGTTATAATAGAACCTTCATGCAATTCATAGGGCACAGAAAGGTACTTGTCTTGCACAGCTAAATACACACTTGCGGCGTTTTCAGGTTTTAAGTAAGAGTTACTCTTTATTAAATCTTCGACGATTAATCCCATATTTATCTATCTCCTACCGCACAACTTCGTTGTGTGAAAAAACTCTCGACTACGAAGTAGTCGAGGTTAGAAATCAGTCATTATGCGGTACTGGTCAATTTCTGGTTTTTTCATGTGTTCGAGAAATTGCTCTGTTTTGAGTCTAACGTCTTTTGCTTTAGTAATATCCCGACCGACTACAATAATGTCTGCACCTGCTGCAAGAGCCTCGTCTACGGTATGGTCGCTTGGCTTTAGTTTATCTATACGTATGCCTCCCGCAACTGCTACAAGTATCTTTCCTGATATTTTCTTGATTTTTTGTATGCTGTCCCAACCTGTTGCAACCGTGTTCTCAAGGTCTATAGCCCTGTGCAATTCAACGATGTTTGGCTTTACAGAGAGATTGTCTATCAGCCCTGCTGCATCTTTCACATTTAACATGTCGATGACTGAATAAACACCTGTTTTTTTGGCTTCTTTAATTGCTTTTTCAATCGTCGATGTCGGGGCAAGACCAGAGATTACCACTGCGTCTGCTGTTGCATCTGCTGCCATGCGGACTTCAAGATTGCCAGTATCAAGAGTTTTTAGATCTGCCACAATAAATGGATTATTACGTGCTTCACGTATTTTCTCTATAACGTCTACACCATATCGTTTGATAAGCGGCGTTCCTGCTTCGATTATCAGATGGTCGCTTTGTGGCATCTCTTTTAGTATTTGCTGTACGTAGTCTATATCAGGTACGTCGATTGCTACCTGCAGGTACGGCGGGTCCCAGAGCCTTGTCACCTTAAAGCCCATTACAGGGTGCGCTGCCCTATTCTTTTCATCCAGCACCGTATTAATGCTTGGAAATTGTTCCATTGCCCTCTGTATTGCAAGCTTGGTTGCACCATAATTGTATCGATATATCTTGCTGTAATCTTTAGCATCAGGGTGTATGAACACACTTGCAATTACCACCCACTCTTCTGCTTTATCCTGTGGTATCAGTTCTTCTTCCACAGAATCTGCTATTGCAAGTGCCACAGCATTCTGGGCAGGACCAAAGATCTGGTTTACCTGCTCTGTTTTTTTCATTGTTACCTTTGGCACGATGAGAGTTGCTGGCTTAGTTAAAAGATTTGGCCGTATTACAGACAGTACAGGTGTGTGACCTGCCGACAATTGTGTCATGCCTGCTGCAAAGGCACTGCCCACTGGGCCATTTTTGTCGCCTATCACCAGGTCGATGTGTGCAAGTTCCGGTGCCGATCCAATAAGTGCTTCTCCTATTAAAAACAAGATTGTAAAACCTCTATAACCTGAATAGGCTGTGGAGTATTTATTTATTTCGTATCGAATTTGATGCGGGCTCGCCGGGATTCGAACCCGGGCTTCAGGCTCCGGAGGCCTGTGTGCTATCCAGACTATACTACGAGCCCAATTTCAGTGGACAGTTTTTTGTTGTTATCAGTTACGACCAGGTTTTTTTCGAATTCTCTGAAGGATTATAAAAACAAAACTCAAACTTTGCCAGTCTTTCTGTCGCAATACAACAATAAATTCAAAGAACCAGTTGAATCGATTCTTTAATATTTTTTAGAGTATCTTCTATTGTATCCCCCCACTTATCGCAGCAGGAAGCTCAAGACATTGAGCAGTATATCCTCCTTCGTTGGATTCTTCAAGTTTAATTGTAAATTGCATGATTAATTATTGAGTCTGTAATTATTTAAACGTATGTGCTTAGCTGATATAAAAACCATGAAAGTTCACAAGATTAACACAAGAAATTGGAATTAATATGGGACAGAGTAGTAATGAAGTCATTGCATATTGATTTTTCGATAAATCAGTTGCACAGATGCTAAAATTGAATATTTCGATGGTTTGAAAGATTTGATGGGTTGATAGGTACCTGAATAATTACAAAAAATATTGTTTTCTTTTTGTAACGGT
Source organism: Candidatus Argoarchaeum ethanivorans (assembly GCA_905067555.1). GTDB lineage: Archaea > Halobacteriota > Methanosarcinia > Methanosarcinales > EX4572-44 > Argoarchaeum > Argoarchaeum ethanivorans_C. The sequence continues at coordinate 7,783 of CAJHIS010000032.1, forward strand.
TTATCATGCGTTATATCGAAACTCTTAAATACAGAGCGTATATAAATGGTATCTGTTAAGAACCATGAATTGAGCAGATATGGAATCTTGACAAACGAACACCTCCTTGATAATTGTGTTCCATGCCATGGAAGCTTGACGATGGTTTCTTAAAAAATTAAAAATGGAGGAAAAAATAAATGGCCTATCTAACTGAAAAAATAGATCTATACAATGATAGAGGTCAGGTAATAGAATCCGGCATTCCGCTGGAAGCTATAACACCTGTCCAGAACCCAGCCGTTAGAGAGATTGCAGATACTTTTAAACGCTCTATAGCAATAAATCTTGCAGGTGCCCAGAAGGCTCTCTCAACCGGACACTATGCCAACGAGTATATCCATCTACCCGATATACCAAACAAAGCAGATTTACCAATAAAGAGTGGTCCGTATGGCAAGCCAAAAGCAGTAAGAACACGCACATGGGATGTACCCTTAGTTGATAATGCAGACAAACTTGCAGCTAAACTTAAAGATAAACTGCAGGTCGATGCAGGCGATGGTACAGTAGTTAACATAATGAAAAAAGGTGCCATGTTCTATGTTAAGCCATCCCGGAAGCTGTGCACCGCTGGTATTGAATATACCGCTGCACTTACAGCAACTGCACAGGCAATGACCGATCTTGTGATGGAAGAGTTTGATGACATACTTGACTTCCATGCAGCACCACTGGTACATGCAGCATTCTATGGCAGATACCCCTCGACTTATGAATTCATGGGTGGAAATGTCATTTCACTACTTGCAGCAAGCTGTGCTAACGAAGGACCAGGATTTTCCCTACGAAACCTGATGGTAAACCATATTGTAGCTATAACACAAAGAAGAACGATGGAATCAATGGCACTCAGCTCAACCCTCGAAGCTATTTCCCACCTTGAAATGGGTGATGCAATCGGTCGATGGAGACGCTGGCAGTCTCTCGTGTATGCATACCAGGGATTAAATGCCAATAATATTGTATACGACCTTGTAAAGGAATGCGGAAGCGGCACCACAGGTGATGTGGTCGGAGCACTAGTTGGAAGAGCACTCGAAGATAAGGTTATCAAAGTGCTTAAGACACTCCCATCCGGTTTTAAATTCTACACTGCACTTGATCCATCGCTGTGGAATGCCTATGCTTGCGCAGGAACATCAGCAGCAGTTATTGTCAACCAGGGTGCAGCAAGAGCAGCACAGGGTGCTGGTTCAACAATTTTGTACTTTAACGACATGCTCGATCATGAGACAGGACTGCCATCCGCAGGATATGGTGATGCTATTGGTAATGGTATCGCGTTGTCCTTCTTCAGCCATTCTATTTATGGTGGAGGAAGCCCGGGTGTGTTCCATGGAAATCATATTGTAACCAGGCACTCCAAAGGATTTTTGATACCAGCTTTAACAGCAGCAGTAGCACTTGATGCAGGCACAGCAGTATACGGACCTGAGGCAACATCAGGACTTGTAGGAGATATATTTGGTGAAATAGATCTTATTAGAGAACCAATGGAATCGGTTGCAAAATCAGCAGCAGAAATAAAGGATAAGTTCTAAGGAGTGATAAAAATGGCAAAATATGAAAGACAATACTATAATAAAGGAGACCCAATCGCTCGAAACAGGCAGCGAATTCTGGATCCAAAGACAAAGCTTGAAAAGCTTCGAACGATACCAGATGAAGGTTTTTTGAGCATACTTGGACACAGGAACTTTGGAGAAGCATATAAAGCTGTTCACCCGCCACTAAGTGAGCTTGGTGAGCCAGAGGATCCAATGCGAGATCTTGTGCCACCAACAGAGGGAGCAAAAGCAGGTGACAAACTGGATACCCTCGTTATGACAGATTCGGTCTATGATGCCCCAATCGCAGTATACCTGCGTGCATGGATGCTGCATAACAGAGCTCGCGGTCTTGATACAGGCTGCTACTCAGGTCGAAACACGATTGAGATGAGAGCCCGGGACCTTGAAGACATAGGCAGGATGCTACTTGAAACAGAGGTATGCGATGTAAGAAGAAACCACCTTCGCCAGATGACATGCACAGGACACAGCTGCCGACTTGACCAGGACGGTTTGATGTTTGATGCAATGCGTCGAACAAAGATGGAAGGCACAGATGTCGTATATGTCAAAAGCGGTTTTGGTATTTCAATTGATAAACCAGTCAATATTGGTAAAGGGGTTTCAGATGAAGAACTTAAAAAGAGGTCTTCGATCTACCGATATGATAACATACCAAATCTTGTGCTTGAAGATGTGGTCAATCCTAAACCAGATGAAGAGGTGAAGGAGACTACCCAATGGGGCAGACGAATCATGCGCCAGAGATTATATGGAAATCTGAATCCGGAGTTAATCAAAGAAGATGCGTATGAAAACCTTGAACAATTAGAACTGAAACCAAGATACTGAAACGAGGTGAAAAATATGAGTCAAACTCGAACAAGCAAAGAAAATACAGTAGTAGAAGAGGGAAAGTACTGGAATCCTCATGCTGTTGAAGGACACATTGAAAAGGGAAAAACGTGGGAACGTATGTCGATACGTGATGACTGCGGAAATATGTTTAAAAGTAAGTTTGGTGATATAGACTTTACAAGCAAGAATACAGAGTACTACAGATTCAATGGCATAATGCAAAGCAAGAGAAAATCAGAAGCATGGGAAATTGCCAAACGAATCACCAGGGAAAGAGGAATACCAAACTATAATCCGGACCTTCACCTGCACGGCGTGCAGATGGGGCAGAGAATGCTCCAGACCTACAAGATAACAGGTCTTGAGCGCGAGTGGGCTGGTGCTGAAGATACGCCAGCACATCCAGGATGGGTGCCAGGTACCGGTATCTATGGTATTGAGATGGATGATGTCAACTATGAAAACAATATGGCTATGCAGCAGTCACGTGATGACATCTCTCGAACATCGATTAACGGCATGAATATTCCTCATGAGACCATAGAGAGGCGTTTCGGTAAAGAAGTAACACCAGAGACCATCAACACCTATATGGAAATGCTCAACCACAACCTTGGAGCAGGTGCTCTTATCCAGGAACATGTTACAGAGACAAACCCTGAACTGGTCAAAGACTGCTACGCCATCATGTTTACAGGTGATGACGATGTGGCAGATGCCATTGATCCGTGCTTTTAAGTCAAAGCGTTCCATGCCAAATGCACTTGCAAATGAGATTATTGCTTCTGCAAGGTATGATGTAAAGTCTTATTCCATTGGTAAGAAAGATGGTCTGGAGCGCGTTGCAAAGGCAGCAAGATAACCAATTATAGATTATATTTTTAAGAGGAAATTTGTATGGGACGAAGAAAGAAAATGGTTGAGCGCGTCCAGACATTGATGGACAAACCAAAGTTAATCAGAAACATTGGGATTGTAGCGCACATAGATCATGGCAAAACAACACTCTCTGACAATCTGTTAGCTGGTGCAGGCATGATCTCAAAGGAGCTTGCAGGAACCCAATTATTCATGGATTATGATGAGGAAGAACAACAAAGAGGTATAACTATTAATGCAGCTAACGTATCCATGGTGCACACCTTTGAAGAAAAAGAATATCTCATCAACCTTATAGACACACCTGGACATGTTGACTTTGGCGGAGATGTTACACGTGCCATGAGAGCAGTGGACGGTGCTTTAGTCGTGGTTGATGCAGTCGAGGGCACAATGCCACAGACTGAAACCGTGCTGCGTCAGGCACTTCGAGAGAACGTGAAACCTGTGCTCTTCATAAACAAGGTTGACCGACTCATAAACGAGCTCAAGGTCGATTCCCAGGAAATGCAGGTTCGCCTTGGAAAAGTCATAGACCACGTTAACAAGCTGATTAAAGGCATGCGTCCGGAAAACTACAAGGAATGGCGTATGGATGCAGCCAATGGCACAGTTGCCTTTGGTTCGGCACTGTATAACTGGGCAGTAAGCGTGCCATTTATGACAAGGACTAAAATTGGATTCAACGAGGTATACGAGTACTGCAAAAACGAGGACATGAAATCTCTTGCACAGAAATGCCCACTGCACGAGGTGGTAAACGACATGATTATCAGGTTCATGCCAAACCCACTGGAAGCTCAAAAAGAGAGAATAAAAGTAATATGGCGTGGAGACCCTAAAAGCGAAATCGGTAAATCCATGATTAATGTTGATCCATCTGGCGATGTTGCACTGATGGTAACAAAAATATTGACAGACCCGCATGCAGGAGAAATTTCAGCAGGAAGACTTTTCAGCGGCACACTTCGTCGTGGAGCCGAACTATACATCTCAGGAACTTCTGCAAAGAATCGCCTGCAACAGGTGGGTATATACATGGGCCCAGATCGAATAGAAGTAGAGCAAATACCTGCAGGAAACATCGTAGCAGTCTCAGGACTCAAAGACGCAATCGTTGGAACAACAGCAACTACACTCCGGGATATGGTGCCATTTGAAGGCATAAAACACGCCAGCGAACCAGTAGTCACTGTGTCAGTGGAAGCAAAACACATGAAAGATTTGCCAAAATTAGTGGAAGTATTAAGACAGGTGGCAAAAGAAGACCCCACACTTAAAGTAAGCATCAACGAAGAAACAGGCGAACACCTCATGGCAGGCATGGGTGAACTCCACCTTGAAGTAGTAGGACACAGAATTGAACGCGACAAAAACGTAGAAATCATCACATCAACACCCCTTGTTGTATACAGGGAAACCATACAAGGAACAGCAGGGCCAGTAGAGGGAAAATCACCCAATCGACACAACAGGTTCTACGTGGAAGTGGAGCCCATGAAACCGGAGGTTGTTGAACTTATAAAATCTGGCAGCATCTCAATGAAAATGTCAGAAATAGACCGCAGAAACCTTCTGCTCAAAGAAGGCATGACCAAGGATGAAGCGAAAGGTGTAACCCACATCTTCGAATCAAATATGTATATAGATATGACAAAAGGTGTCCAGTACCTCAGAGAGACGATGGAACTTATTCTCGAAGGATTTGAAGAAGTTATGAAAGAAGGACCGCTCTCAAGAGAGCCATGTCAGGGCGTAAAAGTAAAACTTGTTGATGTTAAGCTTCACGAGGACGCAGTACACCGTGGACCAGCACAGGTAATACCAGCATCCCGCCAGGCAATACAGGCAGCAACACTCATGGCAAACCCAACACTCCTTGAACCCTACCAGAAAGTATTCATCCAGGTGCCGCAGGAACAGATGGGCGGTGCCACAAGAGAAATACAGGGTCGACGCGGAATGATTCTAAACATGGAAACAGAAGGAGATACCATTATCCTCGAAGCAAAGGCACCTGTTGCAGAACTGTTTGGATTTGCAGGAGACCTTCGCTCAGCAACCGAAGGGAGAGCTATGTGGAGCACAGAGTTTGCAGGTTTTGAACCGATTCCAGCAAACATGTTAAAAGATGTTGTGAAAGGAATCAGGCAGCGCAAAGGACTCAAGCTTGAGCCACCGAAATCAAGTGACTTTATGAGCCGATAAAGCTTCATTTCTTGATTGCTGGCGCAGTCAAGATTTTATTATTTCTGTACAACGAAGTTGCGCAGTGCTGCACAGCCCTAACCCCTCCACCTCGGACTAAAAGTCCGAAGGCATCAGACGGATGATCGTGAATTCAATATTTCATCGTTTTAAATATTTTATTGTTTGATTCAGGTGTAGTATATCTTTTAGAAATGGTTTATTAAAAAGGTTTTCTAATTACGAATTTTTTTTTCTATTTTGTTCAAGTCTTAAAGGCCATCTTAGTGGAATCCCTACATCCAAAAGACATTTATCACTATCTTTTTTTCCTAATGATGAAAAATCTAATGGCTCTTTTTCCCCTAAATTATCTGGTATTTTGATTTTAATAGTATCAATTAAGCCAAAATCTTCTGAAATAACTCTTAAAGTTTGATTCCACCCAATTTTTAAATCGGGCATTAAATTTCTAGAATTTAAATGAAATTCGCCTATTTTATTAGATCTGTTCAGAGGTATAGATGGGTCTTCAATACGAATTTCTTCCATAATCACATAAACTGTTTTCCCAACACCACGATAAATATCCCTTTTTCTTTTTGAATCATCTCGAGTTTGTGTAATAATACATTTATGATATTCCTTTCTAAATTCACTAATTGTAATAATTCCTGGATTGTCGTCCCACATTGTTCCAATCCACTTACAAAGTGTTTCCCAATTTAAATTGGTAGGCGCGGTACAAACAGCCGATGGAATTTTATTGGTAAACCACATTTTATTTTTTAAAGAAAGTCCGTGAAATAGTACAAGCCCATCCTTACAATAAACTATACGTGATTTTAATTCCATAGAAAGTATTGGACGCTTAAATAAATCTCTTAATCTTTTTTCCGCTTTGAAACGAATCCAAGAACTCCCAATCAACAATCCGATTGATATGCCAATT
>CAJHIS010000033.1 GCA_905067555.1 Candidatus Argoarchaeum ethanivorans
TTCTCACTTTCAAAGATAGCTGAAACGACCCCATTTCCCGAAACTTTTCGATGGCGAGCACCTGCGTTGATTATTTTGGCAGTTAGCACCTTCCAAACCAGTAGCCTCTGCCTCTATCGAAAAAATACCGAAAAATCTGTGTCATTACACATCTGTATGGTGGTGCTGATACTTGCTGCGAACAGCGCCGATTGCTGTATGCACGTGTTCATGGATGTGCAGGTGTATGTGTCCTTCCCCGTTTTCTATCGTCTCTGTGAGATTCCTGACCGCATCACCAATTGAGAGTGGAAGCACATCACATGGATAGCCAAACACCTGGAGCACTTCAAAGAGTTGCATAATCACAGGAACGTCAAGCCCCACAGCAACAAGCATCTCTGTATCTACAAAAACGTCACGGGTGGTGTCGTCTGCAACAATGGTCTTGTTGAGGACTATGACACGGTCTGCAAGCTCAGGAATTGCGTTTACATCGTGTGTGACGATGAGAAGCGTCTTTCCTTCATCTTTCAGATTTTTAAGGATTTTTATCAGGTCATTCCTGCTTTTTGGATCCATATTGGCAGTGGGTTCATCAAGAGCGATAATCCCTGGTTCCATCGAGAGTACAGTTGCTATCGCTGCCCTTTTCTTCTCGCCACTGCTTAAATGGTGTGGAACCCGATTTTCATATCCGGCAAGCCCAACCCGCCCGAGCGAATCCCTGAAACTAAGTTGTTGTAATTAGACTAAGATATTAACCCTATCTCTTTAGATGTCAACGTGTGTTTTACCTTAAACATTTCATGGACGAGTTTTCTCGCTTGATTAACTTGGAGAAATCTATGTTGATATTGATAAAATTTAAAAAGCTCAAAATATAGTAAACCGCAACAGTTATTACACAGTGCTCATTAATGTGGTACTATGAAGCGTTTATTGATCGTTGGAGTTTTACTTCTTCTTTGCTCAGGAATTGGATGCATAGAGCAGGGATCAACACCACACGATGATACAATCAGTGTTGGTGATACCATCAAAGTGAATTATGTAGGCAGGTTGGAAGATGACAGCATCTTTGACACGTCATTTGAAGATATAGCAAAGCATGCAGGAATCTACAACCCCCAGCGTATTTACAACCCACTTCAATTCAAAGTTGGCGCAGGAGAAATGATAGCTGGATTTGATAGTGGCGTTGTTGGAATGAAGGTAGCTGAAACAAAGAATATCACGGTCCAACCTGAAATGGGCTATGGGCCCATCGATGAAAAAAAGATACAAAGGCTTGATATCGATCAGCAGGTCCCACTGGTGTATACTTTACCAAAAATGTTTACAGTTCCCACAGATCAATTTAATTCCCAGTTTGGCAAAGATCATAAAATTGATGATGTTGTGGATATTCCTGGAATGGAATTTACAGCCGTTGTAGTAGAGTTTGGTGATACAATCGTTAATCTTTCATTGAACCTTAAAAAAGGCGATACGTTTAACATGCCAGAATCGCCATGGATGGATAAAGTAACCGGGGTTGATGATGTAAATATCACTATCAAACACATAGTAACCCCTGGCGAGATTGTCAAATTAGGAAACGTGCCATGGAACACAACCATCATTAATATAACCGACAAAAACATGACACTTCACCATAATAGAGTACCTGACACAACAATTAACACAATGTTTGGACCGATACAGGTAAGTTTCCGTGATGATAAACTCATTATGGACCGAAATCAACCTCTTGCAGGAAAAACACTCATCTTCACAGTTACAGTAGAAGAAATTGTATCAAAAGCAGAGTCTGTTGATGGTAACGGTGGTGCTGGACTGCCCCCCGTAAGTAGTATACTGCCTCCACTAAAAATCGAATAAAGAAAAAAATATGCAAAAAGAGGAGAAAATAACAATTATCCTCCTTGCGATGGCAAGTTTATCACTTGTTATTGCATATTTCATTTTTTTACCATCAGCAGAGTATCAGGAATACAGTGAAGATATCGGGATAGGAAGTTATGTACAAACAAGCGGAATCATAACACAGAAACACACAACCAAGACCGGTGAACATTTGATCATATATCTAAAAAATGAGAAGATAGATCAACTGATGGTTTTTATCCCAAGAGGGGGAGAGATGGGAACGTCATTGAATATAGGCGACACGATTTTTGTGAAGGGAAAAGTTTGTGAATATAATGGAAAGCGTGAAATCGTTGTGGAAGATAAAAGCTGCCTGAAAAAAGAATAGAGTGGAAGATGATGTTTGTTTTTCGTAAAATATATCTATGAATAAGTAAACTGTATTTATTTAGCTTTACTTAGTTATACAAATGGTGAAAAATATGTTTAATATAGAATATATACATGCAAGAGAAATTCTTGATTCAAGAGGCAACCCCACAGTAGAGGTTGATGTAAAAACAGAAAGAACTCACGGGCGAAGTGGGTTTGGACGAGCAAGCGTACCTTCCGGAGCGTCTACAGGCAGCAATGAAGCACTGGAACTTCGCGATTATGGAGAGCGTTATAATGGCAAGGGCGTGCTGAAAGCTGTTGAAAACATTAACAATGTAATACGCAAAGAACTTATTGGCAGGGATGTGCGGCGCCAGCGTGAAATAGACCAAACAATGATAGAACTTGATGGCACGCCAGGTAAATCAGTACTTGGAGCAAATGCAATACTTGGTGTATCCCTCGCTGTTGCAAGAACGGCAGCAGACAGCCTTGATCTTCCGCTATACCAGTACCTTGGTGGAAATAATGTTTTTTTACTACCAGTACCCACGCTAAACGTGTTGAATGGAGGAAAACACGCAGGAAACAAGCTGTCCATCCAGGAATTTATGGTACAGCCAAAAGGTGCAAAAAGCTTTAGAGAAGCACTCCGGATGGCAGCAGAAACCTACCATGCACTTGGAACGATACTTGAAAAACAATACGGCAGAGGTGCTATCAACGTTGGATACGAAGGTGGATACGCGCCGCCACTGCAAAATACAGCAGATGCGCTCGATGCTGTTACAAAAGCAATCGAAACTGCCGGATACAATAACGAGGTTAGTATTGGACTTGATAGTGCAGCAAGCGAGTTCTACAAAAATGAAACTTATTACATCGATGGAAAAAACCTGACACCAGCAGAACTTGCGGATTACTACATTGAGCTCACCAAACAATATGACATTGCATTACTTGAGGATCCTTTTCATGAAGGCGCTTTTGAAAACTTTGCAGAACTTACAAAAAAACTGTCGGACACTATTATCATAGGAGACGATATCTTCGTAACAAACACACAACTGCTTGCAAAAGGCATAGAGATGGGGGCTGCAAATGCACTGCTTCTTAAAGTAAACCAGATCGGGTCCTTAAGTGAATCCTTTGATGCAGCACGTATGGCACACAAAAACAAATACAAGGTAGTCGTTAGTCACCGTTCGGCCGAAACAGAAGATACCAGCATCGCAGATATTTCAGTGGCTCTTGGAGCAGAACTGATAAAAACAGGTGCGCCGGCTCGAAGCGAGCGAACTGCCAAATACAACCAATTGCTCCGAATCGAAGAAGAACTTAAAAATGAAGCGCAGTACACGAAGCTGTAAAATAATTGCTTCACTTCTGCACAACTTCGTTGTGCAGAGATAACCGGGAACTCTCGATTGCGCAAGCAATCGAGTGCGTTAGCAATCAAGCTGTGCCAATCTTGTGGTTCTGAAAAAGCCAAACCTGATTTTTTTTAGGTTTTTTATTTGTAACCTAATCTTTTTAGGGAATGTTTTTTGTAGTCCTAACTTCGATATGAAAGTGGTGAAAAGGAATGAAATTATTAAGTGAAGTTGAACCAGAGGAAACAGTAACCGTGAAAAAAACAGATGGCGGTGTGGAAGCAAAAAGCCATCTCAACGAACTGGGCATTGTTGAAGGAAATGTGCTTACGGTAATTGCCACTGAACCTGTACATGTGCACGCAGGTCCCATTTCCCTGAAAACTGCAGGGAAAGAGTTGGTTATAGCTCGTGGATGGGCAAATAAGATCATGGTTGAGCGAGAAGGTAAGGTGCTTCCGCTTCTAAGACTTGAAGCTGGAGAAAAGGGTACAGTAAAAAACATGGGGGACAGTAAGTCTTTTGAAGGTTATTTTACTGAACTTGGTATTGGGATGGGGAGTGAAATTGAGTTTGTAAAGCATCTTCCAGACACTACACTGGTGTTTAAAGTGGATGATTCAGAGATAACGATGGGTGAAGGCCAGGCATCGAAGGTACTGGTGGAAAAGGAAGGACAAACCATTCAGCTAAACTATCTAAGAGAAGGTGAGAATGCAAAGATAGGAAAAATCATTGGTGGAGTTTCGCTCCTTGAGAAATTTGAGCAGATGGGTCTTGCGGAAGGAGGAAAAATAACACTGGTCAGGAAGAAGGTGCAGCCACCTGTTCCAAAAATGGGGACTTATGTGAGTGCAAAGATTGGTGATCAGTTGGTAACAATCGGGCGAGGACTGTCAGAGAGGGTCTGGGTGGAATAAGATTCACTGGATTTTCGAAAACTACGCAACTTCGTTGTGCAGAAAATAACCGGAAACTCTTGATTGCGAAGCAATCGAGAATCAAAGGTTATCGGCTATTTTCAAGCCATAATAAGGAAGAGCATATAACAACTCGGACAGTTGGAAAAATATTCGCAAATGCCTGTAAAAATGCAAACATTAAAAAGGATGCCGCTGTTCATAGTCTAAGACACAGTTTTGCCACACACTTGTTAGAGATTGGGATGGATTTGAGATATATCCAAGAATTATTGGGGCATAAGAGCAGTAAAACAACGGAGGTATATACACACGTGAGCAATAAGGATTTGAGTAAAATCAAAAGCCCATTAGATAATTTGCTCAACAAAGGGGATACAAAAGCATGAAATGAAATATGGGTAATACGATGTGTTCCGACAGAGGTATGTATATACGCATTGCGGATATACCTGAGTTATCTGAAATACCCTTGTGAAATCGGGATATGAAGGTTTGGTAAAATGTCAGAAAAAGAAACAGTTTATCTTCTTGGTGCTGGATTTAATCAGTGTGTAAATGATTGGCACGGACTCAAGCCACCTTTGGCCACTAATTTTTTTCAAACTATTCTTAAAAGTGAAAAATATCAATCTGATCATTACGATAGGAAAGTGCATTCAGTATATGAATATATTGAAAAGTACTGGAAAAAATCTAAAGAAGATCTTCTAAATCAACCGTTCGACCTTGAAGATTGTTTTACATTCTTAGAATTACAGTATTATGAAGCAGAGAAAAATGGCAATGATACTAAAGCTGCTGAACTTGCAACCATAAGTTTTCGATTAAAGACCATGCTTGCTGAATTTCTTTCAGAATTCGAAATATTTGGACATACTTCTGATTTATTGAGAGAGTTTGGAAAGCAAATTTACAAAGAAAAACCAACAATCATTACTTTCAATTATGATTGTATTTTGGAAACAGCAATCGAATCAGCTTCTCAAGTTCGTGGAGAAATACCCGACTCTTTCCTTGGCGCTCCTAACGTGAATGGTGATGTTCCCGATGAAGAATTGCCATACAGCCATCATAATTGGAATCGTCCATTAGGATACGGGATTAAATTTGATGAAATACAACTTCAAAGGGCTGGTTTATCAACCTATGTCGAGGGACATAGATTTTACAGTCACCCAGAAAATAATCCATATAACTGGAAGATATTAAAATTGCACGGGTCTTTAAATTGGTTTCGATATTTACCTATAAGAAAAGACCTCCTTTTTCTTGGCAAGGAGGAGCAACTTTCACCGGAAAAATTAAAAGATGTAATTTTAATAGACGGGCATTGGTGGTTTAATGAACCACCGGATATAGATGATTGGATTATTGATCCGTTGATAATTACACCGACTCTCTATAAAGAAAGATTTTATCAAGAAAGATTATTTTCAGATCTTTGGAATCAAGCCAAATTACATCTTGAAAAATGCGCTCGTCTAATTGTTATTGGTTATTCTTTTCCACCAACAGATTTTGCAGTAAGGAAACTGTTACTTGAGGCATTTGAAGATAATAAATTGGACGACTTGATAGTTGTAGATCCAAATACCAGTGTTGTGAAGACTATTAAAGAACTTGTCCATTTTACCAAGCCGACCTCCGTATGTTATGACCTAAAAGAATTTTTAAGAATGTGATTCTACATAAATAAAAATATTTTGGGTACTTCAGATAACATAGTGTATGCGGTTCGCTACGCTCGATTGCTTGCGCAACTTGATCACTTCGTAATCGAGAGTTGATTTCTGCACAACGAAGTTGTGCAGTGCTTGCGTAATCGAAAATTAAAAATTAATTTCCGCACAACGAAGTTGTGCAGTACCAAAGGATTAATAATACTTCTTTTACACATAACAATAAAGGTGACAGTCATTCAACCAATCCTCCAGGTAGCTCTTGACGTACTTGAAACAGAACGTGCCATCGAAATAGCAACTGAGGCAGTGGCAGGTGGCGCGGAATGGATAGAAGCAGGTACACCGCTAATCAAAAGCGAAGGCATGGATGCAATACGAAAACTGAGAGAAGCATTCCCAGGCAAAACCATTGTTGCGGACATGAAAATCCAGGATACAGGTGCATTGGAAGTTGAAATGGCATCAAAAGCAGGAGCAGACGTAATAACAATCCTTGCAACTGCCGATAATGCGACAGTGGAAGATGCCCTGCAGGCAGCACACAAATACGGAACAACACTCATGGCAGATCTCCTGTGCACAGAAAACCGGATTGTACGGGCAAAAGAACTTGAACGGCTTGGGGTGGACTACATCAACTTTCACACAGGAATTGACCAGCAAATGAAGGGGGAAACTCCACTAAAACTGCTTAAAAATGTAGATTTAGTTGCTCCCATTGCTATTGCAGGGGGAATCAACGCGAAAATGGCTGCACAAGCAGTATCAGCAGGTGCAAGCATAATTATAGTGGGCGGAAACATCACTCGCTCGGAAAACGTCACAGAATCCACAAAAAAAATAATCAGTGCAATGCACAAACCACAGACCGCTGTCAACAAAAAAACAGACATACAAAAAGAGATTCTATGTCTTCTGAAGAACGCATCAACACCAAACATTACAGATGCCATTCATCGAAAGGGTGCGATGAAGAACATCAAGTCAATTGTCGCAGGTCAAAAAATAGTTGGGCAGGCTGTTACAGTACAAACATTTGAAGGCGATTGGGCAAAACCAGTCGAAGCAATCGACATAGCAAAACCTGGTGAGATCATAGTAATCTACAACGCAAGCAAACATATCGCGCCATGGGGAGAACTTGCCAGCTTAAGCTGCATCAATAAAGGCATTGCAGGAGTCGTTATCGATGGTGCAGTGCGAGATATAGACGACATTCGAAAACTTAAATTCCCGGTATTTGCCTGTAGCACGGTACCGAATGCAGGAGAGCCAAAAGGCATGGGCGAAATCAATGTAGAAATCGTATGCGGGGGACAAACCGTGCGACAGGGGGATTACATCGTAGGCGACGATAATGGGGTTGTTGTAATACCAAGAGAGCAAGCCTACGAAACCGCACGGCGTGCTGTTGAAGTAGCAAAAACAGAACAACGCATCAGGGAAGAAATAAAACGCGGGAAAACCCTCTCACAGGTACTGCACCTTGAAAAATGGGAAAAAATGTCGTAGTCAAATGCCAAAGAGGGTATTTGTGCACTCCCATCATTCTTTTAAACCTCCAGCAGGCACACCAATGATTGCCCAACTTTGGTGATTAAGCTTATATATTGTTTATTGCTATCTTTATCTGTTTGGTGAATGTACTATGAAACAATGGTATCGCGACACTGGTCTCCAGGCAAGAATGTTTTTGACTATGTTTTTGCTTGCAGCGGTCTATCTGGCTTTTATTATCTTCCTTGCGACAATGGGAATTGGTACGATGGGTATTGTGGTTGTTGCAGGGCTTTTTATATTTATTCAGTATTTTTATTCTGATAAACTTGTATTGTGGAGTATGGGTGGGAAAATTGTAAGCGAGAGCGAGGAACCTGAACTTCATACTATTGTAAGCCGTTTGTGTCAGATTGCAGATTTACCAAAGCCGCGGATTGCTGTGGTTGAAAACAATGTTCCCAATGCCTTTGCAACAGGTCGCAGTAAGAAAAATGCTGTTGTGGCTGTAACAACAGGTCTTATGCATCAATTAAACCGTGGGGAACTTGAAGCAGTAATCGCGCATGAACTGAGCCATGTTAAAAATAGGGATGTGCTTGTGATAACTATTGCAAGTTTTATCTCTACAATAGCATTCTTCCTTGCACGAAACCTTATGTTCTTTGGCATGATGGGCAGGGGGAGACGGGATTCCGGGGGCATTATGGCTGTATGGATCGTATCGATTCTCGTATGGCTGGTAAGTTTCCTTCTGATACGTGCTCTTTCACGATACCGGGAGTTCTCTGCTGATAGAGGTTCTGCAGCAATTACCGGGCAGCCGGCACATCTTGCATCGGCCCTTATGAAGATAAGCGGTGCAATGAAGCGGGTACCGACAGACGACCTTCGCAAGGTCGAGGGCATGAATGCATTTTTCATCATACCTGCTGTTTCCGGCAGCAGCCTGATGAAACTGTTCTCAACCCATCCACAGATTGAACAACGTATTGCAAAACTTGAAGAAATGCAGCAAAAAATGGAGTTTTAAAAAATATGGGTTTTCTGGATGCATTTCTTGGTAAGACAAAACTTCCAAAGTCCAAAACTAAAGACATCTTCGCAATCTCCACAGCCAACATCACATTCGAGGTAAATCTTAATCTCAGAGCACTTAATAAAGCAGGTATATGCTTTAAACCGCAGGCGTCATCGCATTTCACACAGGCACGAGCTGAGGTGGAAGAATTATTAACCTACTCCTGCAAAGATACCAACACAGGGAATCAGATAACAAAAGATGCCTATGGATACACATGGATCGTGCTCGAAGACCCTGATTTTGAGGATCTCGTATCCAACATATACCTGGTAAGCGAGGGGTTAATTGAGCGTGATTTTGGAGAACAACTCCTGTGTGCACTGTTCACTTTTAAAGAGAAGGATGGCGCTAATGTATACTGGATATATAACTTCAAACACGGTAATTTCTATCCGTTTGCACCAAAAGCAAACAAAGAGCGCAATTCTGCGTTTGAGTTCCGCCTTCGTTCAGTAATGGAAAAAGAATTGCCTATTGAAAAAGATGTAGAGCGCTGGTATCCATTATGGGATGTGCCAGTTTAATATGTGTTGATGCGTTTGACAATCAAAACACGACTCCGGGATTTCATTATAACAACCGATGACTGGGTCTTTGCAGTAGCAGATTACACTCACCAAAACGGCGTACGCTCTATACTAAGATACGTACCTGACAAAGAAGGAGAACGCCTGAAAAACGGTGTCAGATATCACAAACTGGATTTTGACGATTCTTTCACATTTATGAAAAAATACCGCCCATCGTGGGTGAAGGATGTTCACATCGTACCATTCGACCAGGTAAAACAGGTGTTAAACCCGGCCAGGCGAATACCAGACCTCATTAGAACCAGTCCGGAAGTAGCAGTGATTGTGCAGGTTCTCCTGGATGGAGGAATACCGCTATCACAGATTGGTATTACCGGTTCACATCTGCCAGGATTAACTAACGAAACATCAGACATTGATCTTATCGTATACGGCAAACACTGGTTTAAAGCAAGAGACTTGATTGCAAAGGCAAAAAAAACTGGTGGGACCATCTGCGAAATAAACGACGAGATGTGGCATCGCATCTACAACAAGCGAATCCCTGCCACCACCTTTGAAGAATTCATACTGCATGAAAAGCGAAAAGGTAATCGCGGCATGGTAAACAATACATACTTCGATCTTTTGTATGTACGGGATTGGAAAGACATAAAACCGCTACTACCGGGAGTCGACATCAAACACCAGAAAATAGAAGCAATGGTAACAAATGCTGATTATGCCTTTGATGCGCCATCAATATACAAAATAGACCATCCGGAAATCAAATATGTGCTCTCGTACACGCATACATACGCCGGACAGGCAAAGAGGGGCGAACACATCGAAGCAGAAGGTATGGTAGAACAGATAGGAAACATAAAACGTCTCGTGGTTGGGACAAGCCGTGAGCCAGAAAACGAATGGATACGATCGCTCACACTCTGCAAAGCGTAGCTTTGCAGTGCTTCTCGCAATCGAGAATTGTTTCTGCACAACGAAGTTGTGCAGTGCTTGCGCAATCAAAGAGAGAAAATAAAAATCCTTGAAAGGGAGCTCAACCTTGAGGAATATGTCAGATTTCCGGCAGTGATAACACCTAAAGTCGGTGATTCCGTAAAAGAACTGAGGGGATACAGAGACAAAGCTACCTATGAGGAGATACTGGAGAGATACACTCGAAAAAAGATTAATATTAATAGACAATATTTACAAAAAGTAAAATGGTTATTAAAGAAAGAAAACAACAAGGTGATGTAATGGCTGAAGATAACAAGAACTACGAAGTCGAGGTAAATATCTATAACATGGAATTTTGGAAAAATGGATTTACCCATGATAACATCGAGTTTATTCCTTATGAGGATTATAAAGAGAGATATGAAAAGATAAAGAACGAGGAGATTCATTATCCAACGGGTAAGGCTAAAATCTCTTTATCTGCGGACACTTGCAACAAAGCAATCAAAAAAGCAGAGATCATGCTTTCTGACTATGGTAGGTTATTGACATTTGCGCAAAATCGTGATGTCTTTTTCCATTATTACATCTGTTATGAAGTAGAAAACGGGAACAGACATGAGAAAGCTGGATTGAGGTCAGTTGTTGTTGGGGTTGACAAACCGTATGGTATATCCATTATTCACCCAGCAGGAATTGAAGAGTTTATAAAAATAGCCATACCATTAGTTAAAAATGAAGCAAAGTTTGAAAGGACTGGGATTGTTAAAGCTATCAGCTGGTTTAACGTGGCGAATCAGAGGCACATTAAGATTGTTCCCACAAATTTTCCAATATTCTGGATTGTATTAGAGATGCTTGCAAATGCACATGCAAAAGCAAATGAAAAAGAGTTTATAATTTCAGATGATGGATTTAAAATCGTTGAACATAAAATTGAAGCTTTAATTGAAAATGATTTGGTGTTGTTTAGTATAGATGGAGAATTAGAAGATGGGTTGAATAAAGGCATCGTTCCAGAAGGATTGAAGAAAATGTTCGAAACTGAAGGCATTTCATTTTCTAAGAATATCACCATTACGAAAGACAATGAGGATAACCAGGTGATAATTGACGAAGAAAAGAAAAATACCTACATTGTCAGGAAGGAAAATGGAAAACTAAACATTTACCTGACTTTAAATCACAAAAAAAGAAAAACGCTAGAGCGTAACGTAGGTGGTATTAATAAGAGACCCATAGGAAATAAAATAGAATCACTGCTTACAAATTATAAATTAGGGATATATAACTCAGAAATTAGAGAACTTAAGAAGTTTAGAGATAATATTATTCATGGTAATAACCTCGTCTCCTATAACATCAATGAGAAGATAGATAATGAAAGAAAACTAAAAAGTATATTGGAAAAATTAATATTATCAATGCTTCACTTTTATGATAAGAAGTTTGTACATTCTTCGATAAGAAGGGATCGCCTGCTCGCATTACAATAGTGGAGATGTAAAGATGATAGTTGAAAATGCTTTGAAGCAGAAATTGATGGCTGTTCTTTTTGTAGTGGCGGTATTAAGTTTGTTGTTTATTGGAACAGCATCTGGGAAGATAATAACAGTAGATGACAGTGGCGGTGCGGACTTTACGAAGATTCAGGATGCGATTAATGCAGCGAACGAAAGCGATACGATTTATGTGTATAATGGATCTTACTACGAGCGTATTTCAATTTCCACATCTTTAACTATTATTGGGGAAAATGGAAGCTCAAATATACTCGGCTTGGGAAGTGGTAAATGTGTATATATAACTGCCAACAATGTCACGATTGATGGGTTCACGATAAGAAACGGTGATTACGGAGTCTATATCGAAAATAATGCATGTGATAATACTATAATCAATAATACGATAACATTGAATCACGGCAGTGGCATCAGCATGTATAATAGGTGCAATAATAACTCTATAATTAATAATGACATACTTGAAAACGAAGGCACTGGAGTTGATTTAAATTATAGATCACACAATAATACTATTTATGGTAATAATATATTACTAAACGATTATTATGGTATCCATCTTTATTTTGCAACTTACAACTTACTTTCTAACAATAGCATAAATTCAAATGGCTATGAAGGTATTAAACTTACAGAATGGTTTGAATATGGTTCTGACCATAATATAATCACAAACAACACAATTTCAAATAATAAAGAAGGTATTGTTTTTGAGGCATCGTGCTACAATAACATCTATAGCAATAGCATCTCTATGACTTACGATGGGAATCTCGTATTCAAAGATGGTAGCAATTATAATAATATCACCAGAAATACAGTTATCAATGGAAATGTAGTGTTTGAAGACACATATTTTAACACAATCTACTACAATAATTTTAACCTTTTTCCATACACAGTCTCTGATGCAGGTTCCACCAATTCATGGGACAATAACTCAACAGAAGGCGGCAACTACTGGAGCGGACACATCTGTCATGGAAATCCGTCAAATGGATCGCAACCTTATATTATTGATGCGGATAGCATAGACCATTATCCTTTTCAGGATCAAAATGGATGGTTGTTTCCAGTTATTGCACACTTCAGTTATTCACCGGAGAATCCAATTATAAACCAATTGATAACATTCGATGCCTCTTCTTCAACAGGAAACATCACAAATTACGAGTGGGACTTTGGAGACGGTTCAAACGCAATGGGGATAGTAGTAAATCATGCATACTCAGCAAATAGAACCTACACCGTGAACTTAACCGTGACAGCTGATAACGGAGTTACAGACACAGCATCGAGGACGATAGCAGTCAGTACAACATATATAGTTGTGCCAGAAAAAGAATGGGATAAGACATTTGGTGGATCTAAGTCAGATTGGGGATATTCTGTTGCACAGGCTTCTGATGGTGGATATATAATTACTGGAGAGACATCGTCGTATGGTGCAGGGTCTAGTGATGTTTGGTTGATTAAGACGGATAACAAGGGTAATTTGATATGGAGTAAGACTTTTGGTGGGGGCGGTTCTGAGTATGGACGGTCTGTTGCACAGACCTCGGATTGTGGGTATATAATCGCTGGAAGCACACAGCCTGATATTTGGTTAATTAAGACGAATAGTAGCGGTAGTGAAATGTGGACTAAGACATTTGGGGGATCTGACTCTGATGATGGGTGTTCTATTGCACTAACATCTGATGAGGGATATATAATTACGGGACGCACACGATCCTATGGTACTGGATATTATGATGTTTGGTTAATTAAGACGGATTCAAATGGTAATGATATATGGAATAAGACTTTTGGTGGAACTAAGTACGATATTGGACGTTCTGTTGCACAGACCTCTGATGGTGGATATATAATTACTGGAAAGACATGGTCGTATGGTGTGGGAAAAAAAATAGTGATTGGTTAATCAAGACAGATTCAAATGGCAATGAGGTATGGAACAAGACTTTTGGCGGAGCTAGTAGTGAGAAGGGGTATTCTGTTGCACAGACCTCTGATGGTGGATATATAATTACTGGGGAGACATGGTCGTATGGTATGAGAAATGGAGTTAGTGATCTTTGGTTAATCAAGACAGATTCAAATGGCAATGAGGTATGGAACAAGACTTTTGGCGGAGCTAGTAGTGAGAAGGGGTATTCTGTTGCACAGACCTCTGATGGTGGATATATAATTACTGGGGAGACATGGTCGTATG
>CAJHIS010000034.1 GCA_905067555.1 Candidatus Argoarchaeum ethanivorans
TAAATTGGATGTCTTTGAAAAATTCCCGCATTGATTTAGGAATTGTAAAAACAACATGTCTGTGCGGGGTTTTGAGAAGCTTGTGATATGAAAAAAATACTGCCGATCACTTTGATCTGGTGTGTCCTTTTAGTGCATGTTGAGAAATAACACATACCATTTCTCGTTAGCTTTTTCCCTGAAACTTCCCAGTTAATTCTCTTTTCATTGCCATTCTACCCTGATGCTCAGAGGTTATTAAAGTGTTCCAGAACCAAATTGCTGAGACACTATCATCTCAGTTCTTCAAAACACCTTTGAAATAAAAAATGTGTTGGAAACGCTCATGCATCCTTCAGATGCTCCCAGCATTTGCCAGGCGTCGTTGACCTTTCAAAATATAATGGGGTGAAAAGTCACTGGTTTTTCAGATAGTGTCATTACGCGAGTACTGTACACACAACGTGAGTGGAAACAACTCTTAATTGCGAGGCAATCAAGGCTTGAAACAAATACGATTTTTGAATTACCACAACCATTATATTAGGTTGACTGGATTGTTACCTTAGACATAAGCGTGGTGATTCGTTTGAAATATGTTATTTTAATTGCAGATGGAATGGCTGACTACCCACTTGAAGAGCTTAATGGCAAAACACCATTGGAAGAAGCGAACACACCCAATATGGATTTTATTGCCAGGGAAGGAAAAAACGGGCTTGCTCTTACCGTACCCGATGGGTTGCCCGCTGGAAGTGATGTAGCAAACCTTTCTATACTTGGATACGACCCTCGCATCTACTACACGGGACGTGGACCAATTGAAGCAGCAAGCATTGGCATTACACTGGAAGAAGACGATATCGCTTTTCGCTGCAACTTCGTAACTGAGAAGGACGGCGTCATGGAAGATTACAGTGCCGGACACATAACTACTGCTGAGACAAAAGAACTCATAGAGGCACTTAATGCACAGCTTGGAAGAAGCACAGTAAAATTCTATCAAGGAATCAGCTACCGTCACCTGTTAGTCCTGAAAAGTTGTGAAAAAGCAGAATGCACGCCACCACACGATATAACAGGAAAACTAATAGATGAACACCTTCCACGCGGGGAATGCTCTGATCTACTTTCTGATTTGATTATCCAATCAAAAGAGGTACTTCAAAGTCATCCGGTGAATCAGAAACGTGTGACTCGAAATAAAAATCCTGCAAATCTTATCTGGTTATGGGGGCAGGGACACACACCAGACATGCCAACGATAAAAGAACAACACCACATCACAGGTGCAGTTATCTCAGCAGTAGCCCTGATAAAAGGACTTGGGATCTATGCAGGTCTTGATGTCATAAACGTTCCAGGGGCAACAGGCTACTTTGATACGGACTACAGAGCAAAAGCACTATACGCAGCGCAATGCCTTGATGACCATGAGCTTGTGGTAGTGCATGTTGAAGCCCCGGATGAAGCCGGGCATCTTGGAAGCATCGATGAGAAAATAAGAGCAATTGAAAACATTGACGAGCATATCGCAGGCAAACTTCTCGACGAGCTTCCCGTATACAATGATTACAAGCTGCTGTTACTTCCGGACCATCCGACGCCTGTTAGTATTAGAACTCACACGAGAGATCCTGTGCCGTTTGCATTGTACTGCACTGACCATAAGGCAGACTACGTCACCACATACAGTGAAAAAACTGGTGCGGATGGAGTGCTTGGACAGGTTGACGGCTGGAAGTTAATGGACCTGATGATTAAAACCAAACTCTAACAGAAATCTTAGCCTTGCATTAACTCATACCCATGGGTACGATTATCTTTACATCAAATATCAACACCATAGTTTTCAAGAACGTCAAGAAACTGCACACAACGTAAGCAGAATCATGTATCAAATGTCACATTACTGTGGGACAGAAAGTGTGGCGTGACATCCATCAAGTACTGACAAAGGAGCCAGGCATTGGGAAGTGAAAGAACAAGTTATTATGGTTTGAGGCAAATGACTAAAGAAGGGAATAATAAAAATGTCAAATAACGGTGCGCATTTGGGCTTTGAACAAAAACTCTGGAAAGCAGCAGACAAATTAAGAAGCAATATGGATGCTGCTGAATACAAACATGTAGTATTGGGTTCGATTTTTTTAAAGTACATCTCGGATTCTTTTGAGGAGCGACACGAGCAGTTGCAAGAACAGGTAAGTGAGTGGGCCGACCCGGAAGAGCGTGATGAATACAGCATGGAAAACATATTCTGGGTTCCCGGTAAAGCAAGGTGGAGTTATCTGCAAAAGAACGCTAAACAGCCAAAAATAGGGAAAATAATTGATGAAGCAATGGAATTAATTGAGAAGGAAAATCCTTCATTAAAAGGTGTGCTGCCAAAAGATTATGCCAGGCATACTCTGGATAAAAGAAGGTTGGGCGAATTAATTGACCTTATCGGGACAATTGGCCTGGGCGATTATGAAAGCAGATCAAAAGACATTCTTGGTAGGGTTTATGAATATTTTTTAGGCGAGTTTGCCAGTGCGGAAGGAAAAAAAGGTGGACAATTTTACACGCCAAAAAGTATTGTTAAGCTTCTTGTTGAGATGATTGAGCCATACAAAGGCAGGGTTTACGACCCTTGTTGTGGTTCAAGCGGAATGTTTGTCCAGAGCGAGGAATTTATACGCGCGCATAACGGACGGATTGAAGATATTCATATTTTTGGGCAGGAGTCTAATCCAACAACATGGAAACTCAGCAAGATGAACCTGGCTATTCGCAGGATAGACGGAAATATCCAGCTTGGAGATAGTTTCCATAATGATTTGCATAAAGACCTGAAAGCTGATTTTATACTTGCTAATCCGCCATTTAACATGAGCGATTGGGGCGGAGAGCATCTAAGGGATGACGCAAGGTGGAAATATGGCGTGCCTCCGGTAGGCAATGCTAACTTTGCCTGGGTGCAGCATAAGATACATCATCTTGCACCGCACGGAATAGCGGGTTTTGTCCTGTCGAATGGCTCAATGAGTTCTAACACTTCAAACGAAGGAGAAATCAGGAAAAATATTGTTGAAGCTGATCTGGTTGATTGCATGATTGCATTACCTTCTCAACTATTTTACAATACAATGATTCCTGCCTGCCTCTGGTTTGTTTCCAGGGACAAGACAAACAACAAATTCAGAGATAGAAGCGGAGAAATCCTGTTTATTGATGCCCGCGATATGGGTGAAATGATTGACAGAAGACACCGGGAATTAACTGATGAAGAGATCAAGAAAATTTCAGGCACTTATCATGCCTGGAGAGGAGAAGGCGGAAAGTATGAAGACGTTCTGGGATTTTGTAAGTCCGCAACCATGGAAGAAGTAAGAAAACACGAACACATCCTGACTCCGGGACGGTATGTTGGTTTTCCCGAAGAGGAAGATGATGGAATTCCTTTTGAAGAAAAGATGAAAGAATTGACCGTTCAACTTAAAGTGCAGATGGAAGAAGGAAAGAAGCTTGATGAAGAAATAAAGAAGAATCTTGAGAGTATTGGATATGAAATATGAACAAAGAAGAATTAATATTTGTAAAACTGGCTGAAAATATTGGTAGTGGTTTTCATAAAATGATAAACGGCTGGGACTCGCACTACCATCTAAAGCCTTTAATAGAAGGTGATTTTGACTTTTACAAAATTACGTTTCCTACTACCCAGAAAACTACCCAGAAAACTACCCAGAAAACTACCCAGAAAATAATTGCGCTGATTGAAGAAAATCCTAAAATAACCAGGAAAGAACTGGCTGTAGTAACAGGATTAACAGAAGACGGGATTAAATATCATCTTAAAAAAATGCAAGACGAATCCATTATTAAAAGAATTGGCCCTGATAAGGGGGGCTATTGGGAAGTCGTGAGAAAATGAAAACTAAATTCAAAGATACTGAAATAGGAATGATTCCTGAGGGGTGGAATGTTGAAGTTTTTTCTAACGTAATAGCTATAAATCCCAAAAGAGCTATAAAAAAAGGCACAACAGCTAGAAAAATATCAATGCAAAATTTAATAGAATTTAAACGAACGATTGATGGATTTGAACTTTCAGAATTTAAAGGTGGTTCTAAATTTCAAAATGAAGACACTCTTATGGCAAGAATTACACCTTGTTTAGAGAATGGTAAAACAGCTTATGTGGATCTTCTAGAGGATAACGAAATAGCTTTTGGGTCTACAGAATTTATAGTTCTCTCGGGTAAAGATAATTTAACTCGTAATGATTTTGTATATTATCTCGCTATTTCTCCCAAAATAAGAAGAATAGCTATTCAGTCTATGACAGGAACTTCAGGAAGACAAAGGATTCAGGCGGATTTACTTGGGGATGTTGAAATAGGAATTCCTTCTTTATCTGAACAACACCGCATCGCAAAAATCCTCTCTAACCTTGACTCAAAAATAGAGCTTCTTCAAAAACAGAACAAAACCCTCGAAGCCATAGGTCAGGCAATATTCAAACATTGGTTTGTTGATTTTGAGTTTCCAAATGAAGAAGGCAAATCTTACAAATCGTCTGGCGGAGAGATGGTTTTTAATGAAGAATTAGGAAAAGAGATTCCAAAGGGGTGGGATGTTGGAAAATTAGGAGATATTATAGAAAATTTTGATTCCAAAAGAATCCCTCTTTCTTCAAGGGAGCGAGAGAAAAGAAAAGGAAAATTTCCGTACTATGGTGCAACAAAGATAATGGATTATGTAGATGATTATTTGTTTAATGGTACTTACATATTAATGGCAGAGGATGGTAGCGTAACGGATGATGGGGGTTATCCAGTTCTTCAATATGTGTGGGGTAAATTTTGGGTAAACAATCACGCACACATTATCAAAGGAAAGGGGATATCAACAGAGTTTTTATACGTATTGCTTCTTAGAACAAAGATATCAGAATATGTTACAGGAGCTGTTCAACCGAAATTGAATCAAACCAACATGAACTCAATTAAAATATTGATTCCCGACTCGTTATCAGTAAAAAGTTTTGATAAACTAATTCAAGATATGTTTATTAAACAGAAATCCCTATATGAACAAATTCAATCCCTCCAAAAAATCCGCGACTCACTCCTCCCAAAACTAATGTCAGGCAAAATAAGAGTTCCTGCTGAGGTTAGAACATGAATAGACAATACGTAGAAACAGAGTTAAAATCAAATATTACTGAATTACTGCCTATTTTGAAAAAGAACAATAATGTAGAAAATGTTGGATATTATTTGTTCTGTTCTCAAGCTGGGAACACGACTGTAAAGATAATGACTATTCCTGAGGAGGAAAAATTCGATGCTCCTGCAAAGTTGCTTCTTAGTCAAAAAGAAATATCAAAAAATTTTTCAGAAGAATTTATCCACAAAAAATTAGTTGATTATTACCATAAGTTATTATCCGACGAGTCAAAGATTGATGAGTATGTAAAAGAATTAGTAAATCTTCTAATTTCAAATAGCTTAAAAGATTATTTTGTAGCTTCGGAAGTTGAAAATATTCAGATACTTGGGGATCATAGATATGATTTTGTGGATTCAACTATTAAATTACTAAAAGAAGAGGATTTACCGTTTAAAAAAGAAGAGTTTAAACCACTATCTTCCGATAGGACTATATTAAATAAACCATCAATATTTACAAAAGTTAAAGCAGGTGAATCAGAAAAAGCTAAAGAAATTGCTGTACATAACTTTATGATTTCTTTCAATCTCATAAGATTATATGCTCCTCAGTTTAAACCATTTCTAAAAGGATGCTTACTCCTTGGAAGTCAGGAATTAATGGTCTATGATGAAATAAATAGATGTATGACAACAAGTTTATCAACAGTTGGGGATTTACCATTAAATCATGCTTATTTGAGTAAGGAATTTTATAATCAATTGATAGATGCTGGAATTAATGGATTAAAAGAGATATGTAGCATATCAAAAGTTGTTAGGGAGTGTTTATACTGGTGGGGGTTAGGATTAGATGAAAAACATCCGTCCGCGAAGCTGTTAAATTTTGTCATGGTATTAGAATCCATATTAAAGAGAAAAGGAGAGCGTACAGAGTTAAGAAAAGCTGTTTCAGAAAGAGGGGCAATATTACTATCTAACCAATTTGAGGAAAGAAAAGTTGTGGTTAAACAATTAAAAGAAATTTATGATATGAGGAGTAAGGTAGTTCACACTGGAGTTCTAATTGGCGATAAAGATATTGCTTCTTTATCTGGTGGATATGCAAAAGCAGTTTTAAGAAACCTTATTGAGATGTCAAAAGATTTTAATGGCAATTTCGACGAATTTATAACTTATCTTGATGATATGAAGCTAAGGGGAAAGCCATATGACTCACATAATAACAGAATCGCACATTGAAGAAGCCGCACTTGAGATATTAGATAGTTTAGGCTACGAAATACTTCATGGTCCCGACATTTCGCCTGACGGGAAAAATCCGGAACGAAGCAGTTATGAAAATGTCGTTCTGGTTGAACGGCTAAAAGAAGCGATAGACAAATTCAACCCAGCTATTCCATGCGAGGCAAAAGAACAAGCAATCAAACAGATTCTTAGAACAGAAAGCCCTGAATTAGTAACCAATAACAAAAACTTCCATAATTACCTGGTTAATGGAGTAGATGTGGAATACAGGCACGAAGGCAGAATAAAAGGAGACATTGTAAGAATATTTGATTTTGAAACCCAGGAAAACAACGATTTTTTAGCAGTAAACCAGTTCACTGTTATTGAAGGCAACCACAACAGAAGACCAGACATTGTCTTGTTTGTAAATGGTCTACCACTGGCAGTAATTGAATTAAAGAATCCTGCTGATGAAGAAGCAACAATCTGGTCTGCGTATCGTCAATTGCAAACGTATAAAGACGAAATTCCGTCCCTGTTCACATATAATGAATTATTGGTGGTGAGTGACGGGACACAGGCAAGGGCTGGAACTATCACTTCCAATCAGGAATGGTTTCTGCCATGGAAAACAGTAGATGGAAAAGAACTCGCACCAGAGGCTTTACCGCAATTGCAGGTTCTCTTGCAGGGGATGTTCGAAAAAGGAAGATGCCTTGATTTAATCAGGAATTTCATCACATTTGAAAAAAGACGCCATCAAACCACCAAGATATTAGCTGCTTATCACCAGTACCACACGACAAACAAGGCAATTAAGAAGACAATAGAAGCCATTAACAAAGACAAAAGAGTTGGTGTTGTCTGGCACACCCAAGGTTCTGGCAAAAGCCTTACTATGGTTTTCTATACCGGAAAGCTAATCCTCAATAAAAAGCTGGAAAATCCGACAATTGTTGTATTAACCGACCGAAACGATCTGGATGACCAGTTATTTAATACATTCAGCGCTTCCGGGTCGTTACTAAGACAGTCACCAGCTCAGGCAAAAGACCGGGGAGACCTTAAGAAGAGCCTGAATGTGGCTTCCGGCGGCATAGTGTTCACAACAATCCAAAAGTTCTTTCCCGAACAAAAAAGGGGAACCTATCCTGTTTTGTCAGAAAGGAAAAACATAATCGTAATTGCAGACGAAGCTCACAGGAGCCAGTATGAGTTTATTAACGGTTTTGCGAGGCATATCAGGGATGCACTGCCAAATGCTTCATTTATTGGTTTTACCGGCACGCCTATCAAACTTTCTGACAGGAGCACTCTGGCGGTATTTGGTGATTATATTGATATTTACGACATACAGCAGTCAGTAGAAGACGGAGCAACAGTAAGAATCTATTACGAAAGCAGATTAGCGCCAATAAAGCTAAAAGAAGAAGAAATACCGAAGATTAACCCTGAATTTGAAGAAGTCACAGAAAACGAAGAAATCTACAAAAAAGAGAGATTAAAATCAAAATGGGCGCAATTAGAGGCGGTAGTCGGCAGTAAAAAAAGAATCCACCTGATGTCAATGGATATCGTTAAACATTTTGAACAGAGACAGGAAGCAATGGAAGGCAAAGCAATGATTGTTTGTATGAGCCGGCGTATTTGCGTTGATTTGCATAATGAAATAGTCAAACTAAAACACGATTGGTACGGTAAGGAAGATGACAAAGGCATTATCAAGGTAATTATGACCGGTTCTGCTTCTGACCCTCATGGTTGGCAGGAGCATGTAAGAACCAAACCGCGAAGAAGAGAACTTGCAGAAAGATTCAAAGACCCGGAAGACCCATTTACGATTGCAATTGTCAGGGATATGTGGCTCACCGGTTTTGATGCACCGAGCTTGCACACAATGTATTTTGATAAACCAATGCGTGGTCATGGATTAATGCAGGCTATCGCAAGAGTCAACAGGGTCTTCAAAGATAAGCCCGGAGGATTAATTGTTGATTATTTAGGCGTTGCCCCTGACTTAAAGGAAGCTTTAGCCACTTACACGGAAAGCGGCGGCAAAGGCAAACCTACATTCAACCAGGAAGATGCTGTTAACATAATGCTGGAAAAATATGAGATTCTGGTTAATTTATTCCACGGCTTTAACTATAAAAAATTCTTTACTGGAACTCCAAAAGAGAAAATAGCATTGATCCCTGCTGCTATTGACCATATTCTAAAACAAAATGATGGCAAGGAAAGATTACTCAAGTATGTGACGGAACTTTCAAAAGCATTTGCCTTAGCTGTCCCAAATGAAGAAGCACTGAAAATCCGTGATGAAGTCGGTTTTTTCCAGGCTGTTAAAGCGTCTTTAGCTAAAACTATAGTTACCAGAGGTAAAAGCGAAGAGCAATTAGATTCTGCGATTAAGCAGATCGTATCCAAAGCAATAGCCACTGAAGAAGTAGTTGATATTTTCAAGGCAGCAGGATTAAAGAAACCCGAGGTATCAATATTGTCGGATACATTCCTTGCAGATATTAAGGGTATGGAACACAAGAACCTGGCGTTAGAAACATTAAAAAAACTACTCAATGATGAAATCAAAACAATGCAAAAGAGAAACATTGTGCAAGCCAAATCGTTTGCTGAAATGCTCGAAAGAACCGTTAAACGATACCAGAACAGAAGCATTGAGACTGCACAGGTAATCGAAGAATTAGTGAATTTGGCAAAGAAGATAAGAGCTGATAAAAGTCGTGGGGAGCAGTTAAATTTAACTGAAGAAGAGCTTGCCTTCTATGACGCACTGGCAGATAACAACAGCGCTGTCCAGGTTTTAGGAGATGAGACTTTAAGAAAAATGGCTACGGAATTGAGCAAAACAATAAAAAATAATATATCCATTGATTGGACATTAAGGGAAAACATTCAGGCTAAATTAAGGGTTTATATAAAAAGATTACTTAGAAAATATGGTTATCCGCCGGATAAGCAAAAGATTGCTACGGAACTTGTATTAAAACAAGCTAAGCTAACGTGTGGAAATTTGGCAGAAGTTCCTGCCGCCGTTTGATTAGTTTAGTTTTTGATTCTCCTTAAAGCTATAATAATTGTCCTTTCCTATTATGACGTGGTCTACAATCTTAATTTTTAGAAGCTTCCCGGTTTCATTTAATCTGTTTGTAACATCCTCATCTACTTTTGAAGGTTCTGCATCCCCACTCGGGTGATTATGCACCAGAACAATTGCATTCGCACTTTCTTTTATTGCTGATTTAAAAACTTCTCTCGGGTGGACTAACGAGGCATTAAGAGTCCCGATAGAAATAATTTCATCCTTGATTACTTTGTTCTTTGCGTCAAGATGAAGAATCATGAAGTGTTCCTTATCTTTTCCTGACAGTAACGGCAGGGCATAGTCGTATACATCCCTGGCGCATTTTATTGGCTTTTCCTCTCTTTTTGATATTGCATGCCGTTTGTTAAACTCAAACAAAGCCTTAATCTGCATTGCTTTTGCAGGCCCAATCCCCTTAATCTCCTGAAGCTCTTTTAATGATAAGTCTGATAGTTTGTCCAACCCGTATTTTGAGATTAGTCTGTTGGACATGTCGATCACATTTTCGTCTCTGGTCCCAGTCCGAAGAATAACTGCAAGTAATTCAGCATCACTTAAACCGGACGCTCCCGCTTTTAAAAATCGTTCTCTTGGTCTGTTCTCTTTTGAGATGTCTTTTATTCTCATAGAATTATATTGAATTTTTTCAAGAAGTTTCTATATCTTTAAACACGTACGATTCGATTGTTATTGGTCTTCACTGGGTATCTGAACGTTGAGATTTGCATAAGTTTTTTATTAAATGCAACTACTACACTAAGAAACTTAAAACATTATGATACATAGTATAAAACGTTTTTTTGAGACCGCACAACTGAAACAGCTGCATATGTGGACATTATATGGCATAGTCATAGGGATAGTTGCCGGTCTTGGAGCAGTGGCTTTCTATACAGCACTTTCAATTATAACTCACTTAACCCTTGGTGGTATCGCGGGTTACTATCCAACATCCGCAGGTGGAGAATCAAGCCTGTTTTTTGAGGCAGCCAGCAGTCCAAACAGGTTACTACTACTCTTCATCCCGGCCGTTGGTGGGCTTATCACAGGAATTATCATCTACACCTTTGCACCTGAAGCAGAAGGGCACGGCACAGACGCTGTGATAGAGGCGTACAACCAGAACAGAGGCATCATACGACACAGGGTTCCAATCGTAAAAACAATAGCTTCTGCCATAACCATCGGGACAGGTGGCAGTGCTGGAAGAGAGGGACCAATAGCACAAATCGGCGCTGGTTTTGGCTCAGCTTTTGCAGATTATTTATCACTATCTGACAGGGATCGGAGGATCATGCTTATCTGTGGTACTGCTGCCGGGATCGGGAGCATTTTTCGTGCCCCTTTTGGTGGCGTGCTCTTTGCTCTTGAAGTATTGTACCAGCGTGATATGGAAACTGATGGGATTGTTCCGGCATTCGTTTCTTCCACTATAGCGTACTCGGTGTTCACCTACTTCTTTGGATGGGGGTCTCTGTTCAATACTCCCGATTTCATGTTTTCGCACCCATTGGAACTTCTGTTTTACAGTATTCTTGGAGGTGTGTGTGCTTATGTAGGTATCGTATATATCAAAACATTCTATGGTGTGAGGGATTACATATTTAAACCACTCAGAGTAAAGAATCATTACAAACCGGCAATCGGGGGTCTTCTGGTTGGCATTATGGCATACTTCTACCCTGATGTGTTAAGTACCGGTTACGGGCTCATACAATCCGCCATCAATGGAGAGCTTTTAATATCAGCTATGCTGTTTCTTGTGGTTCTTAAAATTCTTGCAACGTCGTTTACCATAAGCTCAGGTGGGAGCGGGGGAGTGTTTGCCCCGTCTCTTGTTATAGGTGCCATGGTTGGGGGAGCTTTTGGAATAGGAGCAGACATCTTATTTCCGACCCTCATATCGCAGCCAGAGTCCTACGTTCTTGTGGGAATGACTGCTATGCTTGCAGGGGTTGCAAAAGTACCTATTGCAGGTATTGTCATGGTCTCAGAGCTTACAGGAAGTTATCATCTGTTAGCACCGCTGATGGTTGCATCAACGACCGCCTACCTACTCACCGGCACAAAAACCATATATGAAAAACAGGCCCCGAGTCGTGCGGACTCGCCAGCACATCGCAGGGAACTTACTGTGAATATACTTGAGACAAGCAGCGTTGGCAAAGCGATGAATAAAGATGTCATCACCATAACACCTGATAAAAGTGTACATCTTGTGCTGGATCTCATTCGCACTCGTGGACACACCGGGTATCCGGTAATGAAAAACCATGAGCTTGTTGGAATTGTTACCTTTGAAGATGCGGAAAAGACCCCGTTTGATGAGCGGGAGAAGCGCA
This sequence comes from Candidatus Argoarchaeum ethanivorans, assembly GCA_905067555.1. Lineage (GTDB taxonomy): Archaea > Halobacteriota > Methanosarcinia > Methanosarcinales > EX4572-44 > Argoarchaeum > Argoarchaeum ethanivorans_C. The sequence goes on from CAJHIS010000034.1 coordinate 11,814, forward strand.
CGGTTGGTGAAATAATGACAGAAAAACTCGTCACAGTAACACCCGATGAAACACTTGAAATAGCACATCACAAACTCATAGAGCACCATATCGGACGCTTGCCCGTTGTATCAAAGGATAATCCTACAATGCTCCTTGGAATACTGACCAGATCAGACATCATACGCATGCACGCAAAACTCAGCAGTGAACAATAGACACAGATTTCCACGAGAAGGGGATGCTCCCCCCGATTCCCCGTGATCTATGCGGTGAGAATAGGTTATCTCACAAATAGTTATTTAGCATGTTCACAAATCAGGTAAGCTATTTAATAGTGTTTCAGCAACTTAATTTCCAGACAAAAATCAGAAGTCCGGGTAAAGTCAGGATAATTCAACCACAGAGGGCACAGAGTACACAGAGAAAACAGCAACTCTCTGTGTCCTC
>CAJHIS010000035.1 GCA_905067555.1 Candidatus Argoarchaeum ethanivorans
TGCTCTGACATCGTATCTGAAATGCCAATCTTTATCGCTGTAGAAGTTGTGTTCGATATACTGTGCAATGTCTCCTATGTCCAGGAAAAATAAAAATTGGCATATTGAGACATTTTTTAAAGCAAAATAGTTTTCAAGCGAGTCTGTGAAAGAGACTCCTTTGAAAACTTTTGAAATTTCTGCCATAAGAGGCAGACTTGACAAACTATTTAAAACTGTCGGTAGGGTGCAGCATGCATGGAAATCAGGTCATACCCAAAAAAGAGATAGAGTTTTAAATCAAAAAGCTAATTTGACGGCTTCGATTCATGGACTGCTTCAGTGCCGCCGGTGTCGTATCGGTGTTTCCTTCTCTCCAACATGTTTCATTGGCGTGGTAAACATGCGATACTTAATACTGTCATCCTCCAGTTCTTCTAGAACCCGGTGAGTGATGAACTTTTCTGGATTATACAAGCCTTTGACACGTTCAACAAGTTCAGCAAAGCTGTTGAACTTGCCTTTCTCCTGCTCTTCAATTATGCTCCACATAAGCTTTTTACCAATACCGGGGAGCAGTTCCAACATGTGAAGTCTTGCAGTGATGGGGTAAGCATTGTTGAAGAAGTCAATAAATCGTTCTTCATTTTTAAGAATGATCTTCTCAATTACAAAAGGCAATTCCTTCTGGGAGCTGTTTGTTATATCCCTATATCTCAGTCTACGTTTTACATGAAAGATATTATCATCAGTAATATTCACTCGGTCCATGACCATTGATGATGTATTCTCTGCCTGGTACATTTCCATTAAAACAAACCGTTCCTCTCCGATTGCTTGAACCAATGGTTTTTTCTGATAAATGGGACGTCTGTCGTCTAGATGGCCATGGGGTAGATAATCTAAAATCCATGCTACAGTCTCTTTCTCTGGTTTTTTTTCTTTCATTGGCATAGCTATCTACCCGTTCCATCTCAACTTGATGTGTATCTTACATTTATTACTATTTATATTCTATCAATCATTACTATTTATATTCTATCAATCGAGCCTGTTCATTCTTGGGCTTCTGTTACTATATCTAAGATCTGCTTTAAATCTTCTTCGGAGAGGGTAAATCGTTCCTTTGCGTAGATTGATCGTATTTCATCATAGGATGCAGGCAGTATGTCAGCTATTCTAACTGCAATCTCTGGTTTTATCTTTTCAAGTGAAAGCAGTTTATTGACAAGTTCTCTTGATTTTTGAGCAGATAACTTAGCAAAGGTCTCAGCATGATAAATGGCTCGTCGCAATTCATAACCAAGCTCTTCTTCACTGGCACGCTCCGATTTAACGTTTTCCAGAAGCTGCTTTACCTCTGCTATTGTTAGTAATTCTTCACTGACAATATGTTTAACAATCATTTTAGATCTTGGTAATGTTATTTGAATGTCTGTGTAGCCAGGTGCTCAGGAAATGCTATAATCTCTTTTAACGAGTTTTTATCCCTTACCTTCAAGACATACCCACGGCCGCGTCTGTCAATAACTGTGCCTGTACGCCCGTGAAACTTGGGGTTGGGCATTCCATGATGAATACTTGGATCAAGTATTATGTGTACATGCTCTCCAACTTCAAATTCACTGATCGATTTACTAACTGGTGATATACCGCGTGCTCGAATACTTTTTTTAAGCTTATATCGTGTTTTTCTTCTCTCACCGTGTGATTTTGGCAATATTTATTCCTCCAAACTGCACAACTTCGTATGCAGAGATAACCAGTAACTGCACAACTTCGTTGTGCATAAATTAACTCTCGAAACAGTTAATTCTTGATCGCGAAGCAATCAGGATTCTATATTGATAACATCAATACTAATAACTTTTGCACAAATGCCCAGTTCTTCGCCGAGACTTGGGGTTGTGCGTCCTCCATCTCCAGAGATAAGCTCCTTCACATACAAGCCACTCTCGCATGTAACTATGAAAACTGCAACATTTTCATCAAAGCTTTCAAGCTCAATCGAACGCACAGATCGTTTACGCAAACGATCTGCTCTGTGATGAAGTGCTCGGGTCGGTGTTTGTTGTGTAATTACTCCTCTTAATTTATTACTACATAATTTAAGTCTTTCCTCTGGTACGTCCCCCCCCAACATAACTGTTAGCTTGTAAGCTTTATCAACGCGCATCTCTTTAATCTGTTTAACCTTACTATGGTCCACATATTCTAGGTTGGACACTTCTACTTTGTAAGAAGTAAAGGTATTAGTCTCTTGCTGAAGGGTAGAAAGATCGATGCTACTTCGTTTTTTAGCACCTCGCACTTCAAGGACGAATGGACGACCATTGCCAAGCATAAGCGCATCAACATCTTCTCTTCCAGCTCCGTGAAATACAGTACCAGTGGCATTAAAAGCTTTGATTACAGTCTCTGAGACTAATTCCTCCACAGACTCTGGGTACAGTTTTCCAGTAAATCCACACTCTTCACATCCCTTGCCCCCACAGAATCTACATGCCCATCGCGTCTGTGGTATGCCGCGAACAAGCTTTCGGTATCTGCCATAAATAAATAACGAATTAATATCAAGTCCAACCCTATCGTTTTCAAGTTCTATCACAACAACAACATCAGGTCTTCCAAGCTGTGCTTTTTTGCCAGTGCGTTTCTCAACAATCTTTCCAACTTCACGATTCAACTCGGTTTTAATTGGCTCTGCAAAACGAGTACCGGATTCACTCCACAATATTTCTTCGTTTTCACTTAGTAGTCCTGTCATCTTTGTACTGATAAGAAACGAATTATACTCAACTGCCGAAAGTGCATCAATGACGCGTTCTACCCACAATTCGATGTTGTTAAACAGGTTTCCACACACCCAGCACACATCCTCATCACCACCTTTATCCAATACCTTTCTTGCATACTTGCTGCTTGCTGAAAGCTTCTCCAACCATTCAGTGCTGCCAGACTCCTTATGCATTCTATCACCTTCCATCGAGAGTACAAGCTTGATAGCTGCACCCCGCATATCATTTGAAAGATCAGTGGAAAGATTTGCAAACATCCGCCCCATGCAGTGGTCACAAATACTACCCTCGCTGAGAATAGAAGAAGCCATCTGAAGAATATTATTATCCATGAGATACTTAGGTAAAAGCATTTAATAACCTATATATATTTCGTGAAAAAACCAGACTAAAGATGAGAGTAGCAAGGGTTAAATGGAGGATGTTATATTTACGTTCGAGGTGAATGACCAATGGCAAGATTTCCAGAAGCTGAAGCAAGAATTCTTAACACGAAGATATGTATGAGATGTAATGCCAGAAATCCAGTGCGTGCAACTCGATGCAGAAAATGTGGTTATAAAAATCTTAGAATGAAATCCAAGGAATCGAAGGGCACATAGACTATTTTACAATAGTATATGCACCCGTATATACACATCAGCAGACCTTTGACATCTTTGATGATTGGTCTTGCTGTGTTTACTTCGTCTTTGATAGGTGTGGGACGTAACATCGATGCATATATGCTCCCTGTTTTTCTTGGAGTTATGATTGCATCGTTATTTGGAATGGCTGGAAATGCGATAAATGACTACTTCGATCAGAAAACTGATAAAATAAACCATCCGGATAGACCTATCCCATCAGGGGAGTTAACACCCAAACAAGCACTGAATTTTTCAATACTTTTTTTCATACTTTCTTTGTTGTTATCCACTTTTTTAGGCTTTATTATTGGATTTGAAGCACTTTTAATATGCATAACTGCACTCGCATTTCAAATAGCATACGAAAAGAAATTTAAAAAGAAAAAAATTATAGGAAACATAATAATAGGCGCTCAAACAGCACTCGCATTTATTTTTGGTGGTATTCTTGTTGGTAATACTATAATAACTGGAATATTTGCAGTTGCGGTGTTTTTAGCTATTGTTGGGCGTGAAATAGTAAAAGACATCGAGGACATCAAAGGAGATGCAGGCAAAACAACTCTGCCAATAAAAATTGGGACAAAAAATGCGGGAATTGTTGCGGTGACGTTCATAGTTCTGTCAGTTTTAATCAGTCCACTGCCTTATTATCCACTTCACATATTCGGACTGGAATATTTGCTGGTTGTTTTAATAGCTGACATGCTATTCATCGGCTCAACACCTGTGATTTTTAGAGATGCTATGTTAGCCAGAAGAATGCTTAAATTTGCAATGTTAATAGCAATCATGGCATTTATAACAGGAGCCATGTTCTAAAGTGGCGGAAAGTTTAAAAACCAAAACTGCATTAGTAACTATACAAAATTAAATAGAATATAAAAGAGATGAGTATTAATGGCAGTAGAAAAACCACATCTAAACTTGGCAATGATTGGCCATATCGACCACGGCAAATCAACACTTGTCGGACGGTTGATGTACGAAACAGGTGCAGTAAAACCACACATAATAGAAAAATACAGAGAAGAAGCGAAAGCTAAAGGAAAAGAATCCTTTGCCTTTGCATGGGTGATGGACTCACTCAAAGAAGAGCGAGAGCGCGGCATCACCATTGATGTTGCACACGAGCGATTCGACACAGCCAAATACTACTTTACGATAGTAGACTGCCCTGGACATAGAGATTTTATCAAAAACATGATTACAGGGGCTAGTCAGGCAGATGCTGCAATCCTTGTAGTATCAGTCAAGGACGGTGTACAGGCACAAACTAAGGAACACGTATTCTTAGCCCGGACACTTGGCATCAACCAGCTCATCATAGCCATGAACAAGATGGATGAGGTAAACTACGATGAAGCTAAATTCAATGAAGTGAGAGAGCAGTTAAATCAGTTACTCAGAATAGTGAAATATAAGCCAGAAGAGATGAACTTCATACCAACCTCTGGATTTGTTGGAGATAATATTTCAAAGCATAGTGATAAAACACAATGGTACAAGGGAGTGACAATCCTTGGAGCCCTCGATGAATTAAAAGAACCGGAAAAGCCGACCAAACTTCCACTACGCATACCAGTGCAGGATGCATACACCATATCCGGAATTGGCACGGTTCCTGTTGGTAGAGTGGAAACCGGCAAAATGAAGAAAGGCGACAAAGTCATATTCATGCCAAGCAAGGCAATCGGGGAAGTTAAATCCATCGAAATGCATCATGAAGTGATTGATGAAGCACTGCCTGGTGATAACATCGGGTGGAATGTACGAGGTGTTGATAAAAAAGACGTTCGAAGGGGAGATGTGTGCGGTCATGCAGACAGTCCACCATCAGTAGCTGAAGAATTCAAAGCACAGATAGTTGTGCTTCAGCACCCGTCTGCTATAACTGCTGGGTATACCCCAGTATTCCACTGCCACACATCACAGGTAGCTTGCACAATAACCTCCATTGAGGCAAAACTTGATCCAAAAACAGGTCAGGTAAAAGAAAAAAATCCTGACTTTATTAAAGCAGGCGATGCAGCAATAATTACCGTCAGACCAACCAAACCACTGTGTATCGAAAAAGTCAAAGAGATTCCACAATTGGGACGCTTTGCCATAAGAGACATGGGTCAGACCATTGCTGCAGGCATGGTAATAGACATCAAATTAAAACACTAATTTTCCCCTATTTTTTTGGAGTAACACTTAATATGGTACAGAAAGCAAGAATTAGACTCGCAGGCACAAGCCCTGTTACCCTGGATAGTATATGCAGTCAGGTAAAAAAAATCGCTGATAAAACCGGGGTAAACATTGCAGGGCCAATACCACTTCCTACAAAAAAACTCGTAGTACCGTGTCGCAAAAGCCCTGATGGTGAAGGTACAGGAACATGGGATCACTGGGAGATGAGAATACACAAGCGATTGATAGACCTTGATGCGGATGAACGCGCTCTGAGGCAACTGATGAGAATCCAGGTGCCAAAAGACGTCAGCATCGAGATAGTCCTCACAAGCTGAGGGCATCTTTTTTATATAATCTCTGCTTGCGTTGTATGCCTCACCAGGCTGTTGAGCGGCACCAACGTCTGTCCCGGCATCTTTTATATAGTCTCTGCTTGCGTTGTATGCAGTTACTTATACTTCCATTCGTCCAAACAACCAGCCTCCAATGGCAGTCGTGGTAATTGCAAAGGACGTGAGCACAACCAGGCATACAACAATTGGTATTTCCGATTCGCCAATTAGTGTAAAGCGAAGCGCCTCCACTCCATACGTGAGTGGATTCAGGTGCACTGCTATTCTAAGCCAGTCCGGAAGTTTTGATAGTGGAAAAAAAGCCCCGCTTAACAATACCAGAGGCATCGTAAGAAAGCTCATCACCATCTGGAATCCTTCATGGCTTTCAATCTTTGTGGCAAGAGCGATACCAAGACTGATAAAACCAATTCCAATGATAAACATGATAGGAATAGAAAGCAGCATACCAAATAGCGATTTGTAGTGCACGCCGAAACCGTTGGTAATAATCATCAAAAGTACCCCCTGTATCATGGCAGTGGTTACTCCTCCAAATGCTTTACCAAGAGCAATGCAAAAGCGATTCACTGGAGCTATCAGGATTTCCTTTAAAAATCCAAATTCACGGTCCCACATGACAGATATGCCTCCAAATATGGAGGAGAATAACAGGACCATGGCAATAATACCAGGCGCCATAAATTCTTTATAATTTTCAATATTGTAGCTTGAACCCATGGCTGTGCCAAGAATGATAAGGAAAAATAAAGGCGTTGCAAGTGAGCCTACAATCCTTGATTTGGCTCGTTTGAATCGCAACATCTCTCGAAGCCACATCGTGTAAACCGTTTGAAAAGAAAGCATTGCATCCATATTATCGTCTCTTTGTTTGTAGTTTATACTTCATATAGGTAATATCATCCACGAGTTCATCTCTGATACCACGACCAGTGTAGTGAATAAATATATCATCCAGTGTTGATTTTCTCATAGTTATTGACTGGATGTTGGTACCAGACGTGAAAGCTGTTCTGAACACCTTTGGTACTGCCTCTTCACTTTTTTTGACACTAATGTACACTGTTTGATCCTTAGTAGAGATGGAGACATAACCAGTCTCTTTACAAACTCTGGAAAAATTTTTTGCATCTTCAGGGGTGTCCAGCGTAAGAATAATCACATCACCGCCAAGTGCACTTTTCAATTTTTCCGGTGTATCCAGTGCTACAACCCGCCCGTTGTCGATTATCGCAATACGATCACACAGGTTGTCAGCCTCTTCCATGTAATGTGTTGTAAGTACTATAGTAATGCCTTCTTCACGGTTAAGACGACGAATATAATCCCAGATATGAAGCCTTGTCTGTGGGTCAAGCCCAAGCGTTGGCTCATCTAAGAATAGAACCTTTGGATGGTGCATCAACCCGCGTGCGATCTCAAGACGGCGAATCATACCTCCTGAGTAGGTTTTGACTAAAAGTTTGCTCTTGTGTGAAAGTTCCACTAGGTCGAGCACTTCATCTATCCTCTTCTTTCTAAGACCTGCAGATAGTCCGTACAGTCGCCCGTGAAGATCGAGATTCTCCAAACCTGTGAGCTGCTCATCAAGCGTGCTGCTTTGAAACACCACTCCAATTACCGCACGCACAGAAGCAGAATCATGCACCACATCAAAACCGTTCACTGTGCCAGTGCCTGAAGTGGGACGAGTCATTGTTGAGAGCAGGTTAATAAGCGTGGTCTTTCCAGCACCGTTTGGACCAAGCAAGCCGAACAACTCTCCTTCCTTCACACTGATATCTATTTCGTTTACTGCAACAAAATCGTTAAAGGACTTGGTAATTTGGTTGGTTACAATAGCATTCACATCAACCTACACACAACGTGAGCAGAAATAAGTACTGTTACAAATCCGTTTGTTTGTCGGTTGATAAAGTAGTTTGTAATTTTATCCACGTGTTTGTCCAAGGTCGATATAAATTTATTAAAGCACTTCAAACTGCCTTATTATTTTCATGCTCATTAGTACCCTCATTGGTCGGGGGGGGTTTCCTGTGTTGGTGATAAAATATTACCCTCTTTTAACTGCCTTAATTTTTTCTTGGCTTCGAATAGAGTTTCTAACTCCTTGAGGGTTGATCTGTCCATACCAAAAGTAGCAAAAACCAAAATAAATATTCCTATAGCGCCTGCTGCGATAATTGTAGAACTACTAACGCCATAAATTATTTCATTGAAGTATTTGTATGCTTTAGAATTGAATGCTATTGTCAAGGTAAAAGTTGTGATTAAAATTAGATAGGTAAATACAAATTGCCTTTCATTGCTTAGTCTAATCTCAAAAAGTTTGGTTAGAAGATCTTCATCCATATAATTAGCATCAATATTTTTAAAGTAGTATTCTTTTGAACTGATTGATTGGTTATATGATTTTTTAGATATTAAAATCAATATTGGAAACACAATGAGATATAATAAGATAAGACAGAGGATGGCTAACTTTTCGTAGTTTTTGTAGAAAAAAGCCACTCCAAGTAGTAATAAATTAACTACTACAATGATAATAAAAACTTTCCAGTATTCTATATTATTCCGCCATTCATTTAGAATGTGGCATTTCATGGTTGTCATTATCTTTATCATTTTATCTTAATAGTATTGAAGTATATAAATGTACGTTTCGCTGGAGTTAAGAGTCAATCTCATCAGCATCAATACTCTGCTAACTCCTTTAGTAGCTCGATGTCCCCCTCCATCGACTCTTTTAACAATTTTTTCAGCTTTTCATCCTTTATTTTGATGTCACGCTCTTCGCTACCCCTTCTTTTGCACCCCCCAGTTTAATTTCTCTTTTTGCCAGACCCGGCAGGAACTGATTATCTCGCCATTCTAAACATTGAATCTGTATCGTTTTCTCTTAACTTTAGTTTCATTTATGCTCTTGCAATCTCTATTCTGTATATTTCCGCATCGATTGCTTTTTGCTCTTTCGTGTGAAACTTGAAAGTATGTGGTATTATAAATTTTATTCTTTTTATATTTGTTATGGTAGAAGCTGCAATATAATTTTGCACGAACCTTGCACTGCCTTTATTGTGTATCGAGTAGATGACATTACTTGCTTCTCCAGCCCTTTTTAAAAAAATGCGATCACTGCCTTTAACCTGGGCTCCAAATGGGGGATTCATAATAGTTGTGTCTGCCCTTCCACAGAATTGCTTCATGTCACAACAGACAAAATCAATATTTTTGCAGTTCAAGGAAGCTGCATTTTGCTGTGCTATGTGTATCGCTTTTATATCGCTATCAACGCCTGTGACTCTCTGTGCACCAAGAAGTTCTGCACCGATCCCAAGTATTCCTGTACCACATCCAAGATCAAGAACAATGCCGCCAAGTTCTTCGTTCATATAAGCAAAGTAAAGCAGTTCAGAAGCAATCGTTGCTGGAGTTTTATACTGTTCTTTTGTAACATCCGGCTCCCTGAAACCAGTCACTTGTTCAAGAAGAATTTCAAGCTTCTTTTTTTTCATCAGTTAAGTGGAAGCACCAAGCTCCTATATCAATCGAACTGTTTCAAGGTTGACCATCGCTCTTGTTTCAATATGGGTCCTTTTGTATAAACCATTCGCAAGATCAATACAACTTTTTTCATCTCCATGCTCTGTTAGTATTAACTGTGGTTTTGGCTGCATTTTTCTAACGTAGTCGATTAACTGTTTACGGTCAGAATGTCCTGAGAATCCATCAATCGTTTCTACATTCAAGTTGATTTTTATTGTACCGGTTCTGCCATTTTCTGCATTGGTTGGTACTTCTTTCCATCCCTTTTGTATGCGCCGTCCAAGAGTTCCTTCAGCCTGGTACCCTACAAACACAAGTGTGTTTTCCTCATCAGGTCCAAGCTTTCCAAGATATTCCATAATAGGGCCGCCATTTAACATACCAGAAGTGGATAGTATGACTGCCGGACTTTTCTCTTTTATGATTTTTGAGCGCATGCTGGAAGAGTCAACCTGCACAAAACACTCGGATAAGAAAGGATTCCGTCCTTTACGAAAGATCATATTTTTAAGCTCGCTGTTCAGATATTCCGGATGTGTGGTGTGGATTGCAGTAGCTTCCCATATCATGCCATCGAGGTAGATTGGTACCTCTGGAATATTTCCTTTGCGCATAGCTTCTTCAAGAACAAGCATTACTTCTTGGCTGCGTCCTACCGAGAACGCTGGTATCAGTACAATACCGTTATTTCTTATTGTTCTTTTCACAACATCCTGGAGCTTTCGTTCTGAATCTCTCCGTGGTGTCTGGAAGTCTCTAGCTCCCCCATAAGTTGACTCGGTTACGAGTGCCTCCAATCGTGGAAATTCATTTGTTGCGGCGTCAAAGAGCCTTGTTTTTTCGAATTTGAAGTCCCCGGTTATTGCCACGTTGTACAAACCATCGCCAATGTGAAAGTGAGTGACTGATGAGCCTAAGATATGCCCACCGTTATGTAATGTCAATTTCATATCCGGTGCTATATCCGTCACATCCCCATAGTTAAGCGGAATTGTGTGTTTCAACTCCTCACGCACCATTGAAGATTCATAGGGTATTTTGTTTCCTTCTTTTGCTGACACATCAATATAATCCAATTGAAGCAGTGCCATTAAATCACGCGTGGGCGGAGTACAGTATACTGGGCCGTCATATTCATATTTAAATAACAATGGTACAAGTCCACTATGATCAAGATGAGCATGAGTTATTACTACTGCATCTATCTGGCTTATTGGATTCACCTCTGGAACGTACAAATAAGGAGCGCCATTTTCTAAACTCATACTGACGCCGCAATCAATGAGCACCCTGCTTTCCGGAGTGGATAAGAGGAAACAGCTTCGCCCCACCTCCCTTGCCCCCCCAAGAGCGGTAAATCTCACCCACTGATCTTTTGAAGAGCATTCCTGGTGAATTTTTCGCCCAATCGCTTTTAGAAACGTTTTTCGTTCATCCACGCTTGTCCGCATCAATTGTCTGATGTTATCAACTATATTTGATTTGATTGGCGGGGTTCTTGCTACAGCTGGTGTCCAGCTAACTTCCTTTATAATTTCCCGGAGTGTTGTGCCAAAACGTCCGATAACAAGACCTGGTTTCTCAGCTTCAATTGTTAATTCACCAGTGTCAGCGTTAAAATAAAAGTTGGTCATTACTGCATCCTCCGGAACGATCTTTTTTATTCTTTCTATCGCATCCTCAGGATCCAGCAACACACCAGGATCTGGTCTAACAACAATACGTTTTCGCATACCTTTTGCAATAGTACGTATGATATTTGCATTATCTGCGAATTTCCTTGGCTCTTTAGTATACACTACCACATCAGGACCTTCAAACTCCAGTGAAGATATGGTTGCGTCAGCCGGAAGTTTCGCTTCAATTACTGCTCTTAGTTCGTTTAGAATATCGTCAATTATCATCTTACTTCCTTCAAAAATAGATAAAAAAATAAATAATCAAATACAAATTATTCTTTGTATCTGCATTCAATTCAGCTTGTTTTGTGCATCCTTTATGTAACTGGTTTCGATTTCTGTATACTCCTCAGGAGTAATTTTTACAACAAGGATGTGATTACCAGATCCAGCATCTCTCTTCATTGCCTGGTGAAGAGCTCTAATGGCAAGATCCACACCATCGTCCATACTCATGCCTTCGACATAGCGATCTTCAAGTACGCCATAAGCGAAAGGTGAACCGGAACCAGTTGCTACTGCTTTTTTTTCTTCTATTAAGCCGCCCAAAGGATCAAGTGAATATATGGAGCTGCCATTTTTATCTACGCCTCCAACGAGAAGCTGAACCAAAAATGGATAATACCTTGAGCCGCTTAAAATGTTTGCAAGAAGCGTAGTAATGCCTTTAACAGTCATATAGCCATTACGCCTCATCCGATACAGTTTAGATTCCACCTGAATCCATTTGACAAGCTGCTGGGAATCGCCGACAGATCCAGCTGTAGTCATCCCAACCAACCTGTCTATTTTATACACTTTCTTGGCTTCATAGCTTGCAATAAAATTGCCCATCGTGGCTCTACTTTCAGATGCCAAAACCACACCGCCATCACACACTAAACCTATGGTAGTCGTGCCTTTAAGTTGTTTATTATCTTCCATTCATTATACCTCTAAATAAAAATAGAAAAATCAGTCAAGTACATAG
>CAJHIS010000036.1 GCA_905067555.1 Candidatus Argoarchaeum ethanivorans
ACTAATCTGTGATGAATATTTCCGAAACTTATCACTAATTATCTCTTTCATGTGATTTAAATCTACAATAAACTCGCGTGAAATAATTCTCTTAATGCTTTTCCAGATGAATTCGATTGGATTCAAATCTGGAGAATATGGAGGCAAAAATACCAATACAATCCCGTTTTTTTCAGTAAACTTTGTAGTATCTTTGCCCTGTGCGAACTAAAATTATCGAGAATAACAAGAATCTTATTATCTGGAATTTTCGGTCAGATCCCCAGTGCCTCAAATTGATACTGGTCCCAATTTTTTTCACAATCGTATTCACTCTCTTTTAACTTCCAGCGGATAAGCCCTAAGCTCGTCGGTACTCGGCATCTGTTTGCTCTGCAATCGTTTCCCACGAGTGTTTTTCCGCAAGTCGTCTGCCATTTTTACCCAGTTTATCCCTTTTCCCATTGTCTTGCAATAGTTGAATAATTGCATCACCCATCTCCTGTTCGTTCATTGACTCAACTAACAGAGCTGCATTGCCGAGTATCTCTGGCAACCCGCCAACGTTGGTTGCAACGACAGGCTTAGCCATTGCCATTGCTTCCAGTGCGAACAGGCTGGTGGCTTCGATCAAGCTTGGCAGCACTGCAACGTCGGCGGCTGCAAGATACTTTGGCATGAGGCTGTGTGGAACAGCACCAACAAATTCAACGTGTTCGGAGACGCCCATATCAGCAGAGAGTAACTCCAAATTCTGTCTCTCAGGGCCATCGCCCGCGATTACCAGCTTGCATTGTTCCTCGCTAAGGATGTGTTTCATTGCGCGGAGCAAGTATTCAAGTCCGTTTTTCTTTACCAGCCTCCTTGCGGTTAGTAAAACAGGTAACGAATGATCCTGCTCTACTGGCTCAGTGCCGGGACGAAAATGGTTGAGATTAACGCCATTATGAATTACTTTTAGCTTATCTGCTGGTGCCCCCCATGCAAGCACTTGCTCTGCAAAATACTTAGCAGTATGAACCTGGAGGTGGACGTGCCTGGCAAGCATGGGTGCCAAAAAACGCTCACAAGAACGGTAAAAACCAGCAGTTATGGGATTTGCTATTTCATTCCAGACAGGATAGTAGGAGCCATGAAGTGTGTTTACTGCGACTGCATGGTTCATCCTTGCAAGGTAGGTTGCTAAAAATCCGCTCACATATATGTGTCCATGATAAATATCATAGCCTCGTAATTGCCGTCCGAGCACAGCGAGCGGGAACAAGACTTGCCTGGACAGCTTGAGGTTGCTGTTGCTCCATGTCAGCCTCATGGTGTTTAAGCAGTCAACAGGTAAGATATGCACTCCATCAATGCAGCGCTTGGAACATGAATTCTGTGCACCTGTCAATATGGTTACGTCATTACCAAGTGCAACAAGCTCCTTACAAAGTTCTAAGATGGCAAGCTCTATTCCACCAATTGTGTCAGTGTTTAGTGGCCCCAACTCGTAAATATGCAGTATTTTCATCTTTACCTACCTTTTAGTTTATCTTATCTTTCAATCCTGATGCTATCTTCTCAAGGGTCACTATTTTTGAGCTTTCTTCCATACACTTCAAAACATGCTCGAGAAACACGGGTTTGAAAACAGGCTCATAAGACGGGTGGCAGTAGAAGACAAAAGACGAATGGCGGCTTAGTTTGTCAGTGACAGCCTTCAGTATTTGATTATCGCTGAATCCGTCATCGTTCAGCTCTCCAATTGATCTCATGCTGACCGGTATCTGCAAAGTTCTGCAAATCTTGTCCCTGGTCCCAATCCCGGGATAGAATGCCTTCTCTCCAATAAAGTCACTTGAATAACTGAATCCAAAATCATCCAGCACACCCAGAAACCTTGGGTTCACAGTGAACCCTGGGGATGCAAACGATTTTGGATAAAAACCAAATGCCTGCTCGAACAGTTTGCATCCACGTGAAATCAAAGCACCTATCTCTTCCGTGCTTTTCGAGTCGAGGTGGTTCATCCAGTCGTAGTGGTCATATCCATGCAGTCCAAGTTCGTGTCCAGCCTCAACGATCATGTCGATGTTTTCGGAGTCCTGGACCTGTCTTTTAAAGAGTAAGCCATTGAGCATGGTCAGTCCATAGCGTTTGAATGCTTTTTTTCTGATGATATCCAGCGGGTTCATGTAGTTCCTCATATTCCTGACTATGTTATCCGGGCCTGTAGCAACGAAAAAAGTCGCTTTTACTCCATGCCGTTTTAGCATATCTAATAGAACTGGCAGCGATTCTGCATCTTTAACACAATCAATGTCAACCCTGAGTCCTGCATATTTCATTGTGTATACATTATAACTTCCTTCTATTAAAGACGCAGGCTTATTTCTTATCCATCACACGACGTTTCACAGTTACAGACCTGACCAAAGTTAGGTTAGAAGGCCAACTTCAATACCAGTCGCTTTAAGATAGTTGACGAGCTGAACTTCATGAATTTCAGACATTTCTTTTACGGCTTTGATTTCAAGAATGACTTTTCCATCGACGACAATATCAGCGACATAATTACCAACGATTTCACCATGATAATGAACTGCGATAGGTTGTTCCACATCTGCATTAAATCCAAGTGTTCGAAGTTCAATAACAAGCGCATTTTGATACACCTTCTCCAAAAAACCATAACCAAGCGTATTGTGCACTCTCTGGGCTGCTCCTGTTATCTTCTCGGTTATCTCTCCATGTTTGTAAATTTTCATTGGCATTTTTAAAGACACTGATTTACCCGGACTTATTTAAGTTTGACCTTGTTGATTTGTATTATCTGTCTGTGTTAATCTGCGTTAATCTGTGTCAACAATTTATTTTCTTGTAAACATAAAAATAAACATAAAGGAAGATGAGATACCATAAAGGAAACAGGATATAAATAGTCCATGAGTGAGCAGTCCAGAGTGCAGCCCCACCACGGTAATAGCCGACTAACAGCAGGATTATAAGCCTTATAAAACTCTGGACCCATGTTCCTACTATGCCAAAAACGAACACATAACCTGCTTTCCCGCGGGGAAGTGGAGTGTCCAGCATCATCAACGCGAAGATTGCTATAAAAACGCCCATTGTCGCAGGTCCAGCACAGGCGGAAGTGACGAGGACAGATATTGGCTCACCGGTTGAGCTTAAAAAACTGATCAACTGCCCATGACTCTCCAGTGGATAGCCGGACAGTGTCAATATCCACGTTGCTGGTGAAATGATGGTTTTTGAATATGGAAGCTCGGCAAATTTTTCAACTATTAATGGGAATGAGATGGAAAAGCCATAGATTCCAAGCAGGATTGACTGGATAAGCATTCCTTTACCAAAGAAAATAATGAAAACGGCAAGCCATGCCAATAGTAACTGGAAGACAAGAAAAACCCAAACTGCCGGCATCAACAGCGAAAACGCAAGAAGAACCAGACCAAGAACAATGAAGACAGGGTTATACGATTCTGCTCTCATTCCCTGCAATATCTCTCTTTTCTTAAGTAACAGCCAGATAAAGCAAAGGATGAGAACCCCCAACGAGGCGGCGTGGTGCTGCCCGATGATGTAGTCAAGTGAGAACATTGAGGCGATGCTCTCTAAAGATCGGCGGAAGAATATGAAGGATATGGTAAAACATAATGCAAAACAAAACACTGCTTTTTCAACCAGTCTTCTGTCTGATGATTTCGTACCAGAGATTTTTTTTACCTCCTACTGAAAAATATACGGGAGCACTCCCACGAGCATTGTATTGCCAACTGCATGGACACTGATGGGTGCAGTCAAGCTTCCTGTTTTATAATACAGGTATCCAAGTACCATACCACCGAAAAATACGAAGAAGAGTTCCGGAACAGAACGCCATGTGAGATGCATCACAGCGAACATGAAACTTGCAGACACGAGCCCTGTTTTTGTGCCAAAAGCGTATGACAGGTTTCGCTGAATCAAAGCCCTGAACAGCAGTTCTTCACCAAGAGCAACAAAAAAGAGCATATAGATAAAGTCTCTAAAAAGATGCCCCAACGTAAATGCAGGGAATACAGGTGCAGGCGTTATGATAAAGTATTCTATCGTTCCAAAAGGGACTCCTATAAGAACGCCAAGAAGTGCATATTTCAAAATCCTGTCCTTTTTAAACCCAAGTTCTTCAAAACTGATGTCCTTCTTGTGAACATAATAGAAACAAAGTCCAAGGATTGTGGCATAAACTGCTGGCAGAAGATAGATCTGGCGTAAGAAGAACCAGGGCAGTGAAGAGGTGATGAGAATATATATTGGCACGAGTGCAAGGCATTCAGCAGAGTCTACAACATGCACGCCCGGTGCTTTTACCGAAATCACGAGATAGATTCCAATGGCAGTGAACAACGCCAGCACAATGCCTATACGCACATCCTCGTATGTGAAGATATATTCGGTGATAGAGATGGCGATAAATATGGCGAGGATTAACAGCCATTCCCACCTGGAAATGCTCCTAATACATGCCATTTTTAATTATTTGGGTGTAAGGTGTTGGGTGTTGGGTGTAAGGTGTTGAGTGTAAGATTTCCATCACCTTTCACCTTTCTTTGCCTTCCATCTCATGAGCGCTGATTCCAAACCTCTAAGCATTTTTGCAGATTCTTCATATCTTTGCCGGTAATTCAAATAAGCATCTTTGTCAATATGACCTTTCCGATAGGCAACCTGTAAATGGTGTAACGTTTCCTGGTACTCTCCAAAAGCTCGATTAATTCCTTCCAAGTATATGTTAATATGCTTGTTATTCCATCCCTCTGCCAGATTCGCAGGTATTGAATTCGATGACCGCCTTATTTGAGACCCTAATTCGTATAGTTCATATTTTGGGAATTTTAACGAAATCTTGCTTACCTCTAAATGTAGCTCAAGTAGCTTTTGGTATACCTCCAAATCCTCAAAACTCTTTATCTTCTTCCTCTCTACCATCACCCATCACCTTCAACCCATCACCTACACCACCAGTATCATCACGATCTTCGTGTAAACAATACCTATAAAGATGAAAAATAATATCGCAGTCATCGTGCTGTACTGCATCCTGAGCCTTCCAAGCACCACATGGGTCCCCTTGGTTAAAACTGGCTCGCTCAACTCGAGGAATATCAGCAGGATGATAAGAACGATGGAAATGACCAGTCCGACATTCAGGCCTTCATCAGGAGAACCAAAGGAACTGTCGTAGTATGTTGAGCTCGCCATGAAACCCATTACCGATGTTGAGAAAGAAGCGAAAGAGACGAAGCTTGACATGATCTGCGGCGGGTATGCAGGCAGTGAAACAACCTTTTCGCAGGTTATGCCTTGTGATTCTGCCTTTACTACGAAGTTCACCTGCTCGCCAAGTTCAAGTGGATTCCTGTACACATACTGGTATGTCTTGCTCGAATGCGATGCAAGCATTGAGGTCCCTTCCTGGATAAGTTCCCCATTGGCATAAAAAGAGAAATCAATCAATGCAGTTTCAGAAGCTGGATTGTTCAGTTTGAATGTAGTAATTATCGGCTCATCCGCTCTTGGAACTTCCGGGACGACTGCCATGTCCACAAGTTCATGTCCTGTCATTGTGCTGAGGCAGAAGCAGCTCATAAGTACAATCGAGAACCATACGATGATTATTTTGTTTTTTATTTTAAGCAATATGTCACCTCCTCGATCGGCAGGGATTCTCCCTCTTTATAAACCACAAATGTTACATCACCTTCAGTAAGCCTCTCCGGATAGATATGGTGGATATAGGTGAACTTCCCGCCTTTGCGGATCAGCACGTCTTCAGTGTACTTCTTTTCATCCACGGTAACGATAATCGTGTAGTTTATGTCCTTCTGCTCGTGGTTGATGATGTCAAACTGGATGATTCGCTCAGTTCCCTTTTCCAGCAATTGTACCCACTGCACCTCGCTGTACTTGCCCTCGGTAGCTACAGGATGGTAGAAAACGAGGACTAAAAGAACTGTTAGTATTACCAGCGAACCGATATACACGAACTTACTTTTTTCCATATTTATTCCTCCTCATTACCATATACGAAACCGCACAGAGCATACAAACCGCAATTGCCGCGATTACTGTCGGGAACTCCGGGATTGCTGACTGTTCCACGGTGAAGTCGTCATCAACAATATTGTCCAGATCGGTTGGACTATAAGTGCTCGGAGGGCTATCAGTAGCATCATATACCGCGGAATGCCATAGTCCTGCTGCTGCACTCGCGTTACCCGTAAAATCATATTGACTGCTCAGGTTTCCATCGCTATCTGAGGCATTAGTAAGTTCACTCGCGACCTTATAATCGTCCACATCGTAATATGCTATTCTATAATTGTAGGATTGCGTGAACCCCACACCATGCATGTAAACAGTATGCTCATCGCCACTGAAGGTGTCATCCTGATTGTTATGATCAGTATCGTTGTATGAGTTCCAGCTCTCGGGTCCCACGGTATTTGGAATTGAACATGGCCATGGGTCTCCCTGTGTGATAGCGGTTGAATTAACGCCAGTTGAACTTGAGGTGGTGTACACGTACACAGCAATTTCGTGCCCGACTTCATTACTTGTGAGTGCTTTGGATGTGCTTGAAGTTGCAGATGTAGCGTGGCTTGTGAGGTTGAATTGTGTGCCTGCGGTCACATCCCAGTATTCTACATTAATGAAGTTCTCGCCGGAACCAAAACCATCAGCGGAAGTCCATGTTGTGATGATCGTCTCGCCATTCTTGTAAGTGAGCTTGTCAGTAGCAACGCCTGAAATAGTTGTGTACGTGAGGTTCACATACAGGTAATCGATATGTAATGTGCTTTGTTTATCCGCGGTGTTATCATCAAATCTGATTGCTATATTACCGTCTGAATCTCTTATATGTTCAATACTCATCGTAGATGTATCAGTGTAATTAGTCCCGTCTGATGCTGCATCAACAGTTATAGTCGTACTGTCCCATGAACCTGCTGTATTGTTCCAAACAGATATGGGGAAAGAATCCGCCTTAGCACACGAATACCAAGCGTTAACGCCAATTTCAAATGCTGATATTCGAGACTCATCGATAGCAGTACTAAGATTATAATAACAATCTAAATTATATGCGTTGCCGTGCCCCCCTACTAATAAGGCTTCTTCTAAGTCTTGAGTTGCCCCATCGTCTGACCCTGTGTTTGTATATGTCCCTCCAATAATTGTCCCAGTCGTCATGGTTGGATCGCCATCAGCAGTTTCAGTAGTGGTGGTAGCATAGACGGTATTCGAGATAACCACAAGTACGAGCAGTATGAATCCGATTTTGATGCAGAACGTTACAAGTCTGTTCATTTATTATACTCAACCTCATCATATTATACTGTTGCTTGTCTCATTATTTGCCCACGAGTCATAAGAATATCCATTCTTTATTACATTATCTACTGTGAAGGTAAACGTTCCACCGATCTTATGAACCTTATCGGATTCCAGCACTATCCGTCCATTTTCATTCGTTGTTCCGGAATCAGTATCGCTGGTCAATCCACTCCAATGACCATACACTGCTGCCCCTGTAACTGGTGTACCGGTGTAATCCTGAATTGTTACAGCTGCTGTTGCCCATGTCCATGCCATACCATTATATTGTGGTCCCATCTCGATGCTTGCAACGTGCATGCTGTCGAGAGTTGTAAAATTGTAGTATGAGCCATTATTGTTATCAATTGCAGTGTTTCCAGTCGGATCGGTTGACTGCACCTCATAATAGTACGTTGTTACCGGGGGTAGTCCTGAAAGCTCCACAATATGATTTTTGACCCTCGTCTGGTTTGTTGCTGTCAGGTTTAGATTCATTTTCTCTGTTCCATAACAAACCACGCCGTCGCTTGCCTCGTTTGTTGTCCAGATTATCGATGTACCAGAGCTATTTACATTTTCTGCTTTTACATTGGATATTATTGGTGGTGTCAGGTCTGTCGCTGCCTCATACGCATCAACCAAGCCGTAGCCATAATAGTCATCTCTTCCTGGCTCACCTAAGTCATCAGCAGTGTCCTGCAATTTCTTTCTTATCTCGTCTGCACCCCATACTTCATCACCATCAAAATCGTATGCAGCGTCAATGTCTGATGCAAATAGGAGAGCCGCTGCACCAGACACATGCGGGCATGCCATTGAGGTGCCAAAGCGTGATTTATATCCTCCTCCAAGCTCGGTTGAGTATATGCCAACGCCTGGTGCCATCAGTTCCTGCTCAGGACCAAAATTTGAGAACCATGCCTTCTCATCGTTGCCATCTGTTGCTCCAACCGCGATAACCGAACCATGCTTTGCTGGAAATTTGACCGATGAATTATCATTGCATGATGCTGCAACAACCACAATCCCGTTTGAATAGGCTGTATCACAAGCCTGGTGCAAAAGAGATGAATCCGAAATTGTACACAAGCTCATTGATATAACGTTCATGCTGTTATCATTCGCCCATTCAACACCAGCTATCAGATCACTCAGCCAGCCAATTCCATCACTGTTCAAGACCTTAACACCGTACAGATGTGCCCCTGGCGCGACTCCTATTACCCCTATATCATTGTCCTCTGCTGCTGCTATCCCGGCACAGTGTGTTCCATGCCCGTTATCGTCCATGAAGTTATCGTCATTGATTGCGCCGTTTTCCTGAAATCTATGACCGCCTTTCACATTATCATCGAGGTCTGGATGTGTGTAGTCTATCCCGGTGTCAATAATTGCTATCTTAATTCCATCACCCGCGTTTCTATCCAGTCCAACGTCATGCCCGCCTTCTGTCCCATTCCAAACGAGCTCGGCGTCTATCCGGTTAATGCCAGATGGAAGGACTTCTTCAGCTATTGCAACCTCGCAGTCTGGCTCGATATAGCCAATATTCGGATTGTTTTTCAGCGCCTCAACTGCCTGCTCAGGTAAAGAGGCTGCTATCGCCGGAACGATATGATATTCATACTTTATTTCTCCACCGTGTGCCCGGATTAAACCTGGGTCCGGCTTATCCTTGAACCCGATAATTACCGGTGTTTTTCCAGGAGGTTCGGCAGGAACGCTTGCTATCAAACAACTCACTACAACCATACAAACCAGCAAGGTTGATACAATCACTTTCAACATATTTTTATCCCTCATTATTATGCTACAATAATCTAACATTAAGGTACACTCCTTATTAACAATTATGGAGGTTCAACCAGAAGATGTACGGATCAATCCTGAAACGAGAGTATCAAACCTGGTGAATCTCAGCAGCTTATTGTTTGAGCTTTCTAATCCGCTGAGACTGGAGATACTATTTCTCACTGCAGAAGAAAAACAGAAGCATGGCACCATTTCTGAAAAACTAAAAATTTCGCTACAGGAAACTACAAGACATCTCACAAGATTGCAGGATGCGGAACTAATCGAGAAAGATGTGCAGAGCTTCTTCACACTCACAAATTATGGAAAGGTGATTCTATCTTCACTGCATAACTTTGGATTCCTTGTAAAAAACAGAGAAGATTTGATGAATCTCAACTTGGATATTCCAAAAAAGTTTCTTGAAAGGATAGCTGATTTAAGAAATTTTGAAAAAACACATGGAACGATGGAGAATCTCAGGGAGCGCACGCTTTTATTTACTGGTGCTGAAAAGTACATTTGGATTATGTCACCTGAAATTTTAACGGATGCAATCCCAATAATCAGCAAAAAACATGAAGAAGGGTTGGATTTCAGGATCATTTTGCCAAAGAATGTTAGATATCCGCATGGATTTGAATTTAAGCCAGGCGAACACATGAAGGTTATTGATGAAATAAAGATAGCCATGACTATAACCGAAAAGAGTGCAGGACTTTGTTTTCCCACGTGTGGTAAGGATATAGATTTCTCAATTTCTTTCAACAGCCAGGACGAGGAGTTCCGTGAATGGTGTAAGGATTTGTTTTTACATTACTGGGAGAATGCAAGACCTGTGAATGTTCCAGTCGGAAAAAAGGTTAACGATTCATGAAACCATACTGTTTGAACATATCTTTAGTACTATACAGATCACACATCACTGCCCGAAGGACACTGGCACGGTAATCCAGATATATGGCAGCCTTGATAAACGATTTCTGCCGGGGCGCAAAAAAAGACCATATCGTTGTATAGGAAAATTCAAAACAACGACCGAATTCTGATGACTAAGATCATGTACTGCCAGATGCCAGAGACGTTGGCACTGCGTGAGATCAAAATCAACGGAAAAATCATTACTACCACCTTCCTTGATAGCCTCCTGTAAGCATGTTCTAAAAAAGATGGTTTTAAATAGCATCCTCTTCAATATTTATCAGTTATGACCAAAACCGCTCTTTTGGCGCTTGGTTGCCCTGAATTTCCTGTGCAGACAAGCACTGCCATATATCTTGCGTACAAGCTTCAAAAACATGGGATAACGCCAGTGTTTGCAGGCAACAAATCAGCCCTCCTTCTTGTGAAGGTCGCTGATCCTGAGCGTCATTATTATGATGGAAAGATGATGAATCTGGATATAACTATTGGTGCATTATCAACGGGAAAGATCGACTTCGACTTCTGCTTTGTGTTCGTTCACAGTGATTCGGGTATCGCGTACCTTGCCAGCATACATGCGCTCTCAAAAGGTAAAATGGTGGCAATCGTGTTTGGGAAATGTGCTGAAGAGTTAACAGAACAATGCAAAAATATCTGTGAGCATGTACTTGCAGAACCTGTTATTCACAACCCAATGCCACTTAAAGAACAAATTGATGGGGTGAGTACATGGCTCCATGTGTAGAAGAATTGGATTATGAAATACTATTAGCTCGCACAACCTTTGCCGAGTGTTCAAAACTGATACAAAAACGCTGTCGAGAAATCTACTTTGTAGCCCCCGGGTATAAAATATTCAATATATACCTGATAGGAATTCCGCCACTGCCAATCGGCATCGAAGGCGATCACATTCTCATCGCTTACATCAAACCCTGTCATGGTGCTTTTACTCTCAAAATACCAGGGGGCGGTGAAATTGAAAGAATCAGAAAAGAACTAAAAAAATGAATTTGGGCTTAAACTATCGGGAGATTGTTTATGAAAAAATTGAGTACTGTCCCATGGAACTCATAGTGTCATACCAGTTTAATTTTTAGACGTAATTTAGGATCGTGCGAGTGTTAAGCCCCTCCT
>CAJHIS010000037.1 GCA_905067555.1 Candidatus Argoarchaeum ethanivorans
GTGCAGACAAGTTTCACTATTTTTTGATTCACTGGCTGTTGTCATACGTGCAAAAGAAGATTGGGGCCGAAATGGGGGTAAAGCCTGGAGCTGAAATGCTTGCAGCTATTGAAAAAGCAAAGCAGATTGAAGCAAAAATCGCACTGGTGGATCGAGACATCCAGATTACTTTGCAGCGACTTTGGGCAGGGATGACGCTATTTGAAAAGGCGAAAATAACGTTTGCAATTATTGCAGCAGGTCTTGGGATTGGTGGAACAAAAGAGATAGATATCAATACTGTAACAGATGCCGATGTAGTAACCCAACTCGTGGAGGAGCTCCGAAAATATGCACCGTCTGCTGCAAAAGTGCTCATTGATGAAAGAGATGCCTATATTGCAAGAAATCTTTTAGACATCTCACACGACGGGCACGTGGTAGCAGTGGTGGGAGCAGGGCACAGGGCAGGCATACAAAAATATCTTGAACATCCTGAAACACTGCCGGCTCTTGATAGCCTCACTACTTTACCAAAGAAACGATTTAGCATCCTGAAAGCTGCAACAATACTAATTATTGTGACAGCGATTTTTATGCTTGCGGCGATGATTATCTATGGGCAAATCTCTCTTGCAACCATGCTTACAGCCATTGCTTACCTGTTTATCACACAGGGCGTACTATCAGCAGTAGGGGTAATTATAGCAAGAGGGCATCCGTTCTCTGTGCTTACAGCCCTATCATTGGCATGGTTTGGTTTCATTCATCCATTCCTTGCTGTTGGCTGGCTAGCTGGACTTGTAGAAGCATATTTTAGACCACCTACGCATGGTGATTTTACCACGTTAGCCGAAGCTTCGAGCTTTAAAGAACTAATGAATAACAAACTATTTCGTGTAATCATTGTAGCAGCACTTGCAAACATTGGGAGCATGGTTGGAACTTTTGTGGCTATACCTTTGATGGTGCACTACCTTGGCATACCAGACCCTCTTGAAATCATAAAACTATCAATTGAAAATGTATTAAAACTGATATAAGTATCGGGAGGATCAAGAGAGGCTCAAATACAGATATTTCAGGACTCTATAAGTTTATCAACCTCTGAAGGATTGAATTCTTCAACTTCTAAAATATTATAAAGGAAATTAAACAACTTGCCTCGAACATCAAGAGATAAGTTGGGATACCACACAGGACTTGCCACGACAAGAGTACGGAACACAAAAAAGGGCTGGATTACCTTGAGCAAAAAATAATCCCCCGTAAGCTCAAGATACCTCTCAAAAAATGCCTCGAACAACTGTTTAAAGCCGCCAGTAAAAGAGCCGTTGGTTTGCAGGGCGTAGAAGATATAATTCATAGCAAGAGACGACACATCATCTGCTGCTTCGCCCCATTCACCACGACTTCGATCAAGTACTGTAAAATCAGTACCCTCCCGGAACATGATATTATATGGATGAAAATCGCCATGCGTCATGCACAATCTGTCTGTATGGGTTTTAATCTTCCAGCGCCATTCAACACATTTCTGCTCAATCGCACACAACTCTCCCGGTGTAATATAAGAAAGGCTGTCCGGATAGCTATCTGTCAGACCCATTATGCATTCGCCATGACCTACTGTATCACGGATCTTGCGTACATACAATTCAGGAGCAGTGTGCCTCTCTCGGTGGATTTTTGCAAGGTATTCAGCAAGTGCCGTTGTTCGCTTCAAATCAAGTTCGCTTATCTTTCCCTTATTTTTTTTTATCTCTTCAAGGTCGCTAACGTACTCGCTGCCGTTAACAGTTCTCATCAACATGAAGAACTCTTCCGCATCGCCCGTAGAACACAAACTGCCATCCTTTGTAAAGTAACCAACGTCAAGAGATTCCACGTGTCCCGGCATACGGTTAAACGTGTCATGCTGCCAGAGCAGTACCTGTGCACGATCAGAAAAATGATCATGCCCAAAACCAGACTGCACTCGCATGCTCGAAAGTACGGCTGACTCTTCTTTCCCATCACGCTCAAAGGTAATCATGTACGGTTTGCCATATCCAAAACCTTTTACACCATCTTCCATCACATCCGGTGGAGCTGTACCAAGCTCACTTATATTTTTAAGTTTAATATTTCCAAATACGCTTTTTAGATATTTTTCCACTTCTGTTACAAGTAGAGCTGAAACTGTTTCACTCATGTATAAGTTGTATCTTTTTTATCTATCAAATAGTTTCTTACACATAGACAAAGCTTATTTATGGAATAATTAATCTTACCATCAATCCTGATTATTTAATTGATTATCAGATGGTGCACAACAATGAATTATATTTCAAAAAACATATACTATGATTTTATTGAGCATAAACCTCTTGACATAGAAATCTGCGACGTTACTCTGCGAGATGGTGAACAAACACCTGGTACTGCTTTTACCACTGATGAAAAAATAAAGCTTGCTCTGAAGCTTGATGAAATAGGTGTCGAAACCATTGAAGCAGGCTTTCCTGTTGTATCCAACAATGAAAAAGAAACCATAAAGACCATTGTAGGTCTTGACCTTAACGCTCAAATCTGCTGTCTTTCGCGCTCAAAAAAAGAAGATGTGGACGCAGCTCTCGAATGCGGAGTTGATATCATAAGCATCTTTATCGCAACGTCAGACATCCACCTGAAATACAAGTACCATTCAAGCTATGAAGAAATGAAACAAACAGCGCTTGAAACCCTCGAATACGCAAAATCGCATGGCATCATAGTAAGATTTGCTGCAGAAGACGCGACTCGCACCAGTGTGACCAGATTAAAAGAGATCTTCCTCGAAGCAGAATCCTATGGTGCGGACTACATAAGTATCGCGGATACTATAGGTATCCTCACACCTGCTACAACAAAATATCTCGTAACCGAGATAAAAAAAACAATCAAAAAAAGTCATCTCTGCATCCACTGCCACGACGACCTCGGCATGGCAACAGCAAACACCATCACAGCAGCAGAAGCAGGAGCAAAACAACTTCACACCACAGTAAACGGCATAGGAGAACGCTGTGGCAATGCAAGCCTTGAAGAAGTGCTTCTTGCTCTCAGAATCGAACACAATATCGACAAGTACAGATTACCGCCCCTCCGTAACCTTTCCAGACTCGTTGAAGCATATTCAGGCGTGAAAGTAGCAAAAAACAAGTCAGTGGTCGGGGAAAATGCCTTTGCACACGAATCAGGCATCCATGTGGCTGCAATACTCGAAGACCCACGCACTTATGAAGCATATCCACCGGAACTGGTAGGTGCAAAACGATGCTTCATACTTGGAAAGCACACCGGCAGAAAAGCGCTTCTTGGCATACTGCGGCACAGAGGCTACCACGACCTTACACATGACCAACTCTGTGAGCTTGTAGATATAATAAAAGAATGCAGGGAACGAAAACAGGAGCTCACTGTAAATCATGTCGATGAGTTGGTCAAAAAAGTGAAAAAGGCATAACCCAAGGTTGGGAATTATATAGAATGCAGAAAGGTAAAATAAAAACAGGATACCACAACGACATGCAATACGTAAGAACTCTCGGAAGTTATTTTCTTGCTATTGCCGTTATTTTTATTATTTCCCTTGCAGCAGGCTACTGTTACCCACTCTACTTTCCGGAAGAAGCAACAGCATCTTTTGAAGAGATTGGTGGAATGTTTGAATGGATAACCTCCCTTAATCCTGTGTTACTTATGCTTGCTATTTTTGCAAACAATGCTCTAAAGAGTTTTGCTGCACTTTTATTTGGTCTTGGCTTTGGCATTATTCCTGTGCTTTTTGTAGCTTCAAATGGTTTTATTGTTGGTCTGGTTGTGAATCTATCAAGCAAGACTGAAGGTTTATTATTTATTGCAGCAGCTATCACACCTCATGGTATTATTGAGATTCCCATGATTTTATTAAGCGCTGCCATTGGACTGCGACTGGGCTGTCTCATGTTTTCTGTAATTAAAGGAAAGACGATAGATGTAAAATACGAGGTTAAAAAGAGTGTTACATTTTACCTGCACTGGATTATGCCACTTCTTTTCCTTTCCGCACTAATAGAATGTTTTATAACTCCCCTGGTTATTCTGTTGGTGTTGTGAGAGACGACAACAACCCCCGGTCAAAACTTCCGTTAAAGGAAGAGTTCAGTAAGTGGTATAACGAGCTTCTGTGGATGGCAGAGGTAATCGACGTGCGTTATCCTGTAAAGGGACTGTGTGCATGGTATCCATTTGGATTTAGTCTTAAATCCAACGTATATAACGTTCTTCGAGAATTGCTAAATGTAGATCACAGCGAGGCTCTTTTTCCATTACTTATTCCAAAATCCGAGTTTATGAAAGAAGCTGAACACATCAAAGGTTTTGAAGATGAGGTGTACTGGGTAACACACGGCGGCACAGAACCACTGGAAGTTCCACTTGCACTGCGACCAACAAGTGAAACCGCCATCTATCCGATGTACAGGTTGTGGGTTAGAAGTCATACAGACCTGCCTTTGTTGATATACCAGATAGTAAACACGTTTCGATACGAAACAAAGCACACCCGTCCTTTGATACGCCTGCGAGAGATTACTTCATTTAAAGAGGCTCATACTGTGCATGCGAGCTGGGACGAGGCTTCTCTGCAGGTGGAAGCTGCCACTAAACTGTATCAACAATTCTATCACAGACTTGCTGTTCCCACCATTGTATCAAAGCGTCCTGAGTGGGACAAGTTTCCCGGTGCTGATTATACGATGGCAGTGGATACGCTGATGCCGGATGGACGCACCCTTCAAATAGGAACCGCACACCATCTCGGTACTAACTTTGCCAAAACTTTTGAAATTACTTATGAAGACGTGGATGGCAGTAAGCAGTATGCCAATCAAACCTGTTATGGCATATCCGAGCGGTGCATTGCAGCACTTATAAGTTTACATGGCGATAATCATGGTCTTGTGCTGCCTCCGGAGGTTGCACCTGTGCAGGTAGTAATTGTTCCGATTATCTTTGGAGAAGGAAAGGAGGTTCTTGAAGCATGCAAACAGGTTGAAACGGGATTAAAAGCTTCCGGGATAAGGGTAAAGCTGGATAATAGTGATGAGCGGCCTGGTGCCAAGTACTATAAGTGGGAATTGAAAGGCGTTCCAATAAGAATCGAGATTGGACCAAAAGATTTGCAGAAAAACTCATGCATGATGGTGCGCAGGGACACGATGCAAAAACAGTCTACACCTCTTTTGAAGCTGAACTCAGTGGTTGGGGATTTGTTTAAAAAAATACACCAGCACCTGCTTGAATCGGCAAAAAAAAATCTTGATAAAAGTATTATCGATTGCAGGACGCTTGAAGAGGTAGCCGGGAAACTGTCTTTGGGGATTGTCAGAATTTCGTGGTGTGGTGAGCAGCCATGCGGTCTTGAGATGGAAGAAGCAACTGGTGCAAACATTCTTGGAGTACCTGTTGGAAATCTTGGAAAAATGGCAGGAGTGTGTCCTGTCTGTGGAAAATCAACAATTTTGAAAGTACTGATAGCTAAAACATACTGAGAAACTTCGGCTCTTGGAGAGAACTAAGAGGGTGTAAGTTGAGTATGATTTAATTATTATACCCTACAGCAGAGCTCGCGGTCGGGACAAGCCACAAAGCAAGTTCTTTTAAGCGTGGATATATAAGAACATTAATGGCTGAGTTGAAACATGCAAGCCATTGCGTTTATAAAATACGATATTACATGGTACTTTGCATAAAATATAGAAAGAAATTATTGTATGGCACTGATAGAATTGAATTTTTTAAAGAAATATGCACTGGAATCGGGAAGAGATATTGGTTTGAATTTGATGCATTGGGCACAGATGGAGATCATTCGCCACGATCAAGGGTCAGGATTGTTTTTGGGTTTGCAGCTTCCCCGATAATAATGATTGCACCATGCTTGATTTTAGCGGTTTCTACCTTCTCTACTATATCTGAAATGGTTCCTTTTATTATTTTCTGGTCATGCCAGAAAGCATGGTATACCACAGCAACATCCGTACCAGGTGGATATGCTACCCGGTCTATTATCTCCTGTATCTTTTCAACCCCGAGAAATATGACCATGGTAGCCAGATGCTTGGATAGTTCTTCAATTGGCTCCTCTGGTCGTGTTACTATCACGGTTTGAGTAACACCTGGAAGTGTCAACTGTGTTTTTAGAAGTGCTGCTGATGCAAACATGGCTGAAATACCTGGCACCACTTCGACCTCAATACTTCTTTTTTCAAGTGCATGGATTTGTTCGAGCATCCCGCCAAAAAGAGATGGATCTCCACTGTGAATGCGTACTACTGTTTTTTTTTGTTTAACATAATTTTCTATCGTATCTGTGATTTCGTCAAGTGTTTTTCCATAGCTGCTTATAATATCTGCTGCTGCAAGTTCGATGATTTCAGGAGCAGTTGCATCACCATAATGTATTACAAGGTCTGCTGTTTTAATAAGTCGTTCCGCTTTTATACTGAGCAGTTCCAATGTCCCGGGACCTGCGCCTACAAAATAAACCTGTGTTATGATCAAACACCTCTAAATGAATCTATTTTTTTGTCTGTTCGTCTATCAAAAATATATTTGAACCATTGGCTACCCATACATTGGAAATTCTTTTCGTGGTGGTGGCACGCCCTCTGTATTCCTTACCTGGTCTGCCAGTTTTTGCATTTCCACCTCTATTTCTTTTGCCTGTTCAACAAGATCTTGTATATCTATGTTCAGATTATATATTTTATTCAGTGCCTCTATTACTGCTATGGCTGCTCTTGGTTCTGGATTTTGGCTGTTTGTCTCTCCAAGCAAGCTTATAGCAGGCATTTCTTGCAGGTGACATGCAATCATCATGCTGCCTGCTATACCTGAAATAGTCCCGACCTGGAATATCTCAACGGCATCCTTTATTTTTTCGAGCATTTGACTGGTGGTCGCCGAGCCGAACACCTTGTGCTCCCCGCTCATCGTAGCTATACCTGCTATTGGCACGATTTCCTTTACGTTTATTGTTTTAGCCCAGTCCACAATTTCTTTGCTGATATCATAAGCGACTGCTGGATGTATGGGAATATCTGAAATGATAATTAAGATATTGTGTTCAGTTGATTC
This sequence comes from Candidatus Argoarchaeum ethanivorans, assembly GCA_905067555.1. GTDB lineage: Archaea > Halobacteriota > Methanosarcinia > Methanosarcinales > EX4572-44 > Argoarchaeum > Argoarchaeum ethanivorans_C. Next base: position 7,123 of record CAJHIS010000037.1, read on the forward strand.
GTATATGCGTACTGGCATATTGATTATGCCATTTGATAAAACTGCTATTGGTGGGAAGTATCTCGAGTTGATCATGCCTTTTTGTACCATTTTGAGTTTATCTATCATGTACTGGCAGGCAATGTTTCCTATCAACCCGGTACCTGGGAATCCATTGAATAATATTGGATTCGTTGATTCAATTGGTTCAGAAATTATCTGGTAGTTGTCATCCTTTTTGCTGTTCATGTCTGTCCCCCTGCACACAACGTGTACAGAAATTACCAGCACTGTAAAGCTGCGCTTTGCAGAAAAACTCTCGACTGCACAACTTCGTTGTGCAGAACTATAATACCGGTAACCTTTAACAATTCATTATTTACAGAATACGTGTTTTACGTTTCTTCTATGATAAATATGTTTACAATCTTGATTACTACGTAATCAAGATTCGTTATTCACAGAGTAAATATTACGTTTCTTTTATGATAAATATGTTCATAATATTCCCTTTTTGTGAAGCAGTTCTGCGTTCAGTATACTTGCTCCAGCTGCGCCTCGAATGGTATTATGCCCTACAGCGATATATCTGATTCCTTCACGAATGCGTCCGACACTTACACTCATACCTCCTCCAGCATTACGATCCATGCGCGGCTGTGGTCGATCTTCCTCATCTCTAACGATGATTACTTTTTCAGGCTCTGTTGGAAGGTCATGCAGATCGGTATCAAATCTTAAAAACGCAGCTTTGACCTCCTCTGGTGTTGGATCATCTGCCATTTGTACCCACAAAGCTTCAGTATGCCCATCCATAACCGCAACTCTATTGCAGCTCGCACTGACATTGATATCTGCATTAACAACCTGTGAACCATCAAACTCTCCCAAAAGTTTTAATGTTTCAGTCTCCATTTTCTGCTCTTCTTTTGGAATATAAGGGATGAGGTTGTCAATAATCGCCATTGACGGTACACCATCATAGCCTGCACCCGAAACTGCCTGCATGGTTGCTACTCGAATATTTTCCAGTCCAAATCCGGTAAGAGCACAGAGACTCGTTACCATGGTAATCGTACTACAGTTAGGGTTAGTTATTATGCATCCATCCCATTTACGCATATCCCGCTGCACATCGATAAGCCCAAGATGTTCGGGATTAACTTCAGGGATTAGCAAAGGCACATCAGGAAACATTCGATAGGAACTTGCATTGCTTGCCACGATAAAACCAGCTTTTGCAAAATCGGCTTCAATGGTATATGCAAGATCTGCAGGAAGTGCTGAAAAAACAATATCTGCGTTTACCTCTTTTACATCTACCGGCACAACCACCTGTTCTGCAACGTCCCTTGGAAGTTCTCTCTCAACGCGCCATTTTGCAGCATCCTTGTATTTTTTTCCAGCACTTCGCTCGGATGCTGCGAGTGTGGTTAGCTCAAACCACGGGTGGTCTGTTAACATTGAAATGAACTGCTGACCTACATTACCAGTAGCTCCAAGAACACCAACACGAATTTTTTCCATGACACCTGCTCCATAAATAGGTTATTGTAAAACAGTTGTAATGGCGGGAAGATGTATTAAATATTGTGGTGAAGTGAGATTGTCAGATTACGTAGTGTTGCAGTTGAAAGGTTGAAGTCTCCTCCAAATTCAGGCCCGTCCCATAATTAACGTCCTTCCAATACCTCTATGATCATTTCTGCCGATAACGGTTACCACTCCGCGGAAAACATTGATTTTTTGAAAGGAGGGCAGTTAGATGGATATATACCTCACCAGAAGCTCGCGTCTAAGATGAAAGGAAAGGAGGGCAAATCAGGAGGGTTTGGCAAGGATAACTTCAAATATAACTCCAAAAAAGATGAATTCACCTGCCTGGGTGGAGAAATATTAAAATTCAGCTACGAATAATTCGATAAGCACAAAGGGAAACAGATATGAGTTTATCGAGGCATAGGATGTGCTGGATGCCCGGGTAAAAAGCTATGCACAAAAAGTAAGCGCTCACCAAGGGTGATTAAATGCTATGGCAACAAGGCTAACCTACGGGAGATGGCTGAAAAGATGGAGTTATCAAGGGGACAGGAGGTTTACTGTGTAAGATCGAAGACGGGAGAGTGCGTATTTGGTCATATCAAGCAAATAATGGGTTACGGGAGTTTTTAACTAGGGGTCTGGAGGGAGTGAGAACAGAATTCAGTTTGGCATGCATAGTACATAATTTGAAGAGGATTTGGAAGATAAAGGGTCAAATTAGGACTGGCGTGGCGAATTTTTGATGAAACGTGTGTAGTATAGTCTGATTATGCACTTTTATGTTCTACCGGGTGAAAATTTATGAGATGCGGGGTGCTTCGCAGGTGTTTCAAAATCAATTGTGAGACAGGGTCTGAAGTGCGGGGCATCCAATGCTGCACGAACATCGTTTCTCCAGTTCCCTCACAGACTGATCGCTCCTGCCGCTGCCTGCAGGATCATGAGTGCATCGAGGGATGTGACGCGTCCGTCATGGCTGACGTCAGCTGCATCGTCGTGTGCACCGGTGACTGCGAGCTGGAGAGCGATCGCAGCGTCTGCTGGGGTGATCTGGTTGTCAGAGTTGAGGTCACCTTTTTGCGGTGGTGTTGTATCCGATTTACTGTACCTGCTGACACCACAATCTGTCCCGAACCAGACAAAGTTGTCATCTACCGCGATCGCTGATATATCCTCATCGGGCAGTCCGTCTGATTCTGTATAAACTGTCCAAATATTATATGTTTTATTATATTTACTAATCCCGCCGTATGTTCCAAACCACACAATATCACCGTCTACTGCTATTGAACGGACATGCTGGCAGGATAGTCCATCCAACTCGGTATACGTAGTCCATGTGTTGGCTGTTTTGTTGTACATACTGACACCATCATCTGTTCCAAACCACACGATATCCCCATCTACCGCAATCGAGGCAATATAATTATCAACCATTCCACAGGATGTATTGTAAGTAGTCCATGCAGCACTTGATTTATCATACCTACTAACACCATCTTCTGTTCCAAACCAGACAACGTCACCATCTACCGCAACCGAACGAACATAATTATCGGCTAGCCCATCAGAAACAGTATAACTATGCCATGCATCAGTCAGTTTATCATACCTACTAACACCATGGTTCGTTCCAAACCAGATAAAATTGCCATCTATTGCGATTGATTTAACCCCATTACTTGCCAGCCCATCAGAAGTGTCATAAGTAACCCATGTATTTGCTACTTTGTTGTATTCACTAACTCTCCACCCAGTCCCAAACCATATACTATCACCATCTGCTGCAATTGAATTTACATCAGTCCCTGCCAGTCCATCTGCTTTGGTATACGTAGTCCACGTATCACTCCATTCATCATATCTGCTAACACCACCATCATCGGTTCCAAACCAGACACTGTCACCATCTACTATAATCGAGTCAATATTATTGCTTGCCAGCATGTCTGATTCAGTATATGTAGTCCAGGTTCCGGTTACTTTATTATACTTACTAAGTCCCAACCACGTTCCAGACCAGACATAATCCCCATCCACCGCAACAGCAGGAACATGATTGCTTACCACTTCACCTGATTCGGCAGTATATGTTACCCATGTATCAGTTGTCTTGTCGTACTTGCTAACGCCGTCCTCATCCGTCCCGAACCAGACAATATCACCATCTACTGCAATCGATCTTGCCTCATCCGCGCCACGCCCATGGTATGTAGTCCATGTATCTGTTATTTTATTGTATTTGCTGAGACCATCCCACGTTCCAAACCATACGATGTTACTATCCACCGCGATCGAGACAACACCATCTTCCGCCAGCCCATCTGATTTAGTATAGGTAATCCATATATCGCTTACTTTGTTGTACTTGCTGAC
>CAJHIS010000038.1 GCA_905067555.1 Candidatus Argoarchaeum ethanivorans
ACACCCCGAAGAGTCGTGAGCGCCATCTGCGCGGTTGCAGTCGGATAGTGCTCAACCTGCACCACTGCTTTGCTCGGGTCCATCACCCGGTAATACACAACAGCATTCACCCGTGAGGTCACGTTATCCTTTGTGATGACCTCCTGCGGCGGGATATCAAGCACGATCGTCCTGAGATCGATCTTCTTCATCGTCTCGAGCAGCGGGATTACAAGAAATAGTCCTGGTCCTCTTGCACCGACCAGTCTCCCGAGACGGAATATCACACCGCGTTCGTACTCTTGGACGATCTTTACAGTACTTGCAAGCACAAGCACTACTACAATTACTAATGGTATTAGATATTGTTCCATAAACTCACCAGATTAAAAATGGTGTTTACGGTTTATAAGGATTTGTATGGTGAGACTGCGGAGGTGTTCTTCAGTGCTCAATACAAATACATCCGCTTCTACGTGATTATTTTTTCAAGCTGATTGGTGTCTATGGCACTTCGTATTTCTATTGCAATTCGTCTGCCAGTACTCATCGGTTTTCTCCAGAGTGTGTTGCCGTAAGGGTGTCCAACCGACACATGCACGTTTGTGCCGCCACCAATACGCGGTGCAACATCATAGATGTAGAAGTTCAGGTCCTTGTCCACACATGTTTGAAGGCAGAACGGTCCTATAATCCCTGGTTCATAGTATCTTCTTGCAGCCTTCACATAGTCTTCAGCTAATCGAAAAGCTTCTTCAAGCAGTGATTCCCGTAGTGTAGCTGTGTTGTGTCCACACACTGTGTATTCTGGTGCTATCTGGCTTTGTGACAGGCTTATCTGCTGTGGTGCAGGCAGGCGAACATGCCCATCGAGGCTTGTCTCAAAACGCCAGTCGATACCAAGCAATTCGATTGGTGATCTTTCTTCTTCGATGGGCGAATAAAAAAAATCAAGGTTGAATACGGGACCTATTACATATCGCTCGATTCTGGCGTGCTCAAGTGCTTCTTCTGTGATGATTCCTTGCCTGGATAATAATTCTGATTTATCGATGTATTCTTTATAGCTTGCTGCTGTAAAGAATCCGCGTTCGAGTTTTTTTACTGCGTGAGGTAGTTTAATAATGCACAGTTCGTCAATTTCTTCAGGACCATCCAGTTTTTCCGGGTATGGGAGCCCTGCTTTATCGAGCAGCCAGTAGTAGTCGCGTTCATCTCCTCTTTCCTCGCTTCTGAGCAGATTCCTGCTGCCGACAAGAGGCACATAAAACTGATTTTCAACTGCATCGATTCCACAGTATGAAGTAAAGGAACGATTCGGCACAAACAACACATTGTCATCCAGCAACGCTTGCTGGTTTTTAGGTTTTAGTATTTCATTAAATTTCTCATAGACGATAGCCTCGTCCACCACACCACGAGTAACTGTTCCATTGTTACTGCGTTTTGATTTGAAATATTTTGAATAAGTTTTATCACGTCCTTTTTGACACACAGCAACCGTGTGAAAACCCTCTTCTATTGCACCATCACACACATCAATAGCAGAGTGGGATGCTAATACACCAATTTTTATCTTTTCATAATCATAATCATCCAGACATCCGGTGATGTGGCTTCGCTCAATCATATAACTCTCTTTATAGCTAAAAGTTATAAAACCTTGTGGTTTGGTGATATTGCAAGTCTCCAGTAGCAGCAACTGATACATAGCAAGGTTAATCTTTGAGTGGAGTTTTTGACTCTTTTTTACTCTGCTGGCATCAAAATTTCCGAGATAATTTTCCAAGACCTTATTTCGAAATATCAAAAAATCTCCGGGGTTCTGGTCACTGCAACGCGATGGTACACAAAGACCCATTATTCTCTTGAAGGATCTCAAAGATTAGAAGAAGTACCTGAGGAATGGGTACTCCTCTGGATACGCCTCGACCTGTTGCTACTACTGGTTGATGACATTGTATGTCAGTCATGGAGGTAAGTTTGATTCCTGGATGATGTTTTTTCCGACAATATACACTTCAGCACTTTCCTTTCTTGAAGCCTGTGGCGAATACGCCTTAACCGTGCCAAAAGTCCTCCTAACCTTATTAAGGAATCTCAAAAACATATCACCTTGGAACGCTTTCACAACAAAATTTCCGCCAGGTTTAAGGGTCTGCTTTGCACACTTAAGAGCTGAATCACATAGGTCTATTGAACGTGCATGGTCGTAGTTCCAATTCCCAGAGAGATTTGGTGAAGCATCACACAGTACTACGTCAACGCAATCGTTGGTAAGCAGCTTGATCCTCTCAATTGTTCGCTGCTGTCGAATGTCCCCACGAAACGTTACAACCCCCGGGATAGGCTGAATATCAAGTAAATCAACTCCAACAACTACCGACCCGGACAGCCTTGCTGCAACTTGCAACCAGCCACCCGGTGAAGCACCAAGATCTACTACAGTATCGGCACGTTTGATAATATTATGTCGCTCATTCAACTGCTGGAGTTTATACGCTGCACGACTGCGATAGCCTTCCTTTTTGGCGCGCCAATAATAATAATCCTTTGGATTTTTTGCCATCCCTGTAATTATGTTGAAAGTTCAGTTTCAACGACACCATCTCCTAATTTGACTGCTCGAACTCGTATTTTTGATGGTGGCTTGGAACTGCCTCTCTCCCATAATTTCTCGTTTATGGTTTTATCAATTTTTATGCTGCTTGCTTCTGTTTTCATGTGCTTTTCAAGATAACAGCGCACTTCCATAGTAGCTCTCTTTGCACGTTTCCATCGCGGTGCTTTTTTTACATTTCTAAGTGGTATTGTGTATATTCGTTCTAGTTCAGCCATGTTTTATTCACTCCTGTTTTACTCATCAAGACTGTTACGTCTCCAGTTCCTGCGCTTGGGGTGAGTCGTTACTTTGCGGTTTGTTCTGATAATTGCCCATGAAGGAACTCGCTGATTTTGATTATGGGCTTTAGCCAATCGTTTCTTCTTTCCTTTTGTCTTCAGGCTCATCGTTGTTCACACCTTTCATTATCTGCGCGTGATGCGCATATCTCTTTTTACTGGCATCATTTGATTTAACAGTTTTTTAAGCTGTGCATCATCAATCTTGTTTTTTATCTTGCCACTTTGTGCAAGCTGTATAAGCTGTAATTCTATTTGTTCCACAAGCTCTGGCTTTGTCATCTTTAATGTGTTCAATCGTTCTCTTGCTTCAGGAGTCAGGGTTTGACGCATAGCCTCCTGTTTCCTTGCATCCGTTTTTACAGCCGTCTGTTCCTGCTGTGCAGACATTGCTTGCTGTGCCTGCATTTCCTGTAATCGCTGTTGGCGAATCGCCTCAAGTTCGTCAGTCATATCATAACACCTGTTTTTTTATATTCAGTATTTTTCAATGGCAGGCAGTTCTTTAACAAGTTCTGTCTTTACTTCAAAGGATGTATTGTCAAGAAAAGATTGCCCTTTTGGAGAAATAAGACGTCCATCTTTTGAAGATTTAATAAATCCTGCCTTTTCCAATTGTTTAAGGGCTTCTCGTAGTACTGAACCGCTCCCTTTTTCAGAATGATGTGGTTTTGATCCGTTGTTCTTTTTTCCAGCATAAGCAGTTCTAAGTCTTGAGCTTCCAACAGGCCCCTTCAGGTATATTCGCCTGAGTATGGATGCACATCTTGTATGCCACCACAGTGGATTGTCAGGAGGTAAGCCCCTGTTTACTCCGGTTTTTACGAATGCTGCCCATGCAGGCAATCCAATCTCATCTATTTCTTTTAATTTCTGCGAGACTTTAGTAATCAACTTCTCTGCTGGCACGTCATATACAGTTGTCATTTTTTCACCATTGATGATATAAATAAGTAAGAGAGGTCGCTCTATTTACACCATACTATTTACCCTTTTCGGCATGTACACAACTCAGTACATTTTACAGTACAGTAGTACAGTAATTATGAAATGCTTAAATATGGTAGTAACATAGTGACTGGTGATGTGAATGCTGTCGCAAACATCAAAGAATACTAACTGTGAGCCACATTGATCGGGCACTGCACAACTTCGTTGTGCAGAAGGCAACTGAGAACTCTTGATTGCGCTAGCAATCAAGTTGCGAAGCAATCAAGTATATAAAAAGTTGTGATTAACATGGAAATCGAGATATTTGATATATTGGATGAAGTAGATGAATTCGGGCTGGACAAGGCAGAGAACGTGCGTGCCTTATTAACCGAAATCATTGAACATGTACGAGAGAACGCTTACGAATTTCAAACAATTGAAACTGATATATTAATTAGTGAGACTATGCCTGGGATAAATACTGCCCAGTCAGACAACCTCCAGAAGATCATTAGATCCACAAAGAAAGATATTCCTCCAGAAGCATTATTCGAGAGAATATTAGATGTATTATAGAGCGCAATCGTTTTTCTCAAAATGAAAAAAGTTTTATTAATAAATCCATCTGAATATTATGAAACGTATTCTTCACTCTCCTTAATATATCTTGGAACATATTTGAGGGATAAGATAGATTGCACGGTTAAAATCGAAAGTATATGGAACAACAACCTGAATAACCTAGATTCTTACGACATTATCGTTATCACATCGTATACCCCAGAAATTCCTTATGTAAAAGATTTTTCAGAAAGAGTTAAAGAACGGTGCGATGTTCCGATCATTGTTGGTGGGGCACATGCAAACGGGGACCCGGTCTCGTGTTTAAATGAATCCACATCCTTTGATATCATAAACGAGGGGTTTGGCAGAGAACTGGCAGTGATTGCAGAAGGAAAAGAAGAGCTGGATAACATTCCAAATATAACCTATAAAAAAAATGGCAAAATTAAACGAAATAAAACAGAAAAAACAAAGCCTATTGTCTTAGATATTGTACCGGACAGAAGCATTGATACCTACCAAAACAAGGATCGAACGTATATTTTATCCTCGACAGGCTGTTCAAATTTTTGTGATTATTGTGCGTGCGTAAAGGATCGATACCATCTAAGAGAAAAAGACTCACTAATAGAAGAAATACATGGATTAGATCCCAGATGCCTTGTTTTCTGCGATGACACGCATCTGACAAATTCTTCAATACGAATGCTTGACTCTGTTTACAGCACGTGTGGAATACGGGAGATAAGAAAAGAGTGCATGTTAGACCCGGTTTTTCTATCAACAAATTATCAAGAAATATTTGATTTTACCAGGCGAAACAATTACAGGGAGTTTTTTATTGGTGTCGAATCGAGCACATATTCAGGACGTAACAAGATTGGAAGAAAGTATAATGGAAAAATCAGGGGGGAAAATTGTCATAAGATGGAGGTGGACAGCATAAAAAAATTTATAAAAGAGTTTGATGGAAGTCTCACGCTCAGCTACATCACACCACATCCTCTCATTGAAAAAAAAGAATTGATAAGTGACTTTATCGAGATGTTTAAATTTCTTAAAATATTTCCTGCAAACGACAGTACGCATAACTTTATAAACTGGGATACATTGATTCCTTTTCCCGGAACACCTGTGAGGGAGCACTATTACAATTACATCCAACCAGATGAACGGTTTGATTGGGAGTCTTATAAGCCATCGTTTCCATTTTTATGGCAGTACAGAAATGATGATATCAATCTCTGGCTTCACAAATTTATTCGCTCTTACAGAAATGCAGAGACTTTTATGAAAGACCTGACTGAATATGAAAAAATACAGTTTGTTGGGGGGCACAATTATACTGTTTTAATGGGCTTGAGCATCCTGCTGGACAAACCGTTTTCAGAACTTGCAAGGAAAATTCCAGGCTTTGATTACGAATACTGTAAAAAAATAAAGGCATTTGTTTAGAACTGCACAACTTCGTTGTGCAGAAAATAACTATCAACTGCATAATTCTTGATTGCGCAAGCACTGCACAACTTCGTTGTGCAGAAATAACGGTTAACGGCCAATTCTCGAGTGCGTTAGCAATCGAGTGCAGAAAACAACTTATCACCTTTTATGTACCGATGCACGGCATCAATCTTCTTTTGCTCATCAATGTCCATAAGCATCACTGAAGATGCTTTAAGCAAAGCTTATATCAAAAAGAGTGTCCGATGTAATGAACCTTTATTTGCCAAATGAAATAGTGTACGATGTATTGACCCTTTCCAATTACAAAAAGTGTTGTGGAATAAGGCATAGTTTATTTCGCTGTCCCACAACCGGTCCCAATAGCTCCTGGGTATGAGGCTATCGAATTGGAAGTAAATCTTGCGGTTTTAATTTGACAGCTTCATTGAAGTATAGAGAATAAAACAAAGGTTTAATAACAGAAGATGCTGTGAAGGAATTAACATGGTAAAGGAATGTTTACCAGTTTTACAATTTAAAATAGTTCTGTAATATATAAAATTACTATCAATAAAGATGGTGAATGAATGAACATTCAAGTAAACGGTGTTGAAGTAGAGCTTCCACCCGGCTCAACCGTGAAAGATGCGATTGAGCGGTCAGGGGAAATCTATCATAAGAAAGGTGTTATTGCATTAATAAAAGACATATCAAAAGTAGCAGAAGAAACCGACCGCTACATGATAAAAACCAGTAAGGGAAGTCTAAAGATTAAGCTCCAACAGTCGAAACTAACAGAATACTGGAAAAAGAATTACAAAGAATACGAAGAAAAACGACTCGTCTGGAAAACAAAAGACGTGTTAGCCATTGGACACGTGACAACAGACCTTCCACCACAACGAACGGCACAAAAGTACGGGCAGTGGGATGTATTCTTTGGGCTATCCGGGTTTGAAAGCAGCAAAACCGATCTTATGTTCTCAACATCCGATCACACAGGCGTCTATGGTGAACCCGAAGGCGGAGTTTTTGCAAAACTGGTCGGAGGAAGAAAGATTCTCTCAAAGCTTACGGAAGATGATACAATAACAACAATAATACCTGTTGTTGAAAGACAAAAAGAAGCAGCAGCAGATCCAATCGAGCTTGAGACCACGCTTACGGGAGGAGAAAGGATTGTTACATGTCTTGAGATTGATGTGTCACAAGGACCGCACGATGATGTTGAATATGCCCTTGCAGCACTGGAGAACAGGCTCGCACTTGCCATCGACACCACCTATGCATTCACTGGTTTCAAAGGCATCAGGGATGTTACCCATCAACCGGAAAACAATCAAATTCGCACACGTGGAAGCCTTACAGTGAGAAATACCGGCCTTAATACCGGGCAACTATATATCTACAAACATCGCCAGATGCCAATAAAATCTCACAATGTTATCGGTACAATAACCAGCGGTATTGAGCTTATAGATATTGCAAAGGAACACCAGGCAGTAACTATGAAAACAAAACCAGAGCGTGTAATGGTGCTTGGGCTCACCCAGAAGCAGGCAGAAGAAGAACTTAAAAAACGTAGCATCACGCAACAGAGAGAAGGCCTCACCGATGATGATGCTATTGTGACAGGACAGGAGCCACTTAATACTCTTGCAATACTTAATAATAAAAAACTTACAACAACCGGAACACAGCTGTCCGATATTATAAAAATAGAACTCTATTACGATAAGGCACCTGAAACGATACAATACTTTAAGTTCATCTGTGGGTTGCTTGAGAAACCAATTGGAAACATGCGAACATTTTACAATCACAGAAGAATGGGCTTGGTACTTTTCAAGCCAAACGCAAAACTATTCAACAGGGCTATCTTAAGAGAGAACACCCCAGTTGACAAGGTGGATGCTTTTGAGATAGCCGTCACCAACATGTCACGAAAAAATCTTGGTATGATAGGCATACGGAGCAAAGAAGATACCACCCATGGACCAACAGGAGAAGAATTTGCAGCAACCAATGTCATCGGACGTGTTACTGGAGGGTTCGAGGCACTTACAAAATCAAAAACAGATGACTTAATGTGCCTGCAGGTGATAAACGAACCAGAGATATGATAATCTTGATTACTGCGTAATCAAGAGTTACTGGTTATTTCTGCTCACGTTGTGTGCAGTACTTTAAGGTATGACACCCGAAATATGACAGTAACATTTTTAACAGATTCTGCCATACCATCAATCAATTGCCCAGGTGGCCTAGTTGGTTAGGGCGCCAGACTCATAGGGAAAAATAACAAGGCGTCAAAAACTCCTGAGAAATCTGGAGGTCACGGGTTCGGATCCCGTCCTGGGCACTTAAATATCTTAGTGTGTTAATAGGATGCAATCATCCTACAAACAACCTTGAAATATGCACCAGGGGCTTAACCAAGCCATCCCTCACAACCGTTCTTAATCCCTCGTTTTCGCTTATCACATCGGCAATTGGCGGGCTCGTCGTGTAATAAACTTTAACAAACACTCTCCCGACTGCATTCGTCATTAGATATTCGTCTCTGAAATCTCGCAGAACATCTATATCCTCGTGCATCGGTGTGCCATAAGCTGCGGTTGCGATGAAACAGGGTGACACTGATTTTGTGGCAGTAAGATTCAATTCAATAGATTCTCCATTTTCATATATCACACGCTCGTTTGCCTGAACTCCATCAATCAAAAATGTGATATTTTTACCAATGTCTGTTTCTGTGCCTTCGATAATGATTCTTTTATCCTCGTCTTTACTACCGCCATAGGTCCCAATAGTGGTTGTTACAAACCTTCCCCGCTCTACGCCATCTATCTCTGCGGTTATAATTGTTCCTACTGCTGAATCTTTACCGTTTATCGTGATTGTGCCATAGCATTCCTCAGGTAATTGAGGAAGACTTTGAGCCACTACCGCCACTGTCCATACAATCGAAAGGATAAAAGCAGTGGTTACGATGAGAACTATATTTTTGTGCAGCCTCATCTTATCACCTCATACGCTCAATCCTGCGAGTTCTCCATCCTCTTTCATGTACACCCAGTATCCTATTCCTGAATTCATTGGATTACCTTCATCCCGTTCATCGCCGTCATGATTGTTGTTTATGATGGTTGTTTGATACTGCTGATTAATTGCATCGAATCCAATTAAAAAAGTCCATTTATCTTCTACCGGAGATAAAGCATCGTTTGCGGATGTGGGTATCGTATCAGAAAGACCTATTGCATTCCATCCATTGTATAACATTTTTGTTGGTGGTGTTCTCAGTGGGTCATTGTCAAATGTTATAGGAATTACTTTTGATTCTGCGGAATATATCCAAATTCCATCCAATGGTTTTACTTCATCTGTCAGGTTCATCACGTTCCATTCCGCCGTAGACGTATTGTATAAGAAGATTGAGTGACTACTTCTGTTTACATCACCGAACACATCTTCTACAGTATTGTTTCCAGCAGCGAGTTTTTTCGGTATTGAAACGAAATTCCATCCAGTAGCAAGGAAAAGTGTATAGTCTGCTTTAAATATCACAACCACACTTGCTGTACCATTTATACTGCCATTTGCTGCCTTTACTGTTGTCGTTCCCGGTGCGTTTGCCGTGAATAGTCCGTTTTGGTTTATCACTCCTGTAGCTGTGTTACTGCTTGACCATGTGAAGATAATTCCAGGCATTGTATTGCCATATTGATCCTTCGCGGTTGTTGTGAATTGCTGCGTTTCAGTTATGTTCAATGTTGCTGTTTGTGGTGAAACTTCGATTGATGTCAGGACCGGTGGAGGTGGTATTACTATAATCGTCTTTGTGGTATCTGTTACGCTGAGTCCTGTTGTCGTATTCGTTCCTGTTACGTTCACTGTGTAAACGCCACCAGGTACCTGTGTGCCGTTTGATTCATAGGTTCCGTCCCATATCTGTGGAAGTGGATTCGTTACATCAGGACTGCTGTACAACTCGTTCACGAGGTTGCCGCTCGCATCCTCGATCTTGATGATCGCACTCACACGCTCAGAGAATCTGACATCGATGCTCGTAGTCTGCGGTAGTGTGATTGTCGTATTCGTTATGGTGTAGGTTACAAGCGTTGGTGCTGGTGGGCCTGTTGAGACGGTGAATGTTCCATTAATAGGTGTAAACGGTATTGCTGCAAAACTATCGTTTAATAGTGACTGTACCTCAAGATTCAAGTAGCTCGATGTCCCTGCATTTCCTACTGCTTCGAGGGTAAAGTAAGCAACAGTTATGTTATCACCTGTCAATGAAGGATTAGCTCCCACATCCACAACTACTTTTACCCATCCGTTAGCAGTGAAGAATGTATTTGGTGTAAATGAACCTGGGAAGTCTCCTTGTGTAATCTCCGTTACATTGACCACTGCTGGATTAAACCATAACTTTATACTGGTACCGGAAACCGCATCTGTTGCATTTTTGATCATAACTGGTACAATTGTATTTGCCCCTTGTTCTACAGAAACACTCGGTATGACTACTTTGGTTGCCGCTGGTATCAGAAAAGTTCCATTAATAGGTGTAAACGGTATTGCTGCAAAACTATCGTTTAATAGTGACTGTACCTCAAGATTCAAGTAGCTCGATGTCCCTGCATTTCCTACTGCTTCGAGGGTAAAGTAAGCAACAGTTATGTTATCACCTGTCAATGAAGGATTAGCTCCCACATCCACAACTACTTTTACCCATCCGTTAGCAGTGAAGAATGTATTTGGTGTAAATGAACCTGGGAAGTCTCCTTGTGTAATCTCCGTTACATTGACCACTGCTGGATTAAACCATAAC
>CAJHIS010000039.1 GCA_905067555.1 Candidatus Argoarchaeum ethanivorans
GCGAACAACACTGCATCGAACAACAATTACGGCATCTTGCTGTATTCTTCGAGCAACAACACATTCACAAACAACACTGCATCGAATAATCACGGCAACGGTATATGGATACATGGCTCGAACAACATACTCATGAGCAACACCGCCAACAGCAATCGAAATGGCATCGACTTGGATTATTCAAACAACAACACGCTCACAAATAACAACTGCTCGAACAACAGCAGAGACGGCGTCCACCTGTCCTCATCGTGCAATGACAACATGCTCTACCACAACAATCTCATCAACAACACCAACTACAACGCCTACGACGATGGCACCAACCAGTGGGATTCTGGCAGCGAAGGCAACTACTACTCAGATTACACAGGCACTGACCCAGACGGTGACGGCATCGGCAACATCCCACATCTAATACATGGCGGAAGCAGCGTTGACCGCTTCCCGCTCATGCATTCATGGAAAGAAATACCACCACTGAAAGGCGACCTTGACGGCGATTCCCAAATCACCTCTGCAGATGCTGCAATCGCACTTCAAATGTCTGTCTGTAGTAAATACTGCAGCACTGCAGACGTTAGCGGTGACGGCAGGGTCACATCGCTTGATGCGCTGATGATACTGCAGGCGATGGCAGGTAGCATCAGGATCGGTTAAATTAAGCATCGTAGCTGAACAGACCAAAACGCATGAGGCAGTATGATTTACAGAGCAAGCCCGCCAGTTCAGGATTATTTATTTTTGATGGACAATGATCTATGAACAAGAGAATATTAAAATACCGAGATGTCTTGAAATAAATTGGTGTGAATATGTCATCTAAAGACGAGTTAGCAACAAAAATTGAGAAGAGAATCGACACTCCCATGATTATTCTTGCTCTTCTAATAATCCCTGTTGTAGTAATTGAACTCGAAATAGTGCCGACAAACACATACTGGGTTTCTTGTGCAACTAAAATAGATGATGGCATTTGGTTCGCCTTTCTTTTGGAATATCTGGTCTTAGTGAGTCTTTACGATGATAAAGTTGGATACACTAAAAGAAGTTGGTTAAATCTAATTATTCTTCTGTTATCCCCACCATTGATTTGTCCTGAAGGTTTTGCTTTGATAAGGTCTTTACGGTCTCTCAGGGTTTTAAGATTGTTTAGAGCTCTTAGATTCCTTAGAATTGTAATTGCTTTAAAGAGAGGGGTTAAACCAATTTCAGACGTGTTTGTTAAGAACTCTTTACATTATGTTACTTTAATTACACTCCTCCTTATAATTTTCTCTGGTATTGCTTTTAGCTGGTTGGAACTTAGGGTTATTTCAATTCAAGGAATTTTTCAAGGTGTGTGGTGGGCTATTACAACAGTTACTACCGTTGGTTATGGCGACCTTTATCCAGAAAGCCACGCAGGGCGGATATTAGCAGCAGCAGTAATGATTATTGGAATTGGTTTTGTATCTGTCTTAACTGCCAATATATCTTCATATTTTGTCGAGAACGATATGAATAAGGAAAGTGAAGATCAAGATAGGAAAGATGAAAATCGATTGATATTAAAAAGATTAGACGAATTATCAAAGAAAATAGATGAAATTAATCGGAGATTGCCTTAGAAAGGTATCAGCCACGAGCGATATCTTTCGCAATTCTATCGCCCCTCTCAAGTAGTCTCTTACTAACTTTTACCGATTCTGCATTCTGCCGCCGATTGCCACTGAAAGTTCGTTGTACGTCAGTTTATCCTCCAGATACGACTCCACAGCTTTCTCCCTGAGCTGCATAGTGGTTTCAACTCTTCTGAGATATTCAGAAAGCGCACTCTTTATTACGTCAGTACGATTCTTATATTCGAGTTTGGCAAGAATATCGGTCTTCTTAACCAGTTCATCGGGAAGCCGAAGGTCGATCCTCGTAAGTCCAGTCATCATCCGTGCATTGTACGTACTCGGTATAAACTCTTCCATGATAGGGTGTGCAAGCTTCCGCGCTTCAGATCGCAGTCGGTAGCTGCCAGCCCAACTCGCGCTATGATGTCAGTGGCGACGGCAAAGTCACATCTCTTGATGCACTCATAATCCTACAGATGGTCACGGGTGGAAAAAGGTGAACAACTGGAATAGAACTGTTTACATTGTCAGGTATTCCTGACAGACTTATGGCAAATTTCTGGCTCTCTGGTGCCTTGTGTGGCAATCTCACCCGAGCCCTACCAGATTAACCATCTATTCATGCACTCGATATCAGTTTTTCAGAGTTCTTTTGGTCAAGTTCACAAATACCGATACAGTTAGATAAAATGAAATATTATTTATGATAATTCTGAAAAACACATCATCAAGAACTACAACTTCATCATAACATTTATGGCAAGGAGATTAGGACAGCATTTTATTACAGATCAACGCCTGTTAAACCGTATCGTGGAGGCAGCATCACTGTGTTCGGATGATGTAGTACTCGAAATCGGTGCCGGATATGGAAGCCTTACAGAGCTACTTTGCAATCATGCAGGCAAAGTGATTGCCATTGAAAAAGATTCTGTTCTTGTCAACCATCTTAATAATATTGAAGCAGACAACCTTGAAATCATTCACGCTGATGCGCTTGAGGTTGATTTCCCTTATTTTAATAAAATCGTTTCAAACCTCCCTTACCAGATTTCCTCGCCGATAACTTTTAAGTTTTTTAAATATGATTTTGATCTCGCTGTCTTGATGTACCAGTATGAGTTTGCAAAACGCATCAGTGCACAGGCTAATACCAGGGATTATAGTCGACTTTCTGTTGCTGCACAATACTTTGCAGATGCACGAATATTGTTTAAAGTACCAAAAAATGTTTTTAAGCCACCCCCGGCTGTCAATTCGGCAGTAGTGTCGATGCGTATGAAAAAAACCCCGCGCGGTGCTCTTGATGAAGACTTTTTTTTAGATGTCGCCAGGGCATCCTTTGCACATCGCAGAAAAAAACTTAAAAACTCGCTGCTTGCAAATCTTGCCATAAACAGGGAAACCCTAAAAGAAGTTCCTATCTCACTTCTTAACAGGAGAGCAGAGACTCTAAATCTAACAGAATTCATTCAATTGTCTAACACCTTGATTACTGCGTAATCAAGAATTATTTTCTGCACTCGATTGCTTCCGCAATCGAGAATTGAAGGTTACAGGTTATCTCTGCACAACGAAGTTGTGCAGTGCTTGCGCAATCAAGAATTATTTTCTGCACTCGATTGCTTCGCAATCGAGAATTGAAGGTTACAGATCATCTCTGCACACGAAGTGTACAGTTCTGCAGAACGAAGTTGTGCAGTGCTTGCATAATCAAGAGTTAATGTTGATATCGTAGGGCAAAAGCTATCAAGCTTGATTGATAAATCAGGAGTGATGATATGGCTTACAACGACCTTCATGAGTTCATGATACTGCTTGAAGAGCATGGACTGTTAAAAAGAGTAGCTACTGAAGTAGACCCCAACCTTGAGGTTACTGAAATTCTGGATCGTCTTATGAAAAACAATGGCCCTGCCGTGCTTTTTGAAAATGTGAAAGGCAGCGACATACCGATTCTCTCGAATGTGTTCGGAAGCATAGAGCGCATGTCTCTTGCTCTTGGAGTTGAAAAACTTGATGACATAGCAGATCGCATTGAGAACCTGATAAAGATCGAAGCGCCCAGGAGTTTGTGGGAAGGTATTAAGATGATCTCGCAGTTAAAAGAACTGTCAGCTTTCCTTCCAAAGAGGGTCAAGACAGGACCTTGCAAGGATATTATACTTGGAGGAGATGAGGTAAATCTTGATAAGTTCCCAATTCTTACGTGTTGGCCAAAAGACGGCGGACCATTTATAACGCTACCGCTTGTGTTCACAAAGAACCCGCATACAGGTAAGCAGAATGTTGGCATGTACAGACTCCAGAAATTTGATTCCAGGACCACCGGGATGCACTGGCAGATACACAAACATGGAGCACGGGACTACCAGGATGTTGAAAAAGATGGAAAACTGGAGGTTGCTGTCGCCATCGGTGCAGACCCGGCAGTTGTATATGCAACAACAGCCCCACTCCCGGATGGCGTTGATGAAATGGCGTTTGCAGGATTTCTGCGAAACAAAAGCGTTAAACTTGTAAAATGTGAAACTGTAGACTTGTATGTTCCAGCAGCAGCAGAAATCATACTCGAAGGATATGTAACTCCCGGGGAACTCTCTATCGAAGGGGCTTTCGGAGACCATACAGGCTATTACTCACTCGAAGACAAGTACCCGGTGTTTCACATCACCTGTATCACACATCGAAAAAATCCAGTATATCATGCCACAATTGTGGGGCGCCCCCCGATGGAAGATGCTTATCTTGGTAAGGCGACCGAGCGTATATTCCTACCACTGCTAAAAATGCAACTGCCGGAGATTGTTGATATGAACCTTCCAGTTGAAGGTGTATTCCACAATCTTGCCATTGTATCAATCAAAAAACGATACCCTGCACAGGCAAAAAAGGTCATGCTTGCATTATGGGGGCTTGGCCAGATGATGTTCACTAAAACCATTATTGTTGTAGATCAGGACATTAATGTGCACAACTTAAAGGAAGTGTTGTGGGCAACAACCACAAGAATCGATCCGGCAAGAGATGTTATGATAATCCCGAATACCCCCACAGACACGCTTGATCATGCATCTGCCATGCTAAACATTGGCTCAAAAATGGGCATCGACGCCACAATAAAAGGCAAAGACGAGGGATTTAACAGGGAGTGGCCAGATGTTGTCAGTATGCGAGAAGATATAAAAAAATTAGTAGATGAAAAATGGACTAATTATGGATTCTAATACAGCCGTATGTTTAGCCTGGCAACCTCTATTCTTCAACACATGTGTTTGGCTAAGTAACCAAAGCCCCTCCATTAGCAGAAGCAGGCGTAGAACGAACAGAAAGCCCACTAGAATCAGAGAGACCAAGCACGCCCGGATTTGTTGCGATGGTTGCGGTTATCGGATTATTATTGGTATATCTACAGAGGAAAAGAAGATGAAAAAAATTGTATTTTACAACCGTGAAAGAAATAAGGGACAAAACAGAAAAAAGAATAAGGAGGTGTGCGCAACTCCCCAGAGTCCCCTCGGATGGAACATCTTTTGCGCGATGTAGATGAAAATTGGTGTTGCAGATACCACCTTTGCACGTGTTGACATGGGTGCGATTGCTATCGATGAAATAAAAAAACATGCTTCAGTGAAAATCAAGAGATATGTGGTACCTGGAATAAAAGACCTGCCTGTAGCTGCCAAAAAGCTCATAGAGGAGCACGGCTGTGATATTGTCCTGTCTCTTGGAATGCCTGGAGCGCAGGTAATTGACAAAACATGTGCTCATGAAGCATCACAGGGACACATCATCGCACAGCTAATGACAAACACACACATCATCGAAGTGTTTGTGTATGAAGACGAAGCAGAGGATGAAAAACAACTTGTGTGGCTTGCAGAACAACGAACGCGTGAACATGCTCAAAACGCAGTGAAACTGCTGCTATATCCTAAAAAACTTGAAGCGGAAGCCGGAACAGGACAGCGACAGGGCTTTGAAGATGTTGGGGCAGTGAAACTCTGAACTGGCACTGCACACACCTTCAATCTTGATCCCCCAGCATCTCAAGTGCACCGAAGAACAGGCATTCGTGTCTTGGTATTGTCGGTATGTGATAGCTTCCTCTTGTTGCGGTGATACCTCTTGCAATAACTACTGGTATGCTTTCATCTGCTTCGCCCATCAATAGTTGTGCTGCACTTGTAAGGTTATCAGCTATTGCTTTTCGTGTGATTGCGAGTTGTTTACCGTATAGATCAGAGCTTCCTCGTGCATCTTCTACCGGTTCTATGCCGCTGCATGCTATTGCTATTCCAACTGTGCCGAGTCGCAGGGGTTGTGTGCGGCTGTCGCTTATGATTACCGCGAGTTGGCAGTGGTAGTGTTGTTGTAGTGCGTGTTGTATCTGCTGTGCGCTTGCCTGTGGATCTCCTGGTAAGAGTGTAACGTGGTTTTCTGGTGCGTTGGATGCATCGATACCTGCATTTGGTGAAAGCATGCCTTTTGTTATAGTAAGCACTACGCCATCTACACCTCCAAGGATTTCGTCAGCTTCTTCTATTATGAGTTGTGTTTCACGCGGGTCTATCTGGTATTTTTTTCCTATTGCCACTGCCTCTGGTGTAGGCGTTATGCTGTTAAGGTTTATGAGCTGTCCCTCTGTTGTGGCTACTGCTGATTCTGCGATTATGAATGTGTCGTTGTTTTGTGGCGTGATATTTTGTTTTTGCAGTGACCTGATTATGACATCTGTAATGTTATCTTTTGGGGTTATAAGTGGTGTTTTTATTGGTAGGAGGGTTACTGGTTGCATGGCTGTTCAAGGTAGTTTTTCACTTGATTATTTCGTAATCAAGAGTTACAATCAAGATTTTTGCGTGGTTGTTCAAGGTAGTTTTTCATTGTTTTTACAGCACAGTACTTTCCGCACATCGTGCATTTTCCGTCTCTGGGACACAGTTGTCGCGGCTTTAGCGGTTCAATGGCATAGCTGAGTTGCTCTTCCCAGTTAAGCTGGCTTCGATGGATTGCGAGCTGTTTATCACTATCTGATGGACTGTACTTAATACTGTCTCCTATATGAGCTGCTATTTTGAAGGCTATAACCCCTTCTTTTATGTGTTCCACATCCGGAAGACACAGGTGTTCTGCTGGTGTAATCATGCAAAGGTAATCCGCTCCTGCCCCGCTTGCCATGGCTGCACCGATACTTGCTGCTATATGGTCGTAGCCGATTGCTATATCTGTTGGAAGTGGTCCTGATACGAACAGGGGACGGTTTGCTATTTGTTTTTGATATCTGACGTGTTCTGTTATTAGAGCGGGTGCTATGTGCCCGCCCATTCCTTCGATTATTACCTGTACACCGGAGTCATTAGCTCTTTTGGCAAGTGCTGCATTAAGTTCTATTTCCTGTTTCTGCATCCTGTCGGGTGCGTCGTGGATGCAGCCACTCCGCAGTGTGTTCCCAAGTGATAGTACAACGTCTTTTTCTTTTAGTATCTGGAGTATTTCATCGAAGTGTTCAAGGTACGGGTTGGTTGTGTTGTTTTTTATCATATAGAGGCTTGTGAAGCTTCCGCCTTTTGAAACCATTGCAAATACACGGTTGCTTGTTTTTAGTTGCCGGAGCAGTTGTGGTGTGATAAAATGAAGTACTATTGAGCTTATGCCTTCTTTCACCTGTTCTTCGATTTGTGCCAGGAGATCGCCTGCTGTGAGATTGTTCAAACTGTGTTCTGCTACGCACTGGTATATTGGTACTGTAGTAAGCGGCACACTGGTGTTGCTCTGTATCTGCCTGCGTATCCCGGTTATGTCCCCACCCATCGAAAGATCTGTTATAGTATCTGCCCCGTAGGCTTCTGCAACTCTTGCCTTTTCAACTTCTTTCTCCTTGTGTATGGATGCACTGGACGTGCCAATATTGACATTGATCTTTGTCGTAAGTCCACAACCAATTCCACACAAATGGCTCTTGCGAGCCATAATAACGGTTTTTCCTTCTAAAATGTTATCTTTCAGTACAACAGGTGCAACATTCTCTGTTTTTGCTATTTTCTTCATCCTGGATGTGACAGTACCATCTTTTGCGTATTCTATCTGTGTCTTCAAGGCAGAGACACCAGATAACTTCTAACACTAATAAACTTCTCGTATTTATACAGGACATGCACGCACATCCAGCCCAGCTGATGCACAAGATTTGAGCGGAACGAAACCCGGGGTTTGTGACTTGATAGCCCGGTTACGCAGGAAAAAAATTGGGAAAAGGTTAAATATCAACAACATCAGTTAGATTGTAATAATAATAATCAATCCGGTAAATGCCTACGTTGTTTGCGTTCACTGGCAGTATATGAAAGTTTATATTTTCCTATACATTTAAAAACAGAGAAAATATTAACATCCACAGTTTAATATTACTCTAATTTGATTATATTTCAGAGGAAGTTTCATGCGTGCAGAAATCTCTACTCTACTTGGATTAGATATCTACTCAGATAAAGGCCTGTATATCGGCAAAGTTGGTGATGTTGAGCTTGACCTGAATGAGCAAAAAATCATTGGGATTGCAGCCAGAAAGCTAAATCCCAATCTGTTTGATCAACAGGGCGTAATCCTTCCATTCAGATGGGTAGTTGCTATTGGAGATATCATAATGATACGACAAGTAGCAAAACACTTCAAAAAACCAGCAAAGAAAAAAAACAAAGACGAAGAAACATAGCCGTAAAATATTCCAGTAAATGCTCGCCACTTTAAAAGTGGAGATTGGCAATTCATTCAACAGTTGGATGTGATCAGGGGCTGTCACATCACATGGTGTTGCGGTTGAAACGCTGGAGTATCTCTCATATTTAAACCTGGGAGCAGCGCCCGCGAGACTCAAAACGACAACAACTTCAAAACAGTGTTAATCACCTGGGTTACTGGACAGTCTCGAAGTGGACTATCAATTATGATACTTACCACAAAGCTATTGAAATAGTAATGTTTATATGTAGTTAACAGGTAATCACCCTCCGATAACCCATGAAATATGTTATAGCAATCATACGACCTGAACGGCTGGATTCGGTCACGAGGGAGCTTCAGAAGATTGAGGTGAACCGATTGACGGTATCGCCAGTATCGGGGTATGGCGCTCAGAAAGGGTATTTAGAGGTGTACCGGGCATTTGAACGCGAAGTAAACCTTCTCGAAAAAATTAAGCTCGAAATAGCGGTAAATGATAATTTTCTTGCACCAACAATCGAAGCTATCCAGAAAGGAGCAAAGACAAATGAAAAAGGCGAGATCGGTGACGGCAAGATATTTGTCCTACCTATCGAGGATGTCATAAGGATCAGTACCGGCGAGGTCGGTTCTGATGCGATCTGATGAGTGGATAGGAGGATAGAAAAATGGCTATCGTCTTTGCAGATACAGCGTGGGTATTGATCTCGTCAGCACTGGTTCTCTTCATGCTCCCTGGACTTGCACTCTTCTATGGAGGGATGGTCAGGCGAAAGAACGTTCTAAGCAGTATGATGCACTCGTTCGTTGTGATGGGGATCGTCGCTGTGCTGTGGGTTGTTGTCGGATACTCGCTTGCATTCAGTCATGGGAACTGGTTCGTTGGCGGACTTGATCACATCTTCTTGCAAGGGATCGACTACAATTCAACGACCGGGACGATTCCAACGTATGCATTTATTGCGTTTCAGGGGATGTTTGCGATCATTACGCCAGCCCTCATTTCAGGTGCGGTTGTCGGGCGCATCAAGTTCAAGAGCTACATCGCATTCGTAATAATCTGGAGTCTGCTCGTCTATGCCCCGGTCTGCCACTGGGTCTGGGGCGGCGGATTTTTGACAGGCGAGGCACTTGACTTTGCAGGCGGGACCGTCGTCCACATCACATCAGGAATTTCGGCGCTTGCGATTCTTGTCTTCCTTGGCAAACGGAGAGGGTATGGTGTGGATGTGATCAAGCCGCATAATGTCACACTCACGCTTCTTGGTGCAGGGCTTCTCTGGTTTGGCTGGTTCGGGTTCAATGCCGGATCTGCACTGGCTGCAGACAAGATTGCAGCGCTCGCGTTCATGACAACGTTCGTCGCACCAGCAGCAGCCGGGCTCACATGGATGATTGTAGAATGGTTTGGCACCGGAAAACCGACTGCACTTGGATTTGCAACCGGAATCCTTGCTGGTCTAGTGGCAATCACGCCAGCAGCAGGATTCGTAACACCGATGGCTGCAATCGCTATCGGGATTGTTGCAGGGATTGTCTGCTACAGCGCAGTGATGCTGAAAGGAAAGCTCGGATACGATGACTCGCTTGATGTCTTTGGTGTTCACGGTGTTGGCGGAACCACCGGTGCACTGTTAACCGGCGTCTTTGCAACCGTAGGCGCTACAGGACTACTCTCAGGCAACGCACATCAGCTCTTCCTGCAATTTGAGGGAGTCGTGATTACGATGGTGTACGCAGTTGTCTGCACCCTTGTGATCGGTTTTGTCCTGGACAAGACGCTTGGACTCAAGGTTTCTGTTAGCGAGGAGAACATCGGGCTCGATCAGACGCAGCACGGAGAAAAAGGGTATAATTTCTGACCTGGCTGGCGATACCAAAAGCTCGATCATCCCGAAATCTGAAATCGTGCCGCAGAGACCATGTATCCTCAATTATGTTGAGGTCGCAGACTCCCAGCGACATGACCAGAGTCTTGACAATTTAATTTTTAGACGTAATGCAGGATCATGCGAGTGTTAAGCCTCTTCTTGTTGAACAAGCCATAAGATATAAAACCACAGAGTACACAAAGTACACAGAGAATATTGAACTCGAATAAAATAACTCTCAAAAACGAGGCATTAAAGTCCTGTCACAGG
>CAJHIS010000040.1 GCA_905067555.1 Candidatus Argoarchaeum ethanivorans
AAGCTTTGCAGTTGTTAGGTTTAATCTCTGCACAACGAAGTTGTGCAGTGCTTGCGCAATCGAGAATTACTGGTTACTTTCTGCAAAGCGCAAGCTTTGCAGTTGTGCAGTCTTTATTGTCCACCCAAAAATCCTCGAAGCATTGGATGCATCTCCATTAACTGCTGCGAGGCTAAATCCTCGTACAGGCGATACATAATACTCACGGTCAACAAAAGTCCTGTTCCACCGACACCACCGACAGTTCCAAGAAGACTTGCAACAAAAGTCAAAAAGCCTATGAACGCTCCTCCGATAATAGTCACTCTTGGAATGTATCGCTGCATCACACGTTCAATGCTGCCTGTACTTCTCCTGAATCCCGGTATCTGCATTCCTGAACCCTCAATTTTTGCTGCAACGCTTTTTGCGCCCATCCCTGTTGTTTCAATCCAGAACAGGGCAAAGATGATCCCACCGATAACAAGCATTGTTGCATCCGCGAATACATGTAAGAATATCTGCCATGTCGCGGGTGCTGCTGCACCGATACTCTGGTAATGCTGCTCAACTAACGAAGGTATCCAGTCGCTTGGACTGTGAAGAGGTGCAAGATAATACATAATGCCATTTAACGGTGTACTTCCAATGTATTCACCAAAAAAAGTTGTTCCACGACTTGAAAGTAGAGTACCTATCATCTGGATGTTTGCCTGTAAAGCCCGCACGAGAATCATCGGAAGTACGCTTGCATAAATGAGTTTTACCGGAAATCTTCCGCGAGCACCTCTAACAGCGCTGTGTGCCAAAGGTATCTCGATTCTTGTGCTCTCCACATATACAACCATAAGAAAGATCAGGATAGTGGTTATTAGTGCGAGTATGCCCCCGCGAACGATGATAAATAGTATCCCGTCACCTGATAAAAGATAATCTGCACCAACGTTCTGTGCAATGTACACCCACTTTGGAATTAAGCCCATCGGGATGCCTGTTTCATCGAGCTTCCAGTTGAACACACCTGTGATAATCTGTTGTGAAACTCCTGCAATGATGAACAAGCCAACGCCTGAACCTATGCCCCATTTTGAAACAATTTCATCCATGTACAGGACCAGCAGTCCTCCAATGAATATCTGGACGAATAATATCAGCATGATGACATTTGTGCCAACACCAAGGGTGGCTGCTACCATTTCATCCGGTTTGATAAACCCACCAAAAAGCTGGGGGAGAGCTTCGAGTGCAATCATGATAAACACAAGAAACTTCTGTGCACCCTGGAACAGTGCCTGCTGGTGCGGATCACTCAAATCCATTTTGATGATATTTGCACCTACCAGGAGTTGCAGTACAATCGATGCAGTCACAATTGGTCCTATACCAAGTAACAGGATAGAACCGGATGCTCCTGCAAAAAACGCACGATAGTACTCGAAAAGGTCAATTGAGTCCGGAGAGAGTCCAAAGAGTGGGACATTGCAGAGAGCAAAATAAAGGACTAATATTCCTAATGTCCAGCTTAATCGTTTTTTAAAATGCAGATGCCCTTCCGGACGTGATACTGCCGGAAGTCGCAGTATTATTGGTGCAAGACTTTCAAACAGACTCATGCTTTTGTTATGCCACCGTTATTGTGCCGCCAGCCTGTTCTATTTTATCCCTAGCGATTCGAGAGATATCTCTTGTATGGATGATAACAGGTTTGGTGATTCTGCCTTTTCCAAGCACTTTTTCAATTCCAAGATCATAAAGATTCAGTGGTTTGGCTTCACCTTCAACAGGTTTTACCATTGCATCCAGTTCCCAGAGGTTAATCACGGTTTTCCTGTCTGTGGTTCTCTTGCTTGTAAATCCATGTTTTCCATATACTAAACCCAGTTTCGTTGATCGCATGATATGATGCTTACGTGCGCCTGCCATCCCGCGACCGCCTCTGCTTCCTGCACCCCGCCTGTTTTTATGGGTGCCGCCGCCACATGTACGTGATCCGCGATATTTTTTGACTTTTTCTTTGCTCAATTGTTTTTCACCTCATTTTTTTTAAGAGCGATACTATTTCTTTACCATGATAGCCAAGTGCGCCGCCTTCAGTGTATGTTTTTTTAATTCCACGGTGCCCTTTTCTTGGTGGGTGTAGTCTAAATACACAGCGTAATTCTGGCACATTTTTTAAAATCGTCTTGCCACTGCACACTGCTTCTGACAGTTCATCAATTGACGCATAAGTGGTATTCTCTGCGACATAGTCATCTGTAATCTTTACTCTACCAGTGAGTTCTCCCCTGTTTTTCAGGATTAGTGCAAGCGACTCGCTCGTAATTTCACCCCATGCAATATAGCTGGTTACTTTTTGAATCATGCCTTTATAATGGGGATTCTCATCCACCACCACACAATGATTAACACGATTTAGACGCAGCATTCTAAGAGTGTCTTCTATCTCTGAACGAGTGTTAACACTACCTCTTATTCTGATCGCAGCGTACATATTTATGGCTCCATCATTCTGGCTGTGTTTGTATGCTGCAGGGCATCATAAGTTGCTTTGGCAAAGTTTAACGTGGTTCGAGTTTTGCCCTCTGTATAAGTCCACACATCTTTTATGCCTGCTATTTCCATGACTTTCTTAGCAGTTTCACCTGCTACAAGCCCCAAGCCTCTTGGTGCGGGTTTCAGCACCACGGTAACACTGCCGGATTTACCTGTTACTTTGAATGGAACGGTGTGAGATTCTCCACAACCACATTCCCATGAACCACAGCCTCTTTTAACCTGTGTGATTCCTCTTTTTGCTTTATTAACTGCTTTTCTTATAGCAGGTCCAACCTGTACATCTTTTCCCTGCCCAAATCCTATAAATCCATTCTCGTTTCCAACAATTACAACTGCTCTAAACTTCACCCTTCTTCCGGAGTCGGTCATCCGCTGCACCATATTTATATCTATGACTTCTTCTCTAAGTTCCGGAAGAAGTGTATCGACCACTTCAGATTCGCGAATTGGAAGTCCTGATCTTAAAGCTTCTTCTATGTCTGTTATTTGTCCATCTTTTACTAAATGGCCAAGTCGGGTTCGCGGAATCCATTCTACCTTCTCTTCAACACGTTCGCGTCTTTTACCTGTTCTTCGGTTATCTGTACCACCCCTCCTTTTAGGCCCTTTATTATCCATTACTACACACTCCATGTGCAGAGTGTCAAGAGAAAAACATTTCCCATTGTCCCTGTCCTTTTATTATCCATTTATTCTTTCCTCCTGTAAGCTTGTTATTTTCTCAAGAGTGCTCTCAAACTGTGTTGTAATATCTGTTCCATTGTATTTTGCTGCAATTTCTCCTCGTATTCGCGCCTCATCCGGAAATATCTTTGCATCACAGGGCACATCCACACCAGCATCCACAACTCCTTTCAGTGCAGCATAGATCCTCGAGCCTTTTGTAGACGAGTAGAGGCCTATGTCAAGAATTGCTGATTTCCAGCCCTGTTTAATCATGCGATGTCCCATAAGATGGCCTGTAAGATATGCTGCTGCTGTATTGGATGTACTCGCAGTGTAGCCATATTTTTTAAGCTCTGTAGATACACAACTGACATGAGTCTTATCACCGGATTGTTCTGCTGTTACCAGTTGAATTTGCATGCGACTCAAGCTTTTTCGTGTAACCAGTCGTGGTTGTTTGGATATTATTAGCTTACGGCGAGTATGGTAATTGGTGCGCCCTTCCCGCCTTCTTCTGAAAGGTACTTTGTATCGTGGTCCTGTAGCCATTTTTTTTCTCCTACTTTTTAATTAATTCGATGTGGGCTTCAAGGTGAGCTACGCTTCGATATTCTCCGCCTTTAGCTTTTCGATAGAGCTTGTGATGTATGGAAGCATCCACTGTGCCGTCATCTCGAAGCTGTCTCAGTCTTCGTCTTAATGCCCGTATTTTTTTTATCCATTGTTCCTTTCTGGGGCGTCTTGCACCCTTTGCACCTTTGCGAGAACCGTGCCCTTTACAATGCCCGTAGGCTCTTTTTATATCTCTTGCTCTTGCTCTTGCGCGACTTATACCCTTTTTCTGCTTTCTTTTGATAGCGCCATCTGCAACTAATGTTCTAATATCTTCTCGTGTGACAGCTTTTGCAACATCTTCTGACACTTCCGGGTTTAACCAGACTCTTTCAAGACCTACCTTAAGCACCTTTGATGCAATTCTTCGCTGGTTTGATAGATTGGACATGCTATTCTGCAACCTCTGTTTGTCTTCGGTTTAGTATTTTAATTCCAAGTTCATCTGCGTGTGTTTCTATCAGCGCCCTCTTTTTTTGTCCAACCGTGTGTCCAATTCTAATAGCAGTGGTTAGAGCATCTATATTTTCAATGTCATGAAGTGTGTGAACAAGAGCTTCTTTATATCCTGAAGGATGAATGCCTTTGACTTTCAAAGGACTGCCATATCCAGGACTAACTACCGGGCATTTCCCTTTGATGTGTATGCGTGTTTTGCTGTGCAGACCCCGTGGTTTTCTCCAGTTATCATCAAGTCTTTTTTTCTTGTGGGAATCTGCCCGTTTGAATGTTGGCTTTCTTGCCTTCTGCCGTTTTCTCACTTTAAGTAATTGTTTATTTTCCATTTTTGCCTCCCACTATGATTTTTCCACTATGTATATTCCATCCTGGAATACTCTTGGATCAAAACCTTTGATTCGTGTGGCTTGCTCGATATTTGCTGCCGTCTGTCCAACATGTTCTTTATTAATACCTGAGACCTCTACCTCATAACCATTTACAATAACATCGACATCATCATATATCTTTGCTGTTCGCGGTTTTTTCTCACCAAGAAAATTGATTATAGATACATAATCATTTGTGACTTTTACCTGTATTGGGAAGTGAGCGAAGACCACTTTCATCCGGTAGGTGTATCCTTCGCTTACACCTTTTATCATATTTCTCAGATGAGACGCAAATGTTCCTATCATTGCTGCTTGTTTCTTGCGTGTGCTCTGTGTCTCTACTACCATCATGGAATCTGTTTTTGTTATTGTTATCTCCGGGTACCACAACTCTCGATTAAGACTGCCTTTTTCACCTGTAACACTGACCATGTTATCTGCAATAGTCGCTGTAACTCCCTCTCCAATGCTTACTTCTACTTTAGTCTCCATTTTTATCACCTTTTCAGTACACGTATGCTAAGAGCTGTCCCCCAACGTCTTTTTCCAAAGCCTCGTAGTGAGTCATTACCCCTTTTGATGTTGTTAATATGAGTGTGCCGAATTTTTTTGCTGGAAGGTATCGTTTTTCCCATTTCTCAAATTCGATGTGTTTCACATAGTGCCGTGGTTTTATCACACCACACTTATTGATGCAAGCTTTTAACTCTACGGTGAATACTCCTGCTTTTCCATCATCCACGAGTTCAAATTCCCCGATATACCCTGCATCCTGCATGACCTTTAATACGTTTCCGATCAGCTTCGATGCTGGTTTGATGATGCACTCTGGTTTACCTGTGCTCTCGGCATTCTTTATGGTGGAGAGAGCATCAGCCATTGGATCTAATAGCATCTTTTTTTCACCTCATGTGTATTTTCTAAAGCCTACTTCGTAAGCCATTTCTCTAAAGCACTGTCTGCACAGGTATAATCCATATTTTCTTATTAGTCCCTGTTTGCGCCCGCATCGGCGGCACTGGTTAGCTCCGCGTCCGAATTTCTTTTTTGTTTTTTCCATTAGATTATCTCCACATTAAAGCTCTCTTTGATATAAGAGATGGAGTCATCCGGTTTAAGTTTGTGTCTGGCTGATATTGTTGATCTCAACACTCTTCGCCGTTTTACCCTGTAACCAGATCTTTTAACTGCTACAAGAATATCCATGCCAAAGATGCCAATCTTGGGATCGTATTTCATATCAGGAAAATCAGTATGTTCTTCAATTCCAAAGGCAAAGTTTCCATTCACATCAAACTGGCCTGTGGTAAGCTCGTTTTCTGCTGCGGAAAGGCACGTATGAAGAAAAGTTTCTGCATTTTTGCCTCGAAGAGTTGTTTTGCAGCCAATAGGTTCTCCTTTTTTGATGCTAAAACCTGGTAGTGTTTTCTTTGCTTTTGTTCGTACAGGTTTGCCGCCAGTTATGGTTTCTATAATTTCTTCTGCCCTTTTCAATCGCTCACCACTTTCACCTACACTAATATGCACGGTGATTTTATCTATCCGTGGAGCTAACATGGGATTACTCAATTGACTACTCAATTGCGCTCACCAACCTGTATACTGCGTATGCAGAATTTTTTTGGTATTGAGGTTAAAACAGGATTACTCAATTGCGCTCACCAACCATTATTTCTGGCTTATCCTTGCCAATAACATAAACATATTTTTCCAGTGTTTCAAGTTCCCGTTCACTTGTTTTTACTGTTACTGCATTCAGACCTGATCCATGAACAACCCGTTTTTTAACGATACTGCCGGTTTCACCTGAATGCTTCCCACCAACAATAATTGCTGTGCTGCCCTCTTCAAACTTAAGATGTTTGACGATGTTTTTGTCAGGTAATGAAAGGATTAATGAATCCCCTGGTGCGTACCCCTCGTACCCCTCGGCTGTTGCGAGCATATTAGTTCCATCATGAAGATTTAACTGCACTTTTCCACCTTTTATAGTGGTTTTGTTTGTTATCTTGCAGAGTTTTTTTCCATCAGGACCTTCAAGACTTCGCAGTTCTAATTTTTCGTTGGGACTTAAAAGCATCCTGTAATACTGTTTGTTTTCCGGGATAGCTACGACATCGAAGATGCCTACTGGAAACTTTGGATTCTTTCGTATCCTGCCATCTACCAGAACATTCTCGGCGTTCAGTATTTTCTTTGTTTCACCAAGTGTGTTTGCAATCTTGAGCATGTCTCGTACAATCAGTGCAAGAGGCATGCTCAGTGATTTATTATGAGGTCCGGGGTTTGTATT
This sequence comes from Candidatus Argoarchaeum ethanivorans, assembly GCA_905067555.1. Classification (GTDB taxonomy): domain Archaea; phylum Halobacteriota; class Methanosarcinia; order Methanosarcinales; family EX4572-44; genus Argoarchaeum; species Argoarchaeum ethanivorans_C. The sequence goes on from CAJHIS010000040.1 coordinate 6,937, forward strand.
GACTATCCACGTGTTTGTTTTTCGTGTTATTGGCCATGTCTTTGGTGCTGCTACTCTTTTTTGATGTCCACTCATATCTTCGTTCTCCGCAGGATATTCTCCCTCTCTGTATCGTCAAGATTTAATTTGGTAATCATCACATTTGAAGGGTGTATTGGACGCCCTACTTCTGTTCCATCCGACTTTGTAGATACTACACCCTCGACGGCAATGGTGGCTTTTTTATAGTTTACTGCTACAACCTTTCCCTCGGTATCTCTATTATCTCCACGCATCACTTTCACGGTATCACCTATCAGTACTGGAATGGCATTTTTGTTATGTTTGTTTGATAGTCCACTCCCAAGCATTGCACTCATCTGCTTGTTTCTTTGATGAAGCGGTGCTGTAAAGAGCGCTTTTCTCTGTTTTCTTGGTTGCTTACTTTTTATCATCACACCTTAACCTCATACAACGATTGTGGCAGTGGATGTAATCTTTGGAAATCTGTTTGCCAGTTCTCTTGCCACAGGCCCTTTAATTTCACTGCCTTTTGGAATGCCTGTTTCATCTATAAGTACCACTGCATTATCTTCAAAAGATACCCTGATCCCATCAGGCCGTCTGAACTCTTTTTTTTGGCGTATCACTACACAGGTAACTATTTGCTTTCGCATCTCTGGAGTGCCTTTTTTGACTGATGCAATAACCATATCGCCGATTCCTGCACGAGGATGTCGGTTTTTGACGCCACGATATTTTTTAACTGATATTATTTCAACAACCTTTGCTCCGGTATTATCAGCACAGTGAATACGTGAAGCGGTGCCCAGTGACCGCGGAATCTTTGCTTTAAGCCCGATCATTATTTACACAACCTCCACTACGACAAAACTCTTTGTTTTACTTAATGGGCGGCATTCTGCTATACGTACCCAATCTCCCTCTTTAGCTGAGATGCAGGGTGGATTGTGTGCATGAATCCTGCTTCTGCGTTTTTCAAATCGTTCGTATTTTGGAACTCTTTTCTCAAATGTACGCTCTACAACTACGGTTTTCTGCATTTTAGAGCTTAACACCACACCACTTATCACACCACCTCGTACTGGGAGCACTCCATGAAATGGGCAGTTTGGATCATTACATTCACTATCCGGTGGTGGTACATCAAGTCCAATATTTCGTGTCATTAGTTATATCTCCACTCGATTGCTTGCACAGCTCGATTGCTACGCAATCGAGAGTTTTTCTGCAGACGTTGTGTGTAGTCTTGTATCATCAAGCACATCTCCAATTTAATTTATGTTTCTTGTTTCTCATTTTTATGCGATTTTCAGGTTGTGATAGTAACAGGCTTCCACACACTGATACATTATATTCTCCAAGCTTGAAGTGAAATGTATTACACTTCTTAGGTATTTGCTTGCAGCTGTCATTTGTTTCGATAACAAGCATATTTTTAGTTTCATCAACGACTATCCCACTTATTCCATTCTGGCATGTATTTGTGCTGTTAGCTACTGTTACATTAAGCCCGATTAGTTCGTGATATATCAAATTGTGTGGAGTTATATTCATGTCTCTTTCTGTATTGTTTTAATTCTTGCTATGGTTCTTCGCAGCTCTCTTATGCGCCCTGGCTTTTCTGGTGCGCCACCTGCTGATAGTGCTGCCCTCTCGTTTATAAGCTCGCTACTAAGTCCTTCCAATTCATCAATAAGCTCTTGTTTACTCATATCTCTAATTTCTCTAACTGTGAGTATTGCCATTTCAGTTAGCCTCTATCTTATGGACCCTGGTAACAGGATGCCAGTACTCATAGTCTTTGTGCTTGTGTTCAAGTACATCACCGTGCACACGCCTCTCTTCATTGGCTTGATCAGTAAACGTCTCTTGTGTTTCCTCTACTTTTGTTTCTGTTACTTCCTCTACTTTTTCCTGTATTTCCTCTACTTTTGTTTCTGTTGTCTTCGGCGGCGTCTCGATCTCTTTTTCAACAACAACTGCTTTTTCTGGTTCTACATTGATCGCTTCTTCAATTTTTCTTGGGATCGTATGAAACTGTCCTGGAAGCTCCACACCGGGTGGGATAATCCGCACACTGCATCCAAGAGTTCCAAGTTTTTTGATTGCAGTAGCAAATCCCTTATCTACGAGTTCATCCACCGGGTTTCCTGCATGCAGGATATTACCTGAAACAAATTTTCCAACACGTGAACGCGATCCTGTAAGTTTTCCTGAAATCACGATTTCACATCCAAGAGCGCCTGCCCCCATAATCCTTCTAAGCATGTTGTGACCTGCTTTCCTGAAGTAAATTCCACGCTCGAGTGCATTTGCGAGGACGGTTGCCATTACCTGTGCATTAAGTTCTGAGATGGTTATCTCCTGAACATCGATTTGTGGATTTTCAAGATGGAACATTGTCTCAAGATCCCCAGTCAGCTTTCGAATGGTTCTCCCACTTTTCCCTATGACTATGCCAGGTTTTTCCGCAGACACTGTTATCTGGGTGCCCATTGGAGTTCTATTGATTTTCAAGCCGCCATATCCTGCACGACTCAGACGTTTTAAAAGATACTCTTTAATCTGCGCCCGGTTGATTCCCTCTTGCATAAATTTCCGCTCGACGCTCATATTATGACTCCTGCAGTATCATTTCAATTGTCACTGTATCTGTGTTTTTAGGCGTTGCACGTCCCATTGCCCGCGGCATCATTCCCTGTATAACACGCCCCTTTTTTGTAACTATGTGTGCTATTTTCATATGTTCCGGGTCAAGCCCGTTATACGAGGCGTTACCTTCAGCATTAATCATTATTTTACGTATTTCCCGTGCAGCATTGACTGGATATTTTCCAGGACCCATGCCGGGCTTGTGCCCTGCTCCCTCAGTATATTTCTTAAACGGCACTGCTCTTTTCATCATAATAACATCTTCTATGTACTTTCTTGCAGCACCAAGACTCATACCACGAAGAGCCCTGCACAGCTCTTCTGATTTTTTTGGTGATATGTGTAATTCATATCCCATCGCTCGTGCAGTATTGCGCTCATCCATGATGACTGAATAATTAACTTTTGCCACTTTGTTACCTCACTTTAATGGTACGAATTTGCTGGATTTGGTTGCCCCAACCCCTGCTGACCCATGCTTCACCAATCTTCTTGTTGGCGCGTATTCTCCAAAGCAGTGTCCAAGCATCTCCGGAAGTATTTCAAAGGATTTGAATTCTTTGCCGCTATGTACCATGACCTGTTTATTGACCATCTCCGGAAGTATGATCATCTGTCGCAGGTGTGTGCGCACTGTTTTATCGCCTCTGATCTTCTCAAGCAGTTTTTTCTCGTCGGTTGA
>CAJHIS010000041.1 GCA_905067555.1 Candidatus Argoarchaeum ethanivorans
TGCTCTCTTTGGTCTTGCAATGTATTTTGCTCAATGTCTTGAACGAACTATAGGGATATCAATGGTTACAGTTTATGGACCTGGTACACAAAAAATCACAAGGGAACAATTTGATATATTACTTGAATCGTATTTTAAAAAAACACTAGGAAATCTTATTCATGAATTTCGCAAGAGTTCAACAATCGCAGATGATTTCGAATCTACCTTAAAAGAAGCTTTAACTAAAAGAAATTGGTTAGCTCATAATTATTTTTGGGAAAGGGCCGAAAAATTGCAAACAGAAAATGGCCGAGAAGACATGAAAGAAGAACTACATGAAATTGCAAATTATTTTGAGGAAATTGACCATAATTTCACATTAATTATAATAGATTGGGGGAAAAAACATGGTATAACAGAAGAAATGATTCAAATAAAATTGGAGAATTTGATGAATTAAATTAGTGCTTTTGATATTGTAGATTTTAAGGATGAAAAATTAAATCACAACATATAACTGTACGCATTAAAATCGTAGAGAGAAATGGCTTGGGACGATATTTTCTACAACTTTCGATGTGATTTATGCCATAACATCATAAAGAGAATTCATTTTAACTTCAATTTTTCGCCCTCCTGTCCCACAAATTCTTCCCTTCTTTGACATAATTTCCCCCTTAATCCGACCATTTTAGGCTTATCAAACCTCACATTTCTCAATTCTTCCCCCATTCAATGATAGCTACCACCAATCAGTCAATCACACCTTTCTTTCTTAATTATGATGGGGTCATTGTTTATTGAATTTTCGGTGTTGGTGTTTTTTGAAGAGTAAACGGTTTATAGGGTGGCTGAATAGTTACATCCCAGTTATCAATTAACCGGGAAGTGTATGAAAAATTGTTATTGTGAAGAGGAGAAATCCTCCTCACCCTCTCAAAAAAATCCGCTGTCGATAAAGATAGCTGAGAAGAGTATTGCTATCATGTTTACTACTTTTATCAGTGGATTTAATGCAGGTCCTGATGTATCTTTGAATGGGTCGCCTACTGTGTCACCAACCACTGCTGCTTTGTGTGCCTCCGAGCCCTTGCCACCGTAAAGTCCATCTTCGATGAGTTTTTTGGCGTTGTCCCACGCACCTCCACCATTTGACATGGTAAGAGCTAATAGCAATCCTGATACAATAACTCCTATCAACATTCCGCCAAGGGCTACTTTTCCAAGTATGAGTCCTACAAGCAGCGGAACTGCTATTGCAATGATGCCTGGTACTATCATGTGTCGAAGGGCTGCCTTGGTGACAATATCAACACACTTGCCATATTCTGGTTTTGCTGTTCCCTCCATTATCCCTGGTATCTCTCTAAATTGTCTGCGTACTTCTTCCACTATCTTAAAAGCTGCATCACCAACCGCATTCATGGTAACTGAGCTAAATATAAATGGCAGGAGTCCGCCAATAAGAAGTCCTGCGAGTACGAGCGGGTTAGTGAGGCTGAGATCCCCTGGCAGGAGTTCTACTTTATAAGTGTAGTCTGCAAACAGAGCAAGTGCTCCAAGCGCGGCCGAGCCTACAGCATATCCTTTTGTTACAGCTTTTGTGGTGTTTCCAACTGCATCAAGTGCATCGGTTGTTTCCCGTACGTTTTTGGGAAGTCCGGCCATTTCTGCAATACCGCCAGCATTGTCGGTGATTGGTCCATACGAGTCAAGAGTGATAATCATTCCTGTTACAGAAAGCATGGCTGCTGCTGCAATGGAAATACCATACAAACCCATGCTTGGATCGGTAGCACCTCCTGTCAGGAAAAAGGATGCGAGGATTCCTGCCGAGATGACCAATACCGGAGCTGTTGTACTTTCAAAACCAAAAGCAAGTCCGGAAATGATATTGGTGCCTGCACCGGTTTGAGAGGCTTCTGCTATTTTTTTGACCGGTCTGTATTTTGTAGAGGTGTAGTATTCGGTTATTATGACCATCAATACCATGATCACGATGCCAATTATTGTTGCATAATAAAATTTAAATGGAATTGATAAGGTTTGCGTGATTACAAAGAAAGCTGCGAGGCAGATGATTGCTGATGCTGCAACACCTTTATAAAGTGCGTTCATGATGTTTTTGCCAGCCCCAAGGCGGATAAAGAATATCGCTGCAATCGACGCAAATATTGCTACTGACCCAATTGCTAAGGGATATATGACTGCATTAGCAATATCTTTTATGATAAGCGATCCAAGAAGCATTGCTGCAAGAATCGTTACTACATACGTTTCAAAGAGGTCTGCTCCCATGCCTGCACAATCGCCAACGTTATCGCCAACGTTATCTGCAATCACACCAGCATTTCGTGGATCGTCCTCCGGAATGCCAGCCTCAACTTTTCCAACAAGATCGGCTCCGACATCAGCAGCTTTGGTGAATATACCGCCACCAACCCTTGCAAACAGACTGATAAGGCTTGCTCCAAACCCAAAGCCTACAATCAGGTCAACCTTTCCCGGTTCTCCACCATATAATAAGTATAATCCACTAACGCCAAACAGTGCAAGACCGACAACCGAAAGACCTGTTACAGCCCCGCCCTTGACTGCTACGCCAAGTGCTTCCTTTAATCCTTTTTTCGCAGCGTTTGCCGTTCTGACATTAGCTCGCACTGACACATTCATTCCAATATAGCCGGCAAGAGCTGAGAAAATCGCTCCTATGATAAACCCCACAGCTATTTTAAAACCGTCGTGTTGCTTTAAACCGATAGCAATAACAACTGCAAGTACAACCGCTACAATCGCAATCGTCTTGTACTGTCTATTTAGATATGCCATTGCTCCCTCCTGAATTGCCGAGGATATTTCCTGCATTCTCTCTGTTCCAGGCTCGTAGCTCAGTACTTTTTTAGCAAACAAGCCTGCAAAAACAAGGCTGATAATACCTGCAATAGGTGCAATATATAACCAATACATAGAATCCATATTTTGTATACCTCTTCAATATTAAACCGCCAATAGATATTCTATATAATAAAAAGCCTTTGGATATTTACAAAGTCTGTGGTGATGGTTTGGAGTGGTCTTTTGATTGTAACAATCTTTATTTTAGGAGCCACGCACGAATAACCTGTGCATCCAAGGCAATACCTATCGAAACTGTTTCCTACAAATTAGTTTCACCACAAAATTACAGAATCTCTGTGTTCTCCGTGTCCTCTGTGGTTTAGTCTATGAGATAATCTAAAGAATATATCATGAGAAATAAAACCACGGAGAGCACAGAGAATCGGTTTTTTGGAATCGCGGAATCACGTCCGCGAAGGAGTTCGTTCGTTCAGGTTAATTATGCGCGGTTACTTTACTCCATTATCAAGGCTTGCGTCCTTCAACCACGCACCCCTTGAGCTCATCAGGCATCATGTCAAAGTTATCAGCTACAGGCGGCAGTACTGTAGGCTGTTCCATATTATTGAGCACTCTCTGTCCCTCCTCGCTTATCACAAACTCCACAAACTGTGCAGCAAGTTCCGGGTGTGGTGCATTCTCCGGAATTGTAATCGCATAGAAAATCGGTTCACCAACCCGATCAGTCCCGACTGATGTAAACCGTTGAAATCCAAGCCTGACCATAACTTTTTTGTAGGTATCTTCGTATTCCGGCGAGCTCAAATCAATTTCAGTTGGAAGCTGCAAAAACCGCAATCCATGTTGTTGAGCCACGCTTTTGTATCCAAATATATAGTCTATCTCACTGAAGTCGAGCAGTGCTAATAGCTGCACACTCCCTCCCCTAATAATAATTTTTTTACTTTGGGGCTTGAATATTTCCGGTATGAGCACTATGTAGGTTCCGTTATTTTCTGTTACTGGTATTTCCGGATTGAAATTGCAGGATATTAACTTGTCAAAGATTGTTTGGTCGTCATAGTACAATTCAGCAAGTTGTGCTATCATCAGGGTCCTGTATCCGCATGCATCGAGCATCGGATTTGAAAACCCGAACTTCACACCAGGTCGTGCAAGGATTTCATACCAGTTTGATTCGTTGATTTCGTTTGCGTATCTGCTTTCGTTGGTGTATGCAATAACCATTTGATTTCTTGCAAATCTGACATACCAGTCTGCATAGCTCTCTGTATTATTGCCGGTAGCATACATAAGGTCAGGAATCAGGTTCTCGTCTGCAACCGCAAGCACATCGTACTCCTCATGAATGTCTGTTATGTGCCTGATTGCCTGGATGCTTCCGTGTCCTTCGATTCGTACATCAACGTCCGGATGCCTGCTTTCAAATTGACGTTCTATTTCCCCAAATGGTATAATCAAACTTCCAGCATAGATAACATCCAATTCGGTTTTCTTTTGTTCACCTGTTAATACCGTACCAAAAATGATAACAACAATTATCAGAAGAGATAAGAGTGTTACCGTATAAACTGTTCTCATTTGATCTCAATCCTGTCCACCCATTTAACCCAGTAACTGCCTTCAGTCATGAGGTCTTCTTCTCCAACTATAGAAACTCTAAAAGGTCTTCCATCATTTTCCGGGAGTAGTTTGCCATCCTGTTCATACGTCAATATCAGCTTTAGATCGCCATGCGGAACCTCTCTAAGGTCTTCCGGGTCAAAGGTGTTAAAATCGCATTTTATCTGGTCATAGTCAAAAACCATCATGTATCCATCTGGTGCGGATATCCATATCGTGCTCGATTCGTCAATTCCTCCGACAAGATCGCAAAGGTATTCTATTGGAGCGCCTTTGCATTCAAAGGGGCCATATTTCATACCAACAGTCGAGAAGAATCCACCACGCCCGGTATAAGATGGCATTGCTGTAATATCATCGAATGACAGCACCATTTCTTCATCACCGACAAGTGTCAGGTTCCAGTCGATTTTTTCCTCTGTAACTCCGGAAAGATGCAGGCACCCTGTTGCAGTGATGATAATACCGATACACGCAATCGCAATTACTAAGGTTGGTAAAATAGGAACTCTGCTGTCTACTTTCATCTCATACTTCTCCTTAGCATGTATGCAACCAGCAAGAGTCCTGCAATCGCAGGAATGGCATTAAATCCTTGCGCCGAACTTGGTTTTGACTCAGGCATGGATTTTGCAGGACCCCCCTCATCATCAGTATATCCACCGCTATAAACCCTCAACTCGTCCACCCATTTCACTGTAAACCCGTTTGTAGAGGGATACAGTTCATAGAAGTGCTGGCACTTTGCAGGCAGTAACTCGTGCATGTCCCAGTTTCCAAAAACGTGTTTGCCCTCCGGATTGATGGAGTTGTCTGCAAAAAAGACGAGTCGCATCCCGGTGTAGTAGTCGGGCGGATAGCCAACGCCCTGACGTTCACCAACCTTTGTATCATTTCCATTGTACCAGCAGAGAACCATTGGCCCCTGCCGTGCTTCTGGTTCGTAGACACTCGTGTAGCCAAACTCCACGTGGTAGCCGTCATATGAGTGGATCATTACGTCATCGCCAGGAGACATTCCTCCAACGAGATTGCATAAATCCATAACATCTGTCCCCTTAACCGCACCCTTATCTTTAAAGTTCGCAGTCTCGTTCTGATCCCATTTGTCTCCTTCAAATACTGGTCCCTGGTGGTAGTAATGCGTTACTCCATCCCCCTGGACAGGTAGATTTGCCTCCATCCATTCATAAGTTACATCCGTTTCATTAAGAACGGTTGTCCCGTCTTCCGCATATTTTACCACATGCACTTCTGTCGTTGGATCTGCATAAGCAATACACACCGTGCATACCAACAACAGAAACAACGAAATCACAAATATTATTCTTTGATTCATTTTATTTTTTCTCCTTCTTTTTATTCATTCTAATTATCACGCTTGCTGTGAATAGTATAACCATTAGAAATATAGTGGAATTTGCTGGCGACTGCTTTTTATTGAATGTAACAGTCTCAAACACTGTGTCTGGTGGGTAAATATGTGTAACAGCTTTGTTATCTTCTGAAATGTCTGCAACTTTTATCACATCCATTGTCGCTTTATCTCCTTCTATCGTAATTCTGGCGTATCCAAGTGCATGTTCAAAGCTGTTCTGATAGCCTGCTATCTTTTCCTCTGCAAGTGAATAGAGTGGCGCTCCACCACAGCCCAAAACCACATACTGAATACCATTTTCCTCGTATCTTTCGTAAACATGCACATGACCATTGAATACTGCATCCACGCTATTATTTATTAAAATATCTTCCCAAGCATCATTCTTCCATCCACCCCTGTGGCGTTCATCCGAACTATATATCGGGTGGTGGAAAGACACGAATTTCCATGTTGCATCGCTTTCAATATCTCCCTGTAACCATGCTGTCTGCTCTGTCGTGTGTGGCGCTGCCCAGTCGTTGCTGTCAAGTATGCCAAAGTGTGCATTTCCACAGTCAAACGAATACCATCCTGACATTCTAAAGGCATCGTAGTAGTTTGAGTGATTGTCTTCATGATTTCCAGGCACAGGATAAATAGTTGTGTTTGCAAGCATCGTCCTGCCGGCATCAAAGAAGTCATTCCATTCGTCAAGGTCGTTTCCATAACAGACAAAGTCTCCGGTGTGTATTACGAATGAAATGTTTTCCTCTTCTGCAATACGGTCAGAAACAAGCTTGTGTCGCTCCATCTGCGTGAATAATCCAGTCTGCTCTCTTGTGTCCCCGTAGACTATGAAAGTGAATGAACAATCGCCGTACGTTCTGAATGTACAGTCTCCTGCATAATCGCTCCCGACTGTTAACTGATAATGATACACCGTGTTTGGAGTCAGATCTCTTACAACAAGATGGTGCAGTTGCTTATTTTCATTATCATTAATTGCGTGGTCGTATTCACCGTTTTCAGCATAATACTCCTCTGTCGCATACCTGACCGTTCCCAAAGTTGCATCTTCTGACTTCCAGTTGATCGTAGTTGAGTTTGTATCGGTGTTTGTGATGTAGGGCCCCCATAAAATGACTGATGACTGTGCAGACACTGTTTGCGGAAGTGGCTCAATGCTGTAAATCGTTATTTCATCAACCTGTTTTATGGATAATCCACTTGAAGACGGAAGATCTGGCTTGTAATAGTTCCAGTATTTCTCATCCATGTATTCGTGCATGTCCCAGTTACCAAACATATTGTCATCTGCAAAGAATACGAGTTGCATACCACCATAGTAGTCCGGGACATATCCATCATCCGCATGATACCACGTAAGAACCATCGGTCCCTGCTCAGGCTGGTAACTGTAGCTGTAGACATCGTCCCATGCAAACCGCCTGGAGAAGCCATCAGATGCTTTAATCTCTACCTCATCGCCAGGGAGCATCCCACCAACAAGGTCGCACAAATCCATAACATTCGTACCTTTCACAGCACCTTTGTCCTTAATGTTTATTGTCTCACATGGATCCCACAGATTGTCAGGATCAAAGGTTGGTCCCTGAAAATAGTAATGCGTAACCCCATCACCGTGGACCTTGAGATTTTTCTCCATCCACTGGTACGTCACATTTGTCTCGTTTAATATTGTTGTGCCATCCGAATCATACTTCACAACGTGTACTTCAGTTGTTGCTGCTTGTGCCTGCACTGTCGTGCATGCGAGTAATAGAACCAACAACATTCCTACTATCAGTTCTCGTTTCATTTTTACGTACCTCCACCTGATTCTGGTGAGTACATCATTCCACCGCCTTTTGTTTCGTATATTGTTCCTATTACGCCAACGACTTCCATTTGTTCTGTTTCGTTCATCAGGTCAAGTTTTTTTATTTCTCCGCCGCTTTTCACGATTACTTCCATGTTTTGTTGTCCCGGGTTTTTAACAATTGTCATGTCTGTCTCTGTTAAAATCTCTGGCATTCCGATGTACATTAAGAGCATTACCATCAGTCCAAGTGCAAATACCATTGCGATGTCAAACAGGTTTGCAACGCCTGATAGCGGGTCGTCGTCGTCTCGCATTCTTCTACTGTTGTTTTCACCTTTCATGTATTTCATCTTCATTGTTATTCACCTCCGAACAACATTTCACAGATATATCTGATGTCGTCAATATCTCTGTCGTACCAGTGCTGGCGAAGCGTGGTGATTACGTATGCAATTGCGCCGACCAGCAGTCCGAGAACTGTTGTTCCGAACGCGAATATGAGGTTGGATGCGAGTGCATCTATATCCCCTTGTGTGAGTGCGAGGAGTGCTGGGCCCATTGGTATCAGCGTTCCCATTAGTCCAAGCATTGGTCCTATCCGTACCATTGTTCTTGTTCGTTCAAGTTCTCCTGCGGTTTCAGCATTGTATGCCTGTATCAGCCTTTCGAGTCGGATCGGAAATTGTTTGTCATTTGAAAGAGTTGAAAGACCGTTCAGGAACATGTGTACGAATTTACTTGTTGTGCAGGCTTTAATTGCTCCGGATTCTTCTTTGAACTCTTCAAGTTTTT
>CAJHIS010000042.1 GCA_905067555.1 Candidatus Argoarchaeum ethanivorans
ATAGGTTCTCGATTGCGATAGCAATCGAGGTGATAAAAAAATGGTAGAAGAGTTTCCGTTTGAGATATCCCCCATGTTTGAGGGAGAACGAATTAGAAAAGATGGGTTGCATGTGGAGCTTGCAGGTCCGAAATCAAAAGGATTTGAGCTTGTACAGGCAGCAAAGATGAGTGAAGTTGAAGATGGCAAAGTAACACTGATAGGTCCGGACATAAGTGAGATGGAAGAAGGTAAAACCTATCCTTATGCAATGATCTACTACATTGCAGGCGAACATGTGGAGAGAGATGTTGAATCCATTGTAGAACGTCGAAACCATGATTTTCAGAACTATATTCATGGATACATGCACTTAAACCAGAGATATGACATCTGGGTTAGAATTGGAAAGGAAGCAATAAGTAAGGGACTTAGCTCACTGGAACAGATCGCACAAGCAACGATGATGCTGTTTAAAAACGAGCTTCCATTTATAGAGAGAATCGAGGCTGTTTATATAACGGACATTGCAGAAATAGAAAAACGAATGGAAGAAGCAAAGAAAACTTATGACCTGAGAGATGCAAGAACCAGAGATCTGCACGAAGAGGATGTGGATACTTTCTACGGCTGCACTCTCTGTCAATCTTTTGCTCCAACGAATGTTTGTGTAATTACCCCGGATCGTGTATCGCTCTGTGGAGCAATCAACTGGTTTGATGGGAGAGCAGCAGCCATGACAGACCCGGAAGGTCCACAGTTTGCAATTAAAAAAGGCGAAGTACTTGACCCGGTTGGTGGAGAGTATAGCGGGGTTAATGAACTTGCGGCAAAGCTTTCAGGTGGTGCATACAATAGAATCAAACTCCACTCGTTCTTTGAATATCCGCACACATCCTGCGGTTGTTTTGAAGTGGTAGGATTCTTTATGCCTGAAGTGGATGGAATAGGCTGGGTCGACCGGGATTTTAATGGTACTGCCCCAAATGGGCTGCCCTTTTCTACCATGGCAGGCCAGACAGGCGGCGGAAAACAGGTGGTTGGATTTCTTGGAATAGGCATCAACTACTTCAGGTCCCCCAAATTTATACAGGCGGATGGCGGATGGAATAGAACGGTCTGGATGCCAAAGGTTCTGAAAGATCGGGTAAGTGGGAGCATACCACAAGAGATAATCGATGCCATTGCCACAGAAGAAGATGCTACTAATATTGATAAACTAAAAGCATTCTTAATTAAACACAAGCATCCTGTAGTAGCTCGATTAAAAGACGAAAAAGAAGTGGTAAAAATTAAAGAAGTTGTGGCAGAAACTGTACAAGCACCGACTCAGGATGTGTTACATCTATCAGATGGTACTGGCAGCGGTCTAAAAATAAAAATTATCCTCTCCAATGCGAAGATCACGATAGACAAAATAATAGTGAAAAGGAAATAGTATTTACTATACAAAAAGGTCTGTGACGGGTTGTTGCATTCAGTAATTGTGTAATTAAGTACCATGTTGATAGGATTACACATTACTGGCTGTGCGATCGCGGCAGCACCGGTTGATCACATTGTTAATCAATGAACAAAAAATATAAAATTGTAAAAAAGGAGAAAAAACACAATGGAGGAATAGAGTGATGAATAAAAAAATAATTACAACAACTACAATTGCAGGAATATTACTGCTTCTGTTAGCAGTGATGCCGGCAAGTGCAGCAATATATGCTACAAGCGTTGAGATACGCGGGACTTTATATAACGACAGCGTTGGTGAAAGAACTACTTACTGGGATGCAAACAATTTCGCTGGTTTCTGGTATGATCTCAAGGGTAATCTAAAATCAGAAGAACTTAACATAACCAACACTGGAGTTATATCCGGTTGTTACAGAACAATTGATGAAGGTGACTTAGTCTATACAACAACAAGACAACTAACGAACTACAAAGTCTATTCAGAGGAAAGCAAGTTTGTAAAAGACGGACTTGACAGCACTGGTTCTGTTACAGATAATGGAACACACTATGCTGTTGTGGGCTGGCAAGCTGAAAAGTACATTGCACTAAAAGGCGATGCAAAGAAGCTTGTTAAACTGGTTCTTGAACAGGGAACTTCCAATACTGACAAGAAGACCCTAACAATTGGCGAGACATGGGATATTGGGGACGGCTGGACATTAATGGCACAGTCAATCGATGCAAATTCAACCCCGCGACATGCACACTTTGTTCTTAGCAAGGATGGTGTGGAGCTTGCAGATGAAGTTGTAGAAACTAGAAATGTGTTTGTATACAGAAAGGATATCGCTGGCAAAAATGATGCGCCTCTCTTTGTAACATACATAGATAGTGTGTTTGCAGGTCCAACCAGTGATATGGTGCAGCTTAAGTACACATGGGCTGTTTCCACTGATGTAAGCGGAATCAAGAATGGCGACATATACGGAGTAATGGAAGTAACAGATGTTGCAAATGATCATATAACTCTTAAAAACAAGGACACACCGATAACACTTGATCTGGACAGCACTCAGGACATCATGGGTGGGATGAAGTTCAAGGTAGCAGACAGTTACACTTTGAGATTCTACCCGATGGTTACCTGTACAAGGCAAGGAACCTACGAAGTCCGCGGGACTTTATATAACGATGCCGTTGGTGAAAGAACAACCTACTGGGATGCAAGTAATTTCGCTGGTTTCTGGTACGATCTCAAGAACAATCTGAGATCAGAAACACTTACCATAACCGACGCCGGAGTTATAGCAGGTACTAGCAGAACAATTGATGAAGGTGACTTAGCCTACACGACAGTAAGACAATTCAAAAGATACAAAGTTAATTCAAATGAAGGCAAGTTTGTAACAGATGGAATCAACCTTACTTATGGAAATGGTGGAACTCACTATGCTGTTGTAGGATGGCAGGCTGAAAAGTACATCGCACTAAAGGGCGATGCAAAGAAGCTTGTTAAACTGGTTCTTGAACAGGGATCTACTGACACGAAAACGATGACAATTGGTGAGACATGGGATATTGGAGACGGCTGGACATTGACGGCACAATCGATTGATGCAAAAGCAACCCCAATACAGGCATGGCTTGTTCTAAGTAAGGATGGCGTAAAATTCAAAGATAAAGTAATATCTGAGGGAGAGGTGTTTACATACAGAAAGGATATCGCTGGCAAAAATGATGCGCCTATCTTTGTAACTTATGTAGAAAGTGTGTTTGCAGGTGCAACTGGTATGGTGCAGCTTAAGTACACATGGGCTGTTTCCACTGATGTACTTGAAATCAAGAGTGGCGACACATTTGGAGTAATGGAAGTAAAATGTGCTTGTATGGATTATATAACTCTTAAAAACGAGGACACAGTAACACTTGATCTGGACAGCACCGTAGATGTTATGGATGAGTTGAAGTTCAAGGTAGCAGACAGTGACACTTTGAGATTCTACCCGTTTGTCGAATGCGTGATCGGCGAAGAGCCAGAGCCAAAACCACCATACACAGACACTGATGGTGATGGAGTGCCTGACAGTTGGGATTTAGATAACAGCACCCCTGCCGGATACTGGACTGATTCTCGCGGGCGTGGACAAATGTTTGGCGATATGAACGGGGACGGGAAATACAGCTCGGTGGATGCTCTAATAATTTTACAGTATGCGGTTGGTAAGATTTGAAAGTCATTGCAATAACCGGAAAAGGCGGTACAGGTAAAACGGCAGTAGCTGCTATGTTAATACAGCTTGCGAAAAAAAAGAGTCCTGTACTTGCGATCGATGCAGACCCTGACACGAACCTGCCAACAACACTTGGTGATAAAGTGGAGTGCACGGTTGGTCAGATGAGGGAATCAATGCTTGAGCAGAAAGATAATCTTCCTTCGGATATAAACAAAGAAAGCATACTTGAAGGCAGAATCTATAATGCCCTGCTTGAAAAACCAGGTTATGATTTACTTGTGATGGGACGGCCGGATGGGCTTGGCTGCTATTGTTATGCCAATAACCTGTTAAGAGGGATTATGGATAGAATTATAAAAAACTATGAAGTTGTCATTATAGATACGGCAGCAGGGCTTGAACATTTCAGTCGTGGAATTATCAGGGATATAACAGACCTTTTGATAGTAACCGATGCTTCAAAAAACGGCTTTGAAACAGCACAGCGCATCAGAGACCTGATCGTTGAACTTAATCTAAATATCAAACACGTGTGGATCGTGCCAAACAAGGTTACGGAGAAAAACCGCAAACAGGTAGAGGAATACATAAAAGAGCTGAACATAACGCCAGCAGGTATCATTCCATTTGATGAGACTCTTGCACAGCTTAACCTTGACGGAAAACCATTGACAGATCTGCCGGATGATTCGGCAGCAGCCATCCGGATTACAGATATAGCAAGAAAAATCGAACTGGTGCGCGTGTAATATGTCTAAAAAATTAACCCTTGCAGAAGTAATTGAGTTGCTGAACAATGTAGAAATAGAAGCACTGGAAGGAGTAACATTTGAAGGCGATATTGAGATTGAAATCGACGAAAGTGTGATGAATTTTAGAGAAGAAGCAAACAAACTTATAGAGTCGAGATTTGCTGTTGGGACAGTAAAGGAGTGGACAACAGCAATAGAAGAAGTTACCATAGGGGCTACACCAGCCAATGGTGGAACTCGTGGACACGCTGTTACTATTGGAGGTGAAAAGGCACTGCCGTACTACTTTGATTCCGAAATGAAGAATCCAACTTGTGTTGTTGCAATTGATGTTTTTGATATGCCAATCCAGCTTGCGAAGTCAGTAAGAACCAGCTACGAGGACGTTATGGAAAGCCCTTCTGACTGGGCAAAAAAAGTGGTTAGTGAGTATCATGCAGATATGATTGCCTTACATCTGATCAGTACAGACCCGAAGCGTAAAGATGCATCTGCAAGTGAGGCTTCAAAAACAGTTGAAGACGTTTTGCAGGCAGTGGATGTGCCGATTATAATCAGCGGCTCAGGAACGCACAAGAAAGACCCGGAAGTTCTGGAAAAGGCTGCCGAGGTTTCAGAGGGTGAGAGATGCCTGATTGCATCAGCAAATCCGGACAATGATTATGAGCGTGTCGCAAGAGCAGCCAATCAATACGGGCATGTGTTACTCTCGTGGACACAACTTGAAATCAATGCACAAAAAGAACTCAATCGTAAACTCATCAAACACTGTGAGGTATCAAGGGATAGAATTGTTATGGATCCAACAACAGCAGCTCTTGGATATGGTCTTGATTATGCTTATTCCAATGTGGAGAGAATCAGGCTTGCCGGACTTACTGGCGACAAGGAACTAAACTTCCCGACACTATCAGTTAGCAGCAATGCATGGAATGCAAGAGAAGCATGGATGATTTCGTCACCACTAAAAGAAGACAGTAACTGGGGAGAAAGAGAGCACCGCGGTTTAATCTGGGAAGCCGCCACCGGATTTGCTCTTGCACTTGCAGGATGTGAATTGTTTATGATGATGCACCCTGGTTCAGCACAATTGTTAAAAAAAATAACACGTATGCTTGGTGGCTCAATAAACGAAGAGAAGACAGATCTATCCAACTGGATAACAAAATTAATAATATAGATAAAGAAAGAAACTTGAAACAACTACGATGAAACTAAATAGCCCACTCCAGGTGTACAAATACCTGCTTAAAATAAACTGCGGTAAATGTGGAGAAAAAACATGTATGGCATTTGCCTCGCGCCTCGTTGATCGTTCAAAAAAGATCGGGGACTGCCAGATACTGCTTCAGGACAAGGAGAAGTTTCTTCAGCTTGCAGAGCTTCTTGCACCGGAAATTAGAGAAATTACTGCTGGAGTGGGAGACCGCAAAGTGAGAATCGGGGGGGATGACGTATTACACAGGCACCAGCTAACTTTTTTTAATCCAACAGTTCTTGCGTATGATGTATGGGATACAATGGAAGAGGTAGCACTCATCGAACGCGTCAAAAAAATAAGTGAATTTAAAAAATTCTACGTGGGCCACTATCTCAAACTCGATATGATAGCAGTGCGCTCGACTGGAGAAAGTGCAGCCAAATTCAAAAGTTGTGTGGAAAAAGTAACAGAGGTGAGCACGCTTCCGGTGATGCTCTGCTCTTTTGATCCGACAGTTCTCAAAGCTGGACTTGAAGTATGTGCTGACAAAAAACCAGTACTGTATGCAGCAACAAAAGATAACTGGGAACAGGTCTCAAAACTTGCTCTTGAGTATCGGGTGCCAGTTGTATTGTTTTCCGAGGGTGATCTTGACTCTTTAAAAACACTTGCGGTAACTTTCAACAGGCTTGGAATAAACGACCTAATCCTTGACCCGGGTACGTATCCAAAAGGAGCGCAGCTTAAATCAACGTTTGAAAACTTTATTAAACTGCGGCGAGCAGGCATCAAGGAATCGCAGAAAGAAATAGCGTACCCGATAATGGCAGCGCCTATCACTGCATGGATGATCGGTAGTGACCCTACTCTCACATCTTACCTTGAAGCAGCGCTTGCATCCATATTTATGATCAAATATGCCGATATTATGCTCCTCCACAGCATAGAACCACACGCACTGTTAAGCGAGGTTTACATGAGGGAAACTATGTACACAGACCCGCGAACACCGCTCAAGGTTGATTCCGGTGTGTATAAAATTGGAAACCCGACAAAAGATTCGCCAGTGATTGCAACTTCCAATTTCGCCTTAACTTATTATACAGTAGAAAGCGATCTTTCATCTGGCAGGATTGACTGCTACCTTGCCTCAGTAAACACTGACGGGATTGGAGTTGAGGCAGCGGTTGCGGGAAGACAGTTCACAGCAGTCAGAATCAAAGAAACCTTTGACGAGGCAGGTTTTGATTTTAAAGAAAAAACCAGCCACAACACCATAATCCTCCCGGGGCTTGCTGCTCGATTGCAGGGGGATCTGGAAGATGTAATGGGAATTAAGGTGTTAATCGGTCCGGTCGATTCAAACCAAATACCAGGCTGGATGGATAAAAACTGGCTGTGAAGAATTTGGGTAAATGACCTCGAAACACACATATTATCGTAGACACTGATTCATTCTTATTAATTATACGTGGTTTTATATTTACAGACCTGTCAAACCTACGGCACAGATTTGGAGGCGATATTAGAGGGGATTGAAGATCAAGGTGCCGACATTTGATATGAAGGAAGTTATACCTGCAAATACCAGTTGATTTTGGTTGGGTTAGGTCTCGCCCGATGTCGATTAGTGTGTATTTTTTGGCGAAATTTACTCAAAGTTCGGGTTAAATGGGCATTCAATCATAGATATGGCAGTGAACACAGATCACGTTCATCTCTTCATAAAATATCCACCACAGTATTCTGTAAGCTATATAGAAGCCGTCAAATTAGCTTTTTGATTTAAAACTCTATCTCTTTTTTGGGTATGACCTGATTTCCAGGCATGCTGCACCCTACCGACAGTTTTGAATAGTTTGCCAAGTCTGCCTCTTATGGCAGAAATTTCAAAAGTTTTCAAAAGAGTCTCTTTCACAGACTCGCTTGAAAACTATTTTACTTTAAAAAACGT
>CAJHIS010000043.1 GCA_905067555.1 Candidatus Argoarchaeum ethanivorans
ACAGACCTCTGATGGCGGATATATAATCGCGGGACACACAGGATCGTATGGTGCTGGAGATTATGATGTTTGGTTAATTAGGGCCGACACAAATGGCAATGAGGTATGGAATAAGACTTTTGGCGGAGCTAATGATGATAGTGGGTATTCTGTTGCACAGACTTTTGACGGGGGGTATATAATTACAGGGAGTACAAAATCGTATGGTGCTGGTTATGATGTTTGGTTAATAAAAATAGGGAAAGGGATAGAAAATATTTCACCAACCGCATCCTTCACTTATTCTCCAGAGAATCCAATTATAAACCAAACAATAGTACTCGATGCGACTTCTTCAAGAGGGTTCCTCACAAACTACGAATGGGACTTTGGTGATGAATCAAACGCAACTGGAATAACAGTAACGCATTCGTATCCAGCAAATGGAACCTACAATGTGAATTTAACGGTGACCGATAACAACGGGGCAACGAATTCAATAAGTAAAACAGTCACAGTGTGCTACGAACCACTCGGGGGCGACCTCAATTCCAACGGCATCCTCGATTCCGCGGACGCCGCGATTGCGCTCCAGATTGCGGTTGGCAGCCGTCCCTGCGATCCTGAAACACTTGCTATTGCTGATGTTAGTGGTGACGGCAGGGTTTCATCACTTGACGCTCTTATGATTCTACAGATGTTATATGAGTGATCAGCTCGTGAGTGTAACGATATTTATTCTTAACTCACGCAAGCACTAAGCACTGCACAACGAAGTTGTGCAGTGCTTGCGCAATCAAGAGTCACGAATTGCCTTCTGCACAACGAAGTTGTGCAGGACTATATATAATGAAACACTTTATAATGAAACACCACTCAGGACTTGTACCATGAAGTTTTCGGCGCGCACAAAGCATATCGATATATCAGGCATACGTAAGATGTTTGAAGCTTCTGGAAGAGAGACGATAAATCTTGGACTTGGACAGCCCGACTTTGACACACCAGAACACATAAAAGAGGCAGCAATTAAGGCGATACAGGAAGGGTTCACAGGATACACAGAAAATCTCGGAATGCCTGAATTGCGAGAGGCGATTGTTGAAAAATTCCAGCAAGAAAACAATATCTATACAACACCGGGACAGGTTATTGTTACAGCAGGGGCATCAGAAGCACTCCACATCGCCCTCCAGAGCATCATAGAAGATGGCGATGAAGTGCTGATTCCAAACCCTGGGTTTGTATCCTACAGTGCACTTACACACATAGCAGAAGGAAGACCAAAAGACCTGTCTTTAAGTAAGAATCTCACCATATCCCCGGAAACAGTAGCAGAAGAGATAACACCAAAGACACGAGCAATCATCATCAACTCTCCAGGAAACCCGACAGGTGCTGTACAAACAAAAGACGAAATAAAAGGCATATCCGAAGTAGCAGAAGATTATAACCTTACCATCATATCAGACGAAGTCTACGAGCATATCATCTATGAAGGCGAGCACATAAGCCCGGCAGAGTACACAGAAAACGTAATCACTATCAATGCCACATCCAAAACCTATGCCATGACTGGCTGGCGCATTGGATACGCAACCGCACCAGTTGAGGTAATCGAACAAATGACAAAAATACACCAGTACATACAGGCATGCGCAACAAGCATATCACAAAAAGCAGCACTTGCAGCACTGACGGGACCACAGGATTGTGTTGGGGAGATGCGCATGGAGTTTCTAAAACGACGAAACATCTTGCTTAAAGGCTTTGATGAGATGAACCTCAAGTACCCGCACCCAAAAGGTGCTTTTTATGCCTTCCCGGAAGTAGCGAATGCAGAAGAAATGGTAGAGCGATTTTTGCAGCACGGTGTGATTACAACACCAGGGACAGCTTTTGGAAGCAGCGGAAGTGGGCATATTAGATTCTCTTATGCCACATCACAAAAAAACATAGAACAAGCACTGATGATCATAAAAGATATACTTTAGATAGAGGTGCTAAAATGGCTGCGTCTTTTGATTACTTTGAACATGTTGCAGATATTGGTGTAATTGGAATCGGTGACACACTTGCAGAAGCATTTGTTGGTGGGGCACAGGGGCTTTTTAATGTGATGGTTGATATTGATCAGGTAGATGGTACCAGGTGCATTGATATAACATGCAGTGCTTTTGATATTCAGGAATTGTACATCGAATGGCTTAATACCCTGCTTTCTGAAGCTGACATCAATGGAATGGCATTTTGCAGGTTTACTATTGACCAGTTAACAGAAAATACACTGCATGGTCATGCTTTTGGAGAAACTATCGATGCAATTAAGCATCACATCAAAACCGAGGTAAAAGGTGCTACCTATTCCATGCTGAGTATCGAGAAAGTGAATGATAATTTTGTTGTAAAATGTGTTGTGGATGTGTAATTATGGATCTTGAACGATTGAAAAAAATTAGTGACAATGTATGGGAAATACCAAAAAGTGGAGACATGCTTGTTAATGGCAGAATCTTTGGAAGTGAAGAGCTTATTTTGGGGATGGACGATAAAGTATACGAACAGACCAGTAATGTCGCATGTCTTCCTGGAATCCAAAAATTTGCTGCCGTCATGCCGGATGCGCACTGGGGCTATGGATTTCCCATAGGCGGGGTTGCAGCATTCGATCCTGAAGATGGTGGGGTAGTCTCGGTTGGAGGTGTTGGCTTTGATGTCAACTGTGGGGTTCGAAGCCTTACCACAAATCTCACAGTAAACGATGTGAAGCCCAAACTTTCAACACTTGTTGACACTCTTTTTGATATGGTTCCTGCCGGTCTTGGTTCACGGGGTGAGATAGCACTTGCAGGAGGCAAGATCTATGATGTTTTGACCGATGGTGCACCATGGATAGTAGAACAGGGTTATGGTACTAAAGAAGACCTTACCTTTATCGAGGAAGGTGGTGTGATTGCTGGTGCTGATCCGGATAATGTCAGTGAAACTGCTATAAAGCGAGAAAAGCGACAGGTCGGAACGCTTGGTTCAGGAAATCATTACCTTGAAGTGCAGTATGTGGACCAGATCTACAACCAGTTCATCGCTGAAAAATTTGGACTATCTATGAACCAGATAATAATCTCTTTTCACTGCGGATCACGCGCTCTTGGTCATCAAATCGGCACTGATTATCTTAAAATTCTTGCAGGTGCATCGCGCAAATATAATTTGCCGATCAGGGAAAGAGAGCTTGTATGCGCTCCAATATACTCCCCCGAGGGTGAAAAATACTTTTCAGCAGTAAACTGCGCTACAAACTATGCCTTTGCCAACAGGCAGGTAATAGCACATCTGGCGCGAAAAGGAGTTAATAAAGTATTTCCGGATGCAGATGTAAAGACGCTCTACGATGTTGGACACAACACCTGCAAGGTTGAACGACACAAGCTCAATGGTAAAACAAAAACGCTCTATGTTCATCGAAAAGGTGCTACCAGAGCATTCGGGAAGGAGAGAAGCGAGCTGCCAGGATCATACAAAGGTGCAGGACAACCAGTATTAATTGGCGGCAGCATGGGCACAGCGTCCTACATTCTTGCCGGACTGGAAGAAGAGGAAGGTGCGTTTGCATCAGTGTGTCATGGGGCAGGCAGAGTAATGAGTCGGACAAAAGCTAAAAAGCTCTGGCAGGGAGAGGGAATCGTAAAAGAGCTTGGAGCACGCGGCATCATCATTAAAACACACTCCATGAGAGGTGTCGCTGAAGAGGCGCCTGGAAGCTACAAACCAATAGAAAAAGTGGTGGATGTGATCGATGCCACCGGGCTTGCAGCAAAAGTTGTAAGAGTGCGTCCGCTTGGATGCATCAAAGGGTAACAGGATATTGATTTCGAGTTTCAACTTTTATGCAAACGAGTCCCCCATTCATGGTTGTAAAGGGGAATTGCACGCATAGTGGCTATTTTCATTTAATTACTATATCCCTCTACAGATGATGGGCGTTGTGTGCATCCTTCGAATGGCTTGAACCAGAATAACAATTGTGGCGCTAAAATTGGGACACTGGTAAAACTATAAAAAAAGTACATGTGGAGAAACAGAATTTATTCACACTCGCGTCTTTAAGATGGATAGACGAATATAAGTTTGGATATCAACGAGTTAGGCGTAATTCAGAATTTGGATTTTTTTGACGTACAGGAAAGTATAAACACAACAACGTTCTCTTGCTATTGAAATTCGATACATGACTCTGCACAACAAAGTTGTGCAGTTTCTTGACGATCTGGATTCTTATTTGGATTGGGCTATTAAACAATGTAGGCAGAGCTTTGGCGTTTTCGTATTATTTAAATAGATAACATCGTATTAGGTGAATGATAATATGAACGGAATTGAGTGTTTACCGAAAAAGAAAATAGAAGTCGATTGTTATGTAATTGCTAAAAAAATGATTAATAACGTCGAAAAACATTCTGTTGGATTGGTTAAGAAAATTTCGAAGAAAAAAGCTACTGTTTTTTTTCGTTGGTGTAAATAAGACGGTGAATACTGACAATAATAATCTGGCTTATCTGGATATTAAAAAGACAGGTAAACCGTATAATAAGAAAATATGCAATATATGCCATGTCTTGAAAGACATGAAAGACTTTGATATAAATCAAACCGACGCAAAAGGAAGAAAGACAACCAGACCAAGCTGTAAAAAATGTAGGGTTGCGATAGATGGAAAACGAATGACAACAGCTGAAAAGAAAAGATTAGAGGCTATTGCACCCGAAGGTATTTTCACTTGTCCTATTTGTAAAAAAACTTCTATTGTAGGTGTTACTGCCAACTTAGTGAAAGACCATGATCACATTACTGGGAAAGGGCGTGAATGGATTTGTGATAGTTGTAATACAGGATTGGGCAGGTTTAAAGAAGATATTTGTTTACTTCAAAGAGCGATTAATTACTTGAAAAAATATTTTTAATATTTTACTCAATTGATAATCTCAATTGAATATTTACCATTTGAACACGCTCTTGTGCAATTTTGTAATACTCCTCAGATATATCTACACCAATAAATTTTCGATTGTTGATTTTTGCCATCTTACATGTTGTTCCCGAACCACACATTGGATCAAATACTATATCACCTTCATTGGTCCATGATAATATATGATCCTCGGCTAATTTTTCTGGAAATACCGCAGGATGTTTAAATGCGATTTTATCATTGGTGGTTCCACCAAGACCAACCGCATATTCCCATATATTGATTCTTGTTTTTTCTTCCTTTAATGTCCCCCATACTTTGTTGTTTATTCCATCGGCTTTTTTATTCGCGACTAATTTTTCTTTTCCATTTCTTCTTGTTTTTATTAACAATGGATTAAAAGTATTAGGCTTTCCTTTAGAAAACACAAACATAAACTCATAGCAATTTGTATATGCATTAGATCGCATGAACGGCGTATTCTTTTTTTTATAAATCATAACATCGTGAACATTAAATCCAATTTCTTGAAATCGTAGGGCATGCGTAAAGCTTGTTAATGTTCTGTCTCCGTTTTTAATCTTATCACCAACAACCCAAATGACTATACCGCCCTTTTTCGTTACTCTGAATAATTCTTTTGCTATTTTCTCAATTTCGAATCTGTATCCTTTATAATCTCTAAGATTATCGTAAGGTGGTGATGTTACTGTTAAGTCAAAAAAATTATCTTTGATTTCTTTCATAAATTCTACACACTCAGAATAATATATCTTGTTTAGTTCAATCATTTTTCTCACCCATTCTTTTCTTTACAGAAGTTGATATAAATGATTTTTCAGTAAGCCAGGATATGATTATACTCCTCACAATATCTGAATCTGAGTTTCCCATTTCACCTTGTAGATTTTGGATTAAGTCCCATTGTTTCTCAGTAAACGATACCTGAACTCTTTTTGTATGTCTATTCTCTTGCATATAACACTCACCCAATACACATAATAGACACAAAACTATTTATAACTTTCGTTAAAGAGATTTTGACTTCTATCGTGTAGTGTTTCCAAAAGTGGAATAAAAACAAAGCCCTGCCCTACCTCAATTTAAAATGATAGTATTACCTAACAGCCAACTTCCGAACTTAAAATTATTAAATAATTTTGCCTTTCACTTCGTTCAGGACGCCCAACAAGCGGGTATCTATCTTCGCTCCAGTTGGTCGCTCCGACCCAAATTTTTGCCTATCGGCAAAAACTCTAGACATACCAGAAATGTTAGGCGAAATGCGTCTTCCAAACCCCAAAATATATACATAAAATGAAGAAGGTCATAATCAAAAAGAAGGAATCAGAATGAAAAAGAAATTCAATCAGGTGTATCAATTTAAGATATCATTATTGGGTATTAGACCACCTATCTGGCGACGAATACAAGTTCCAGAAACCTATACATTTTGGGATTTACACGTTGCCATTCAGGATGTAATGGGTTGGGCGGATTATCATCTTCATGAATTTGGAATAACTTCTCCTGAAAACGGAGAAAAAGTGAGAATAGGAATTCCTGAAGAAAATTTTGACAAAAAAGTTCTTCCTGAATGGAAACAAAAAATTGCTGATTATTTTTCACAGGAGAATGAAAAGGCAGATTATGTATATGATTTTGGAGATGATTGGGAACATATTATCAAGTTGGAAAAAATCCTCCCGAGAGAAGAAAATATCAAATATCCTATATGTATCAAGGGTAAAAGAGCATGCCCACCAGAAGATTGTGGTGGGATTTGTGATTATTACTACATATTGAAAATCGTAAAGAATCCCAATCATGAGAGGTATGAAGAAATGTTAGACTGGATCGGTGGGGAATTTGATCCGGAACGTTTTGATGTAGAAGAGGTTGGTTTCGACGATCCCGGTAAACGTCAAAAAATTGCATTTGGGTAGAAGACGTACAT
>CAJHIS010000044.1 GCA_905067555.1 Candidatus Argoarchaeum ethanivorans
TGGAATAACGCTTTCGAATATCGGAAAGGGCTACTTCAATCGATCCGACCCTGTGAGTGCGAAGAGATACCTCGAAGAGGCTATCAAAAAGATCCACCCGGACGCCCGCCCTGGGTATCCAAACGCTATCAACTGGCTTGCGGTCTCTCTGCGCATGATCGCAGACCAGAAGAAGCGGGAGGCAAAGCTGGCATCGTCTGACGTTGAGCGCGAGAAGCTCGTCACTGCTGCGGCAGAATTGTATCGCGAAGCGGGAGAGAAATACGAAGAGACGCACGGGCTGCCGCTTGCCAGAATGCCGCGCTCACTTTTGATGGATGCGCACCTCACGCGCGGACTTTCGTACTCAGTGCAGAACATCACAGAAGAGGATGCACACAGGGCGGCAGCACTGCTTGATGACGCAATTAAGGAGATGAAAGCAGCGCTTGAGTTTGCAGACGGTACAGACGCTATTAGACTCGAAGGTGCAATCGCAAGCCACAAGACGAAGCGGTGTGTGCGGGAGATCGGGCTGCACAAGAAAGATGCAGAAAAACGAGATCGTCTGCTCGATGAGGCGATCGACTATCTTGGTGAGGCATCGGAGAGTTTTGGCAATCTGGGCGAAACTGGTGCTTGCAGCAGCAAGACATGCGATGGGTGCAGGCATCTCTACACTGCACTTGGGTTGATTCGTGACGATCACAGAAAAAGAAGCAACCAAAAATTCACGGATGCGATTTATGAGATCAGGTCGGCGAAAAAGTGCTACCAGAGTATATTGAACGAACTTGGAACAGATGTCGTAGATCAGGTAACTAAACTCTTGGAACGTGTCGAAAAGAATCTCAAGGGACTTGAGGGATCTAATCGAGAGGGTGCAGTTGACGCGACAAACAATGTTTTCGATGCCCTCGACGAGATTGCAGGGGTCGGACTCAGGAACATGATCAAGATATTGGTTTGGGATGAGGCTGGAAATGTGACTGAGAAAAGAATACCAGACGAGGTGCCGACTGGCGGCAGCAGCGCCAATGCAAAGGAGGGTGGAATTAGTGCTGCATTTGGAACAGTGAAAGATTCAACCATCCACATTGGAGATAATACCATCGTTGATAGCAACAAAGAACCGCCACCAGAAAGGCGAAAATCAATCTCGCGGTGGGATCTTATTCTTAGCGCCATCAGTGGTGTCTCAGTCGATGCTATTGCAATAATATTAATACATTATTATTTTGAAGAATCAGTAAAAAGTCATCCGATATTATTGGTCATACTCTTCGTTGTAACAATATTTACAATTATTTTCATACGCAACAAACTATCAAATTCGAATACCTAACCTGATCCAACCAAAAAAATAAAAAAAGGAAATGAGGAGTTGTTTTCTGCACAACGGGGTTGTGCAGTGCTGCGTAGTATTGTGGTCAATACTTTTTTGGAATGGTGCGATAATATTAAATCTAATAAAAGTATTTGAGGATTACATCGGGCTTGTGGTCTAGTTGGCTATGACGTCGCCTTGACATGGCGGAGGTCCTGCGTTCGAATCGCAGCAGGCCCATTTTTAGCCTGCAAACTTCGTTTACAAAACGGGTTTACAGGTGATTTAAATCGCAGCCCTGCGTGCACAGTATGCAGGTTTGGATCGTTACAGAGGTGCGCTAATTTAATCTAAGATTGACATACTTACATCAAGCCATGCTGCACTGTGGGTGAGACTTCCGATAGATATTACATCAACGCCTGTTGCAGCGTATTCTTTGATGTTTTTTGTATTGATATTTCCTGAGGCTTCAAGTGTAATCTTCTCCCTCAGATTCTCTTTTTCAAGCAATTCCATAATGGCTCTTATCTGTTCCGGAGTGCAGTTATCAAGCATAATAATGTCCACCCCAAGTCTTGCTGCAAGCACTGCATCCTTGACTTGTTCAATTTCTATCTCAATTTTTCGTGTGAATCCTGCTATTTTTTTTGCATTTTTTACCGCCTGCTCTATTCCAAGAAGTTTGATGTGATTGTCTTTTATCATCACCATGTCTGAGAGATTGTATCGATGCGGGTCTCCTCCACCAAGTATTACTGCTTTTTTTTCAAATTTTCTAAATCCTGGCGTGGTTTTGCGGGTAGCAGCAATGACCGTGTTTCCTGCTAGTTTCTTGAAGGTGTGAGTAAGAGTTGCAATGCCGCTCATCCGACCAATAAAATTCAGTGCAAGTCGCTCTCCTTTTAGCGTTTCATCAGCTCTGCCGGATGTCTCAAGTATTGTTGTGTTTTTTCCAACTGATGCACCATCTGTTACCTGGTGGATAATTTCTGTGTTGTCGAAGTATTTAAAGATCTGACAGGCTTCGCTAACACCTGCTATGACACCAGGTTCGTTGGCTTTTATCACAGCACGACAGTGCTTATTTCCTATAATACCGGGGTAGATATCTTCCCCGGCATCCTCAGCTATGAAATATTCAAGTTCGGATTGCATCATATTTTTTATGCCTCTTGCAATATGGTTCTCTTCTGCACAACTTCGTTGTACAGACTAACAACTACGCTTGCAGTATGGTTCTCTTTTTTGTATGATTTATATCTGCACAACTTCGTTGTGCAGACTGTTGCAACTACGCTTGCAGTATGGTTCTCTTTTTTGTATGATTTATATCTGCACAACTTCGTTGTGCAGACTGTTGCAACTACGTTTGCAGTATGGTTCTCTTTTTTGTATGGTTTGTATCATCAGTTGTTCCACCTCTAAAGGTGTTTTATTTGTGATGTCGACAAGATCGTCATCTCGAAGCAGGCACGTTTTCAGTTTGCTTTCAGGAGTTACCCGCAACCTGTTGCAGTTCTGGCAGAACTCAGTGTTATCAACCGGGCGTACGAGTTCGACTTCTGCCCCATTGATGTAGTATTTTTTTCTTCGGTGCATAATTCGTACTTTCGTGTGTGAAGCTTGCCGTTCCAGTTCCTGTTGTATCCGGTCAATATTTACCTTGTACGAAGATGTGTTTTGGAAATCCATCAGTTCAATGAGCTGAAGTATTACACAGCCACCGTAGCATTTTACAAACGCTATCATCTCTGCTATTTCGTTGTCATTTATTCCACTTAGTAGCACCATGTTTATTTTAATTGGTGTAAGACCTGCACAGACTGCCGCATGTATCCCATTTAATACCTTATTGTGGTAACCCGTTGTCCGGGTTATTTGGTCATAGATCAAAGGATTTAGGGTGTCAAGACTGATGTTCACCCTGTCAAGCCCGGAATCAGCAAGATCGTCAGCTATTGCAGATAATAACGTTCCATTGGTGGTAAGAGATACATCTTTGAGTGGTGGCAGCTCAGTTAATATTTCCGGGAGGTCTTTTCGTAATAATGGCTCTCCACCTGAAAATTTAACCTTGTCAACGCCGTGTTTGACTGCAACATCTGTGAGGACTCTAATGGTTTCAGGCGTTATTTCATCTTTGATGTTATTATGGTTTGTCTCACCTTCACCATGGCAGTAAATACAGTTGAGATTGCATCGGTTTGTCAGGCTGATTCGAAGGCTTTTAACTTTTCTACCATATTTATCAATAAAATCACTGCCCATAGCTCTTTATCTTACTTTGTTTTCCTAAACTCAAGTATCAAATCCAACTATACTTAAAAATCGTTTTACTATAGCTTCATTAGCTAACTTTAGTAGTGGCTGCTTGTCTTTAGTGCCACTAAATACACCAAGTGGTATCTGTGCTGCTGCAAGTGTGGAATGCCCTCCCGCACAGTTCTCTCCGAAAGCCTGCTTCATATACTTGCCAATATTGATCCGTATATCACGATTGCGCCCGGACACATAAATCATATCTTCTCCAACACCAAAAATTACGGTCGTAGTAATGCCTTCAAGATTTAACAGGCAATCTGCTGCCTGTGCCAGAGCATCTCTATCGCGAACAATACCAACATTTGAAATCAAATAACTTCCATAAACTGTTCTATTCTTTATCGCATCACCAAGCACGTCAAGGGTCTCTGTAGACATGGAAGGGGTTTTTATTTTCTCGATTAATTCATGATTTGCTTTTGGGTGCAAGAATGCTGCAGCCATGAAATCGATTGGACTGGTGTGCCTTTTAAAATCGTTGGTGTCAATACGAATGCCGTACATGAGTGCTGTTGCAACTTCTGTTTTTAATGGTATGCCAAGTTCTTTTAAGTAGATCGTTAAGATAGTTGAAGCTGCGCCGACATCGGGGCGTATATCAATGTACCTTCCTGAAACATGCTCAATATCAACCAGGTGGTGGTCAATTACAATGTCTACACTTGTGCCGATTGGTAGAAGATTGTTAGCACCAGGAATTGCGCATTCCACAAGCGCTATGTTTCCATAGTCTTCCCTGTGAAACTCTTTGGTAGGTTCAAGGTCAAACTGCAATAGATTTACAAAAGCTTTGTTTTCGTGATGCCCAAATTCTCCTCTAAAAATAATGTCTGATTTTACACCAACACTGGCTGCAATTTCTTTTAAAGCAATCCCACTTGCAATGGCATCCGGATCAGGTTGATCATGCACTACAATAGCAAGTTTTTTAGACCCGGTCTCGTGTATAATTTGGAGGAGATTTTGTACATGTTTATTAGTTGTAGCCCTATCGAGATAGTCAATAATGGCGTTTGCAACAGACCTTGGCGGCAGATTAAAAGGCAGTACAGCAAGATCTGCCCCAGCCATTTCGAGTCCTTTTTTGTTTGCGACATCCATTGCTCTGCTTATTATTAAAACATCGGGCAGCAGGGTGCGGAGATGTTCAATTGCTTTTTTATTTACCTCAACAAATGTGGTTAACACAAAAATTGCTTCAAGTTCGTTCATTGTGATGCGATTGATTGTCGCATGATCTGTAATATCTCCGGCAAACGCATTAAAATTTTGTTCTTTCAGCGTCTCGACTTTGTTTTCATCAATATCGATAATTATCAGTTCTTTGCCCCTCTCTTCAAGAGTCTTGGCAACAGCGAAACCTATTCCACCACATCCAAGTACAGCATAATGAGGCATTGCAATCTCGCCATTGCCTGGAGGTGCACTGGGGGACAAGAGCATGTCGGATGTGGATTCACAGAGTATTAACGAAGGCACTTCATTTTTCATTGATCATCACTTTTTGTCTTTGTTAATATATAGAAGGGTATAAACGTTTCTATAACTGTCAACCGATGGACAAACAAGGCAAGTGCTAACTGGAACTTTGCAACTCGTTGATAAATTTTTTTCGTGTCAAATAAAGCTGTAATATATACAGGATTAATATTGCCCATACAATGCCAAAAGCAAGTATCATATTATTCATACATGCTATTGTTTAACCTACGAGGACTTAAGTTTTATCAAAATAGTCTCAACACGGGATGGCGGGCAGTTTCATCACAAGGTATTTTACTACAAGCTTGCAAATAGTATATGATGTTATCGGAGATGATGCACCATGCCAGAAGATGTGCCAGTGTGATTAAATCGCAGCGAGAGGTGGTAGTAGTATCACATATAGACGCTGATGGGCTTGCATCTGCTGCAATTATCTGCAAGGCACTTGAGAAGGCTGGTATTTGTTTTGATGCTCAATTTGTAAAACAACTTGGCGAAGATGAGCTTTCAGATATTGCTAACCTTAATCCGCCTTTTGTCATTTTTACAGATCTTGGAAGTACCATGATTGAGCAAATTAAAAAGCTTGGCATCAATGCAGTGGTATCTGATCATCACCAATCACCTTCCTGCCTTGCTCCTGGTGACCAGAAAGGGAATCCACTTCATCTAAATCCACATCTTTTCGGCATAAACGGCTCGCAGGAGCTCAGCGGCTCAGGAACAACCTTTTTACTTGCCTGTGCCCTTGGTGATTTTCCAGACCAGAACAAAGAGCTTGCAGACCTTGCTGTGGTTGGGGCTGTCGGAGACCTTCAACACATCAAAGAAGGTCGTCTAACCGGAGCAAATCGTTCTATCCTTGAGATTGCACGTGATGCAAAGGTATTATCATACAAAACAGACATTTTATTTTTCGGAAAGCAGACACGTCCTGTATTCAAGCTACTTCAATACGCTTCAGATCCTTACCTTCCCGGGCTTACCGGAAACGAGAATGCATGCATCGCTTTTTTAAAAGATACTAACATTCGCTCGCAAGGAGAACGGTGGAGGCGGTGGATCGACCTTGAAAAAGCAGAAAAACAAAGAATTATCTCAAAGCTTGTCAGGTACCAACTTTCAGAGGGCGTTCCTGCATACAAGCTCCAACGTATGATTGGAGAAGTGTACATCCTGCTTCGTGAAACAGAGGGAGTGGAATTAAGAGATGCTCAGGAATACTCCACACTTCTTAATGCAACAGCGCGATACGACCATGCCGAAGTCGGGCTTGCAGTGTGTATGGGGGAACGCGGGGGCGCCTTTGAACAAGCACAGGAACTACTGGCAAACCATCGAAAAAATCTTGTGGATGGATTAAACTTTGTTAAAGAGAATGGAGTAACAACACTTGAAAGCTTTCAGTATTTTGATAGCGGCAACCGGATTCGTGACACCATTGTCGGAATTGTTGCAGGTATGAGCCAGACCATCGTTTCAAACCGAAGTTTGCCTATTATTGCCTTTGCCAGTGCATCCGGGAATGGCGATCACACTGTTAAAGTTTCAGCGCGCGGCAATCAGGATCTGGTGCGAAGAGGTTTGAACCTTGCGAAAGCTCTTTCCGCATCAGCAAAAAAGGTCGAGGGCACTGGTGGCGGGCATGACATTGCAGCAGGCGCGACGATTCCATCAACCGCAAAAGATGAATTTATCAATTATCTTAACGAGGAAATAAAAAAGCAAATTTTTACAG
>CAJHIS010000045.1 GCA_905067555.1 Candidatus Argoarchaeum ethanivorans
AAATCAAATTGGTATGACAGTAGCTGGTGTTATCTCGAGTCTTCAAACTCAAGGTTTTAGTGATTTTATTTGCGATCCTCCTGGAGGCATGCATCTTGATATGATTTCAGGTGAAGCATACATTTTAAGAGATCGCACATCTTTTGCTTGTTCTGCAAAAATTCTGTAGATCTTTGTTGACATGTCATTTCCGTTGAAGGCACCCGGCTCAAGTTCTACCATTGCATCAACACGGTTTCTTACAGCACCTGGGGGCCCACAAAGACATTTTTCGTCGTTGATGCCAACTGCAATCCCAACTGCTGCTTTCATATAATTTCGCTTTCCACGTATGATAAATGATCCTTTTGGCAGGAACTCGCCATGTTCCGGGGTCTTGGATACCTGTTCCGGAAGCACAAAATAGCATTCACCTTCGGCATACCCGGACTTCCACACGCCCGAATGAGATACCGTAAACTGTGCGGCTTCTTTGAGTGTTGTCTCTGGCATGGTTTTACCTTCGGTTTTAACGATTACGGCAGGGGATCCCGGGTATTGTGTGTGAAAGAAGAGATCTCTTTTCTCCATGTATTTTTTAACCACAATCTCGTTAGTATCAGAATCGCGTCCTGCGATAACAAGAAAACCGTCAGTAGAATAAAACCATTTGAATTGTTCATACCATTTTGGTTTTTTCCTCTTTAACTTTTTCTTTGTTACCACATCCACCGTTTCTTTTTTTGATATTAACTCCCTGGTCTTGCTTATTGCTTTAATCGCACCATTGATCTTTGATGAAAATTTTTTGGCACGTTTGTAATAAGCTGCTGCATTTTGTTCAACAGAGAGACGATAATCAAGGTTTATACGAACACCATCGATATTTACTGTAATCTTTCCAGTGCTTGAGTCTATTCGTTCAATCACCGATGCGGTCGGGACTGATGTATTCGCAAGTGTTTTTTTAATGTATTCCCATGAATATTCCTTTTCCCTGGCACCTCGTATCGTAGTTAAAATATCATCGATCAGACAGTATTCAGCATAAAGCAGCTCTCCTGTCGATGTGAGTTTTTCCTCCTGCTTATTGAATTTTTCAAGGCTTGCTTCCTGTTGTGCAAGACGTCGTACATACAACCCCTGCCTGGTTTTTTGGGGAGTGACAATTTTTTTTATTTCGCTTTTTCCATAATATTCATCCAGGGCATCGTTGACAGAAGAGAAATATATTTTTTCAAAGTCTTTGTATTGTTCCAGTTCAAAAGGAAGTACATCAATGTTTACTCCATCCTGCTTTACCACCTGTGGTACAAACTTGTTTGCAGAAAGAGGCAGCATTAAGTCCAGGAGAGCGCTGTAAATTTTCTCACAGTACTCATAAGACATTTTGGTGGCACTGGTACTTTTATCAACACCTGCACGAAGGCATACTTCTTCTGACAACACCCCTCCAAGGTTCAATCGTGTTGCAAGCGTGCGCACAACATCAGTATTCGAGGCGGCAAAAATCCCGGCAAGTTCTTCTACTGTCACTGTCTGTGGATTCAATTGTGGTTGCGGCAATTCGTATATCTGCCCACCGCGGATGGCTCTATCTTTATAGTTAATCGATTTTAGTGGCAAAATGATATGATTTTCTTCATTTAATAACACAATGTTGCCGCGTGCAAAAAATTCACAAAGAAACACCGTTTTAACGGTTGCTCTTTCCACAAATATCCTGATTATTCGGTCAAAATCATATTGTTCTATTTTTGTAATTCTCCCGCCAGTCAGGTGCTTTCTAAGGAGCATTGGGAATGGCTGGGGCACTTTTTCAGATTCCTTTGGATACTTGGTTAAATGGATTCTTCGTCCCGCTTCTATTACAAGATCACTGCGGCCACTGCCAGTTACTCGAAGCACTATCCGTATTTCATCTGGTGAGTGCTGGTATATCTTTCCAATCTTAGCGCCAACGATGAGATTCGAAAGTTCTGATGCAATGACTGCTGTATCAATACTTGAAATATCAACTTTTGGCTGCTGTCGAGCATGAAATGTCATAAGTTTCCAGAGATGTTATTGTGTTGTCCACATATAATATTTTGCAGCAAGAACGATTATGTTTGTACAGCAATTCCTGCCCGGTTGCTGACTGTGCTTATATTATTTGACTGGCTGCTGTAAAAATACCACTCATAACCCTCACTCGTGTCGTTGTACACACCGTTTGTTATGATATTGTTACACTCGATGGTGTTGCCTGTACTTCCATCATACAGATAGAAGCCTGCCTTTGCGTTGTTCTGCACCCAATTACAGGAGACGTTGTTGTAGTTGCTCGAAGAATACAGGTCGATGCAAGTTGAACGTAGTTCTCAAAAGAACGGGGGCAGAATTGTGAGAAAATTTAGAAAACGAAGTGGAGTCACATAAAATCAAAATATTCGGGACTGCATGAATATATCCAAAAAAACCATAAAGATAATGTAACATAACAATCGTTATATCCGGATGAAGGTAGATCATCATGGGTGTATTAAATACAATAAAGCTTCGCCGCAGCATACGTGCGTTTAAAGATCAAGAGATTGAAGAAGAAAAACTCCTGCAAATACTGGAAGCAGGAAGGCTTTCGCCATCCCCTAAAAATTTGCAGGAGCGCATATTTATTATAGTAAAGGATAAAGAAAAACGGGAAGCACTCGTAGATGCAGCACGTGGGCAAAAATTTGTTGGTGAGGCGCCAGTAGTAATTGCAGCGTGTTCTGTTAATATAGAATACGTCATGCCTTCCGGACAATCTGCTTATCCTATTGATATTACCATAGCATTAGACCACATGACACTGCAGGCGGTCGCAGAAGGGCTTGGTACCTGCTGGATAGGTGCATTCGACGAGAAAAAAGTAAAAAAAATACTAAACATACCAGAGAGTGTCAGAGCGGTCATGCTGCTGTCAATCGGGTATCCAAAAGTCATTCCAGAACCAACGCCGAGGAAAAAACTTGAAGAGATAACCATGTCGGATGAATGGGTAAATAGATAACAAGGCACTGTCTAAAAATCCAGTGATTTATCACCGCGGAGAGCGCAGAGGACGCAGAGTTTTAAGACTGCTCCGAGCCTCTGCGTTCTCCGCGTGTTCTGCGGTAAAACTTGAGGATACAGTGACAACACTCGGATTTTCCGATTGTGTCAGATAACAATAATAATTTTTTTAGTTCTTGGTTGGATATGTTGTTTTATCCTGCACCAGATAACCTGATAATGCGTTTCACTGGAAACCAGTGCAAGGACATAAAAATCGCATCCATCGTTTTTTTGAACATACTTGTTTATTTGTTTTGCACAGGCTGTTATTTTGCTATGTGCCACTTGATCAACACACCACTATCCAACGATTCTGCTGATATGAGTGTTAGTCTGGTAGTCTCATCAGAAGCAGCATACCCACTGCCATCGACAAGAGTTGGAGAAGTGGCACCACCGATGATTTGGTTTGAGATAAAAGTGTAAATTTCATCAACGAGGCCATCATGTATAAGGCTCCAGTTAAGAGCGGCACCACCCTCGACCATAATAGTATTATATCCACGATGTTTTAGCTCTCTAAGTGCTTTATGCAGGTCTACTCTGTCATTTCCAGCGATTATGATGGCTGCTTGTTGTTTAAGGATGGCAAGCTTTTCTTTACCTGCTCTTCTTGTAGTGATGATGATGCGTTCTCCTTCGCCCTTTTTGAACAGGTCTGCATCAGGTGGTGTACGTGCACGGCTGTCAATAACAATACGTGCCGGGTTCTCAGGAATTCCCTCCCTCTGTCTCATCTCCCTGAGCTGTGATGATTTTACAGTAAGACTTGGATCGTCAGAAAGGACGGTTTCAATTCCCACTATTATGGCATCGCTTTTGGAGCGTAGTTCATCAACACGTGCAAAATCAAGCCTGCCTGATAATCTAAACTGCCTGCGCTCACTGCTTGCAATCTTTCCATCCGCACTCATTGCAGCATTGATAAACACGTATGGAAGGCTCATAGATTTCTTACAAGCCTTGCAATATCATCACCAACTTCCGAGGTGGTGTTACTCCCACCAAGGTCATAAGTTCTAACCTTGCCTGTTGTAAGGTTTTCCTCAATGGCTCTGACAATGGAATCTGCTGCCTGTTTTTCTCCAAGTTGTTCAATTAACATAGCGCCTGCCCAGATAGTAGCTATAGGATTTACTTTGTTTTTCCCTTTGTATTTTGGTGCACTTCCATGTATTGGTTCAAACATGCTTGTACCCTCCGGGTTGATATTTCCACCTGGGGCAAGCCCAAGTCCGCCCTGCACCATGGCACCAAGATCTGTTATGATGTCACCAAACATATTAGGTGCTACCACAACATCAAACCATTCAGGGTTTTTGACAAACCACATGGTGACAGCATCCACAAAATTAAGATCGGTTGTAACCTCTGGATACTCTTTCGCAATGGTTGCGAACTCTTCGCGCCAGAATCCATAGATATCCGACAGCACATTTGCTTTATCCACTGATGAGAGGTGTTTTCCCCTTTGTTGTGCAAGATTGAAAGCATAGTACATTACACGTCGAGCACCTTCTTTACTGATAACTCCGATCTGGTATGCGATCTCCTCGCTGTCAGTTTCAATATCAAGCTCGAATTTAGCATTATATATGCTGCGATGTACTTCAAGTACATCCTTTGCTCTTCCTTTATTTAACCTGCCCCCGATTCCTATGTAAAAGTCTTCGGTATTCTCCCGTACAACCACAAAATCAATATCTTCAGGGGTTTTGTCCTTGAGGGGAGTCCACACACCACGCAGAAGCTTTACTGGCCTCAGATTGATATACTGGTCAAAATAGAATCGCATAGCAAGTAGTATGCCTTTTTCGAGCACTCCTGGGGTTATTCGGTCGTCTCCCACGGAACCGAGGTAAATCACTGGATAGGATGAAAGTTGTTTTAGTGTGTCCTCTGAAATTAATTCACCAGTGGCAAGATAATGATCTGCTCCATGTGGATAGTATATCCACTCAATATCAAAGCCGAACTCTTCACCTGCTGCATCAAGAACCTTGCAGCCTTCTGCAATAATCTCC
The DNA here is from genome assembly GCA_905067555.1 of Candidatus Argoarchaeum ethanivorans. Lineage (GTDB taxonomy): Archaea > Halobacteriota > Methanosarcinia > Methanosarcinales > EX4572-44 > Argoarchaeum > Argoarchaeum ethanivorans_C. The sequence goes on from CAJHIS010000045.1 coordinate 5,082, forward strand.
GGACCGATCCCATCGCCCGGAATAACTGGAATTTTATACTGTGTCATAAATGTCACCTTTTTTTGATACAAGCTGTCTTGCATATTCAATAAGCCCACCGCATTCAACGATAGTCTGGAGAAAATCCGGAAGCGGCATCGCGTGATAGGTTTCATTCAGTGTTTTATTGATGATAGCCCCTGTGTTGATATTAACCTCGATCTCATCTGCATCTCTGATTTTATCGGCATCAGCACATTCCAGTACAGCAAGCCCGATATTAATAGCATTTCGAAAAAAAATGCGGGCAAAGGATTTTCCAATAATATAACTTATACCTGCACCCTTGAGTGCAAGAGGAGCATGCTCTCTCGATGAGCCGCAGCCAAAATTACTACCTGCAACGATAATATCTCCCGTTTTCACATGTTTTGCAAATTCTGGTCGCACACCCTCGAAAGCATGCTCTGCAAGCAAAACGGGATCGTTGATAACAAGGTAACGACCAGGAATGATTGCATCAGTATCAATATCGTCACCAAACTTCCACACATTACCACTCATGGTTGTGTCTAATAACTTCAAATGCTTATAAATTCTTCCATTCTTGATTACTGTGTAGCCCCACCCTCTCCACACCCGATTAAATCGGGTGCATCCATGCTATTTTATGGCTATTAATCGTCGATACATCTTTTAAGTATAAAATTAACGATTGTCTTTTGATTTTGTCCATCTAATAAGCTTTTTAAACTTTGATTCTGACCATTCTATTGTTTTCATATCTTCAGAAATATTAAGCCATACCTCTTTTGAACAATGCATAGTAGCACCAAAGCTGGTGAACTTCAACCTGTAAAGTCTTCCCCCAATCTTTATAAGTTTTTTAAGTTCGCTAAGTTCACCCTCATAAAAATCTGAAGGGAATTTTATATCCCTTACGTCTCTAACCTGAGGAGTTAGAGCTCTCCCTATCTGTTCTACATGTTTCTTTGGTTTAAGTTCCTCCTGCTTAGGATATGTTTGTTCAAACTGGATCTCGTGAACGTATGTCTCATGAAATCCTAAATTTGTAATGTCATTAGCAATTCTGAGGTATTTCGGCGGTTCATTACACTCAACAATCTTTACCCATAATAGTTTTTTCCTTAGAAAACCCCGCGAATAACAGTGTTTTACCTGCCTATGACTATTATTAACATACTCGATATAATCTTCTTTGGCAACAGTGTTATTTTTAAGATCTTTAGGCTCGATGAGAAAACCAGTAAATCCTAATTCTGGTTCTTGAATAAAACCATGGTAAACCAGAGCGGTTGTTATAAGAGTTGAGGCAAAGGCTCCAATTACATATGAAATTGTTTTTATTTGCTCTCCCACTTCTAAACTAGAAATAGATGTGAATATCCAAGAAATAAGCCATATAAATATTATACCCTCTATTAAGAATACTGCCAGAAACCATTTGCTCCATTTTCTCATCGTATCACCTGATTAATTGTCTTTATATCAAGCCCCAGCCGATCCACATTCGGACTGGAGGTCTGGGGCATCTGGAGGCGGTTGATTGGCATCATAACAACTCGTTAAACTCCTCAACACTTATTTCAGCATCTCTTACCAGTTTTCTTAATAGTCCTTTGCCAAGCATATTATGTTTAGGAATCGTTAGTGGCTTCTTACTTTTGTCTGACCCGTGCCGCATGCGAATATGACTTCCTTTTTGTCTTACTATCACATAACCCGAATTTTCAAAGCATTTAACTGCTTTTAACCCAGATT
>CAJHIS010000046.1 GCA_905067555.1 Candidatus Argoarchaeum ethanivorans
AGAAACTGGTTTTGGAAGATACCGGTGTTTGCACTTCTTTTTGCAGTACTGGCAGTTATCCTTTCGAAAGTACAGCAGACATGAATAATGATGGAAAAGTGACATCACTTGATTCACTTTTAATTTTACAGGCGGTGAAATAATAATGAATAATATATTTAAGCTTGGATTGATTATAGCAATAGCACTACTTAGTATACCATCAGCGGCTGCACCACAAGACCCATATCCTTTAGACGGATATGTGGTATTCACAAATGGCACACCAGTTGGTGCGGGTGCAAATGTAACGTTTATGAACATGGCTACTGGTGAAGTAGTTTATGCCAACTCTTATCCAAGTGGTGTGTATACTAATGACGCTGGGAACTTTCCAAGTGGCTATACAAATGGGGATACAATAGCGTATTTCACAGTATTCGGTGAGTATACCAACACAACATCTCACGTAATAAATATCACAGCAGGAAGCCACACAATGAACATCTTTTTAGAGCCACCAAAAGGCGACCTTGACGGCGACTCCCAAATCACTTCAACAGACGCCGCAATCGCGCTGCAAATCGCTGTCGGCAGCCGTCCGTTCGACGATGCTGCTGATGTTAGTGGCGACGGCAGGGTTTCATCACTTGACGCTCTTATGATTCTACAGAAGGTAACTCTTGAGAATTACTAACAACTGCACAACTTCGTTGTGCAGTTGTTAATCCTCGACTACGAAGTAGTCGAGTTGTGCAAAAATATAATACTGATAACTCTCGACTACGAAGTAGTCGAGGTCATACAAAATATGCTTATACCAGAATCCGACTTCAAGCTAATCAGCGAAAAAATGGGACGGGAGCCAAACACGGTCGAACAGGGCTGCTTCTTAAACCTGTGGAGTGAGCACTGCTCATACCGCTCAAGCGGGCTTTTGTTAAAAACACTGCCAACAACCGGTGAAGACGTCATCATAGGACCTGGCGATGATGCAGCCATTGTAAAACTGACAGACACTCTTTACCTTGCTATTGGCATGGAAAGCCATAACCACCCTTCTTATGTAGACCCATACAATGGCGCAGCTACCGGAATAGGAGGCATTGTAAGAGATATCGTATCCATGGGTGCACGTCCGATTGCATTGATGGATGCATTATATTTTGGATCTCCTGAAATTAAAAAAAACCAGTACCTTCTTGAACACGTGGTAAGAGGTATTGCAGGATATGGGAATTGCATCGGGGTCCCGGTCGTTGGTGGCGAGGTTGTGTTTCATAACGATTACAGCGGCAACCCGCTGGTAAATGTGGTGTGTGTTGGCTTACTTAATAAGCAGCATCTTGTAACAGCTACAGCGCAGCACGCAGGTAACAGCATCGTACTTATTGGCGCCTCGACAGGAAGAGATGGTCTTGGAGGTGCCTCCTTTGCCTCGAAAGATTTAAGCAGCGAATCAGAATCAGAACGAAGCAGCGTACAGATTGGCGATCCTTATACGGAAAAACTGCTGATAGAGGCAACACTCGAAGCAGTGCATGATGGCGTTGTGGAATCATGCAGAGACCTTGGTGCAGCAGGGCTTGCAGGTGCAACCAGTGAAATGGCAGCCAAAGGAAATCTTGGCATGACTATAAACCTTGACCGGATGCCCCTTCGTGAAGAGAGGATGACTCCATTCGAAATCATGATATCAGAATCACAGGAACGGATGGTACTTGAAGTAAAACCAGAAAACGTTGGTAAAGTGCTCTTGATCGCAGACAAATATGATCTTAATGCAAGTGTGATCGCGAAACTCACAGTAGCACCCAACTACACAGTACACTACAATGGAGAAATAATAGCAGATATGCCGATTCACCTGCTTTCAGGTGGTGCACCCTGTACTGAACAAGCCTCGATCGCGAAACTTATAACAAGCGACATTCCACCACCAGAAATAGAAACAGGAAATCTTAAGGAAGTAATTCAGAGAGTGCTTTCATCACCCAACATCGCATCCAAACAATGGATATATTCCCAGTACGACCACGAAGTACAGATTCAAACGATCATAAAACCTGGTGCAGACACTGGTTTGATACGCATAACACCAGAGGTTGCAATAGCACTATCATCCGGATGCAATCCGCTGCACACCTTACGCGATCCGTACACTGGCACTTATGGTGCAGTTGTTGAGAATGCAATGAATCTTGTAACAATTGGTGCGGAACCTCTTTGTATCGTTGACTGCCTCAACTTTGGAAATCCTGAAACGAAGGAAAATTACCACCAGTTCAAGCAAGCAGTCATTGGGCTCGGTGATGCTTCAAAAAAAATTCACACGCCTGTTGTCGGTGGCAACGTGTCATTTTACAACGATAGCAAGGAACACAACACCACCATACTTCCAACACCAAGTCTTGGCATGATTGGAAAACTCACCAACATAGAGATAGCGCATCTGCCGCACAGTACCATACAACACAAAGGCGAAACAATCATACTCATCGGTGAAACAAAACCGGAACTCGGGGGAAGCGAATATTATCATATTCTAAACACAAACGCAGGGAGTGTGCCAACAGTGCCTGAAAACATTGAACACATTCTTAAAAGTGTAAGGGAGCTTGTACAAACAGGCAACGTTAGTACTGCTCACGACATATCAAACGGTGGACTTGCGATAGCACTCTCTGAACTCATTACACCAACACATGGGGCAGAGATTACACTTACCACGGATAAGTTGACAGATGCTGAACTTCTTTTCTCAGAAACACATGGACGCATGATTATAACAACACCAGAACAAGCGCTTGATCAACTGCAAAACATACCGCACACAATCATTGGAACAACTACCGGAAAACAAGAATTACACATCACAACAAACACCGAAGAGATCACCCTGCAATACAAAGAGATTCATCAAGCAGCAGAAACATTAACAAAAATAATGAAAGAGTAAATACGAGTCAGAGCATTTCACTTTTTTCCCAGAGATTGTTACTTCGCGATCGATAATTGAACCATCTTTAATATTCGACTTTCGCTTCTATATACATCTGCAACGAAATAACCTAACCAGAGTCCAAAATTCAAGAGAGTTGAATTGTCTGGGTGGGATAAGCTATCTCAACATTCAATTCTTCAAGCAGTTTCATTATTTTAAGATTAAACTCTTCTCGCATGGAGAGGTATTCGTTCCAGATTGTGGTTTTTGTGAAGCAGTAGATGAATATGTCAAGCGAGTAGGCGCCAAATTCTGTGAAGTGTACCATGTAAAACGAGCGTTCGAAACGTGCATCGTCTTCTATGATTTTTTTGATACCCTCGACAGCATCCGTCATCTGTTTGGCAGTGGTCTTATAGGACACTCCAAGGTTGAATTTTATTCTTCGCTTTTTCATTTCGCTGAAGTTTATTACTTCTGATTTGATGAACCTGCTATTTGGCATAGTGACAAGTGCCTGATCAAATCGTCGAATCCTGGTTGAGCGAAAACCAACCTCTTCTACCGTCCCTTCAACATCACCGATTCTCACCCAGTCGCCAATATGAAAACATCGGTCAGAGAAAATAGTAAATGAACCAAAGAGATTGCTTATGGTTTCCTGTGCTGCAAGGGCAAAAGCAAGACCGCCGATGCCAAGACCTGCAAGCAGTGACGTGATGTTCCATCCAATGTTTTGTAGAATAAAGAGCAGTGAAAGGATAAACACAACTATTTTTAGAGTTTTTATGATTAGAGGTGTCAATTGCTCATCGAGTTTGGTTTCAGTGCTTGATGCTGCTTTGTACATATAGTATGCAAGTACATCGATAAGACGAAAGATTACAAACAGTGCTATAAGTGTGAACAGGAGTGTGAAAATGGAGTTAATGATAATAGATACTTCAATCGTTCCGATGTTTTCAGGCAGTGGAAGTGAGTGGATAGAAGCGGCAAGTCCAAGTCCAATGATAGCGTAGCCTATTGGATCTTTAAGAGCTTTTACAAGGAGGTCGTCAAGTTCTGTTTTTGTTTTTCTGGTTATGTGAATGAGTTTTTCTTCAAAGATATAGATAGTAAGTTTTCGGATTACCAGCGTAAAAAATATTATTAAAAATAATATTATTATTCTATCAAAAGAGCTTCCAAGCATACTATAGCTTAACACCTTCCAACCGATTAAGAAACAATGTCATCCTGCATGAATACACCCTTGTTAAGGCAATCGCAAAGTATAAACCTTCCTATCAGTCAGACTTCGTTTTGCCACAGTACTGCTGTCATGACAATTTTATTTTTATATATGATATTTTTCAGTTCAAGTATCGTGGTTTCCACATCTATCAATACAACCATTGGTTTTTATGATTGATATAATCTCTTTTCCAATTATTGAGCTTGCGCCATGTTGAATTACGGTTGCATCATGCACCTATGTGTGGTGCAGACTGTTTGATGCCATAGCAAGCGACAGAATATTACAAGAAGCAGAATCTGTGAACAAACTTATGAAAAAAGTCGATAACAATGAACTCGAGATTATCGGGTCGATCGTTCCGATGTTTGAGGTATCCACGATCTTGGATAATCTTAAACGAACATCAGTTAAGAAATTAATCGCCTGCGCGGCAACTGAAATCAGTCCGGTTACCGCCAGCACCAAAAGTCTGGCTGGAGCGATATCCATTGAAAAAAGCGCAGAAGTTATGGAAAAGACATTTACCCTACTGAAACAGGAATTAAACACAGAAGAGTACCTGATCTACTTTCAGGTCATCACCCCGGGACCTGGGGATGCAACAAAAGAACTTCGGAAGAAGACTGCTTCAGTCTGCAAGAGGTTTTTGATGGCGCAAAGTGGATGGAGCGAGAAGTTTTAGGTAAGGTTGATGCTGTATAGAAGGGTGATTATGCACCGAGCGTTTGCTGGTCTTGTGGATTGAGGATGTGTGGGTGGTTGTTGAAAGGGTGGCAGATAGAAAATAATAAGAGTAAAGCAGAGGATTAAAGTGTTTATGACAAGACGCAAATACGTGACTCTTCAAAGATTAAAATGGAGGTGAACATGATAAAATATGCACTGGAAGGAATATATAATAACGGCGTCGTTGAATTCTTAGAAGATGTCCCAGCCCATAAGACCATGAAAGTCATCGTTGTTTTCAATGAAGAATCTGACGATGGTTATGAGAATAAAAATTGGTTAAAATTGTCAGAGAGTGCTTTTGAGTTTTGGGATAATGAAGAGGATGCTTATTATGACGATTTATAAGCAGGGCGATATTGTATTGGTTCCATTTCCATTCACAGATCTAACCACGGTTAAAAAGAGACCTGCGCTGGTTGTTTCTGCGAATTGGTACAACAAACGATATAAAGATGTGGTTCTGGTTGCAGTTACATCCCATGTGCCTCTGATGCTAGATAAACTGGATTACAGGATAACAGAAAGCGATTTTAAAACTGGCAAACTTTACAAGGATTCTATTGTGAAACTGGGCAAGATGTTTACGATTGAAAATGGTCTGATCCTCAAAGAGATCTGCGATGTGTGTGTTCAGACCATGGTTACGATACTGGATCAACTGAACATTGTTTATAGAGAACATCCGATATAAAAATTGGTTTGGCGGTGATTTGTGCAAATGGGATTGGTTGATGAAAACATGGATAAGAAATACAGGTTTGTGTGGATGCTGCTCTGGGTTTGAAAGACAGAGCCCCCAGAGTTTTAACCGCAGCACCATGTAACGTGACAGCCCCGCCAAAGGTAAATTCATATACCATAACTGATTGACTACAACCAGTTTTTGAAAAAATTGGTGAGTTGAAATGTCAATAGAGTTCAAATCCGAAACCAAGACCCTGCAAGTTCTAACATCAGATGGAAATCCGGTAACATACGAGATCGAATATCGCTCAGATCCATTAACATCAAGGATTTCTGTTATTTGCCCATATCTAAAGGAAAAGTGGGTAGAATTTTATAGTGTTCAGGATAAAGATTGGTTAAATAAAATAATCAAAGAATCAAAAGAGAACTGTCTTTTCTGTAAACCTCTGCTTGATAAGATTGCAGCAAGATTTCCTGAACAGCAAATCGAAGAAGACATCTTGAGGTTCGACGACATTTATGTATTCCCAAACCTTTATCCAAGAGCTGACTTCGAAGCAGTAATAACTTCGCCTGACGTTCATTATCTTGATTTTAGCACCATCAATACCGATTCACTATACCGTTTTCTAAGCGCATCAATCGAGTGCATAAAAAAGGCATATCAAAAAAATAACAAACTTATTTACCCTGTTATAGGCTGCAATTACCTGCCTCCGGCAGGTGCCAGCTTAATGCATTTCCATTTACAGGTTTCAATACAAGAAGTCCCTTTTCATTATGTTAAGACATTAACTGATTCCTCAGTGCAGTACGAGATTAGAAACCATGCAAATTTTTGGCCGGATCTGATGAACGCTAACAAGGATAGAGAAATCAAGCAGAAAAATAATATTTACTGGCATGTACCATTTGCACCAACTGGATTTTGTGAAGTGAGGGCGATCATAAACAAGCCAAACATGTTGATGTTTACAACAGAAGATATAAGAGATATTGCAGAGGGGCTATCCAATATTTTAAGGTATTATAACGACCATGGGTTTGCTGCATTTAACTGTGTCATTTATTCAGGAAGGTTAGATGCTGAAAACGACAATTTTTACTTAGGCATACGTATGGTTGCCCGCCCAAACCCTCGACCAAATTACACAAGCATTGATTCCTGGTACATGCCGTTTTTGTTGGGGCAAACCGTTGTGCTTGAAAAACCAGAAGATCTATCAAAAGAGATACGA
>CAJHIS010000047.1 GCA_905067555.1 Candidatus Argoarchaeum ethanivorans
TAGTAGTCAGGCTTGTATATATTTTATTAACTCTATCATAAATGAACTAACCGATAGTGATGTGAAAAAAACTCTTCATTGGACTGGAAGCATTGTTAAGGTGATGCTCCTGTTCGATGAGTTAAAAAAAATCTTAAATTTAAAGTTGCTCAATGTTGAATATAAAGAGGAAACCGATGCTTGATGATAAAAAATGCAAGTGTGAAAATTTAATTTTTACTATGAACCTGATAGCCGGGCATGTAAAAAAAATGTCTGGGGACCTTGACATAAAGTCTGTATCAAAGTTTGTCTGCAAACTTGTATCTGCAAAAAAAGATTTGTTCAGGGTGTTTATTATGGGTGCGGGACGCTCAGGACTTGTTGGGAGATCGTTTGCCATGCGATTAATGCATCTTGGATTCACTGTATTTGTGGTAGGAGAAACCACAACACCGGCAGTGCATAGTGATGACATAGTAATAGCTATTTCAGGCTCAGGAGAAACACCATCGATTGTAAGCCTTGGAAAAATAACAAAAGATATCGGTGCAACACTGATAACTATAACATCGAACCCGCGTGCAGCACTTGCCGGAATATCAGATATTACAGTAAAAATTCGTGGGCGTACCGGTGACCTTGATGAAGAAGGATACCTTGAGCGCCACATGAAGGGGGAATACAGAACACTTACACCGATGGGTACAACCTTTGAAATATCAACGATGATATTCCTTGATTCTGTGATAGCAGAACTGATGGTACTGATAGATGCTACAGAGGATGATTTAAAAAAACGACACTCTGTGTTTGATTAACCACATACTCCGTATGCGGAAATAACTTTCGACTGCACAACTTCGTTGTGCAGAAAACTGGTAACCTTTAACTCTTGATTACGAAGTAATCAAGTGCAGATCCGCATGAAACCATAGGGTTACAGGACATTGTGAATTCTCGTGGTTTTTTACATCAGGCAAAACACATACTTTCATTTTAATAAGTACATGTCAATATTATCAGTGTGTGTGATGTATGCATTGAGCGTGTATTCTAACAAACGATGAAAATTGCTGTGATATTGCAGGTGACTTGTGCATGTACAATCTGTACTTCCAAAGTTTTTTATTGAGGTAGTAGTTGTTTTTATCTGGTTTGAGATCTGACACTCGAGATTTTTTTCTGTGTTGGTTGCAACGATTGCTTTAAGCGTTGCACTTGGCAGGAGGTAGTCTATGTGCCAGTGCCGTGTTTTGTTAATCCCTTTTAGAACATTTATGTGACGGCGTATTCGTGAAAAACCACTTTTGCTTCTGGCAGATCCTGTGTATGCATAGCACCCTCGCATGTATGTTATTTTTCCAAGACCGCCAGTGTGGATGATGGTATTTTGTTTCACATAGAGGATAATTGTGTAAATTCCTTTGTTTATTTGCATGTTTGTGAATAATCAAATGACTACAGTTGTTTTATGGCGTCCCAGCGAAAACTATTCAGGCGATTTGCAGTATTACCAAATGCTTTTCAAAATGGAAAAATATTCTTCCCTTTTGTACTTACACAATTAATAAGATTTCTACTGTCATAAAAACATTTGGTGGTGATCTATTTAATAGTAGACAATAAATAATTGGACTACACCACAAAGGTATCAAACGGGGCTGTCAACTTGTTAGGTGTTATACCAGAACTCTGATTTCTTTCATGCGTTCAAACACAGAACAGCAGACATTATACCTGAATACACAACCAGGTCGAAACAATGCCAACACCCAATAACTTTACAAGCCCTATCAAACGATAAAGTTTAATAGTAGTTAGAGAGTTTGTTTAGATTCGACCCGAGTTGCAGGATTGGTCACCTGCTGGAATGTGACCTATGTAATTAGGTTGAACCATTAAACTGTTATTTAAGGTGAACAAAACAATGTCAAAATCTTTTTATGGTTATATCAGAGATGCATGGAAGTGCCCTGATAAAACATATGTTGATGAACTGATGTGGACTCGTCTACAGATATGGCGACGTGAGCCAGTAGTTATTCGGATAAGACGTCCAACACGCCTTGATCGTGCACGAAGTCTTGGTTACAGGGCTAAACAGGGCATTATCGTTGTTCGGGCATCTGTCAGACGTGGTGGTAGAAGAAAGCCGAGATGGTCGCGTGGAAGAAGGACTAAACATACAGGTGTCAACAAGATCACAACTAAAAAGAGTCTTCAACAGATGGCTGAGGAGAGGGCTGCTCGAAAATATCCGAATATGGAAGTGCTCAACTCTTATCCGGTTGGAGAAGATGGAAAACGGAGCTGGTACGAGATAATTTTTGTTGATCCGCATCACACAGTAATTAAAAGAGACAGTAGTCTCAACTGGATATCCCAAAGCAACCAATCCGGGCGTGTTTATCGTGGCAAGACCAGTGCTTGCAAAAAGAAAACACGGCGTGGATGAAGAATGCGTGTTACATATATGAACTGAAAGCTCTCAGGAATTGTAACGTGTCTGTTTTCACAAAAAAACCTCTCTATGAGATACATGCAAGATTAGAGTCAGGGCAAAGTCTTGAGCAGATGGCGGTAATCGCGAAAAGATATGGATATGCGGGCATGATAGTCACCACAGATGCCTGCAAACCAGAAAGAACAGACGCCATGCCATCTGATTTTTTATTATATCACAGTGCTGAATTGAATGCACAGAGTGCCACTCAAGTAAGAAAAAAAGTTCAACTCCTGCATGGTAAAACAGATTGCATCATTCTTCGGGGTGGCAGTGAGACAGTAAACCGCGCTGGTGTTGAAAATCGGCTGATTGACATTCTCTCATCGCCTGGAAATATTAACCACGTCTTAGCAAAGCTTGCATCAAATAACAACGTCGCTATTGAATTTGATCTTGGAGCAATCATCCACACTGAAGGGTCGGAGCGGTGTCGGGTACTCTCTGTCTATCGCAACAACCTGAAACTTGTACGTAAATACAATGTTCCGTTTGGTATTACAACTACACCAATATCTTGTTACGATTTTCGTGCTCCAAGAGAGATGGCTGCCCTCGCGATGCTCTTTGGCATGAAACGAGAGGAAGCCGTGTATGCAATGAGCGTAGTTCCAAGGCAGATCATAGAACAACGCAGCCCTAACTTCATAACCGCCGGGGTCAAGCTGGTATGAAGATTCTTCCTCCTACACTGCGTGAGAAAAAGCGATATTTAGCACTGGAGGTAGTTAGTGAAACACATGCAAGCCGCAATCAGTTTTTAAAAGAGCTTCAGTATTCCATTGCATCACTCGTCGGAGATGTTGGTTTGAGTGAGTCCGGGTTGCGACTGCTATATTTTGATGGTAGATTTGCCATAGTAAGGTGCATTCCTAAAAAAACCTGGGTGGTGCGTGCCGGGATTGCTGCAATCACCGATATCAACAAAAAAAGAATTACTGTAAGAGTTATTGGTATAGGTGGAACGGTTCGCTCGGTAACAGAAAAGTATAAAGATAGAAAAAATTATGCTCTTCCATAGATCAACAAACTGCATAACTTCGTTGTGCAGAGTTACCGGTAACCTTTGATTCTTGATTGTGTAGTACTGCATACAACGTAAGCAGAAAATAACCAGGAACTACATACTTCGTTGTGTAGAGTTACTACACACAGCCGGTTGCGTTGAAACTTTTATATACAACACAAACCATACCATTTATCGTGTCTGTATCAATTATTATAGGAGGAGAAGATGTTTAAAAAGATAGAGATAACCATAGAATTGACACCTGATCAGGAAGTGGGTGGATACGTTGCCTATTGCCTGGAATTAGATATCACGACAGAGGGCGAGACTGTCGAGGAAGCAATATCTATGATGAAAGAAGCAGCTGAAGGCTACATTGAAATCATTGGTGTAAATAATATTCCCTACTTCAAAACCGGGAAGGTGATGGTGAGAAAACTGGAATTGGCGGCAAATGTCTAAGTTACCAGCTATAACAGCAGAGAAATTAATAAAAATCCTTGAAAAAGATAGATTCACATTTATCCGACAAAAAGGCAGTCATCGGTTCTATGAGAAGATAATTGATGGTGAAAGAGTTGTAATCCTAATCCCTGTGCATCATAGAAGGGAGTTAAAGAAGGGAACGTTACATCACATATTGAAAAAAGCACAGATTAGCATGGAAAGGTTAAAGTTTTTACTTTCGATATGATAGAAGCACTAAAAAAAAATTGAAAATGGGGATTATACCCCAATCATTTGAATTCCGCATTTTGGGCATGTCTGGTTGGCACACGGCACACCACGCTGGTGTGGCTGAGTGAGGCCGCATTTTGGGCATTTGCATTCTGATGCAGGACCTACACCCTGCCTTCCGCCGCCTCTGCCCATACCCTGTCCTCGTCCATCTGGCATATTTTTATCACCTCTTTATCCTTTTGTTTAAACATATGTATGACAAAGTATAATAAACTTTTTAGCCCCCTCTCCAAAGCACCTGCAATATCACTCCTATAAACCATCTAATTTTGAATTTGAGTCATGATATATCTAAAAACCATAATAATCTGGAAGAGCATATTCTGATTTTATATCGGAATTAGAAGAGAATGAAAAGCGAAATAGATTTATGGAAATCAGTGCAATCCATGCGTGTTCAAGTCAAACACACACCTTTTTATTTTCCCCAGAACGGTTTATTTTTTCTTTTTATATCCAGAAATGAGGTGAAAGTTTCAAGTTCATCGGGGCTGAGGGTTTGTTTGATGTCGAATTCAAGTATTTTTGAGTGATGCTCTGGTATGTCGATGTAAAGTATGTCGTTCTCGTTAATGTGTCTGCCAACAACCGGTCTGTCAATAGCTATTGCGACTTCATCGCTATATCGAGCCTCACTGATATTTTCACCACTATCCTGCAGGCCTTTGACGCTTCCAACAAATGTACCATCTTCCTTTATCAGGTTAAGTTTTGTTTTGATCACTCCACCGAGTACGTGTATGCCAACAACAGCAGGTTTGCTCTGGCGAAAGATGCAGTGAGGAAGTATTTTAAACCGTCCTGGTTTGATGATGGCTTCACCCTGTTTTTTATCCATCAGGTTCTTCTGCTCTTCCACCCACGAATTGTAGTCTTCGATTAGCCTATATATCACATCATTCTCAAATACTTTAACATCACAATGCTCAAGTTCTTCTTTTGCATCAGGCAGCATTCTCACGTTAAAAGCGATGATTGCTTTGTGCAGCGGGTCTTTTAAGGCCGCCACCTCTATGACATCTCTTTTGGTCACATCAGCAATGTTTGCTTTTCGAATAGGTATCTTTTCTTTGTTAAGTTCACCAACGAGTGCCTCTAAGGAGCCAAGAGTATCTGCTTTTATAATAACTCCGGTGGTATCAGTCTCAATCAGTATATTTTGTATCTCTTTTTGTATCTGACCTGTTATCTCTTCCCTGTTTACAGTATCGATAACATGTAATGGAGTTCCCGCAAGTGCCCCCTCTATGTTTGGTGCTGCTATTTTTATTCCTGCCGCAGCAGTTACTTTTTTCACATGTTTGAATTTTTCTTCCGAACGTATCTCAGATAAAGGTCTTGGCTTCAGTAGTGCACGTATTTTTGTAGTAATCACACCATTCAGGCTTCCTATTGCAATTATGTCCCCAACTTTTATCTGGCCGTCATAGAGTATCATATCAAGAGTCGTGCCGAGCCCCTGCTCTTCTTTTATTTCAAGAATGGTACCTGCACCTTTGCCTGTTGTGCTGTACGACAGTTTCTGTTCAAGGAATCGCTGGGATAACCCCATCAGCATCATCAGTAAATCAGGTACACCTTCGCCTGTTTTTGCACTCAAGGGCACCACTGCTATATTTCTTTTAAAATCCTTGATTCGGTCGTATCGCTCAGCACTAAACCCATGTTCATACAGTCTGCCAATAAGTTCGTACATTTTTTCGTTGATTTGCTGCTTTATGTTTTCCGACTGCTTGTTGTAGGTTTGCATAAATGGTGCGTTATCTATAGAGTCCCACCCGTGCAGTCTATCTATTTTATTTGCTGCTACGATAAACGGTGTTTTGTATTGTTTTAGTATATTGAGTGATTCAACTGTCTGCGGCTGAAACCCTTCGTTGATGTCTACAATCAGGATTGCAATATCCGCGAGTGCCCCACCTCGCGATCGCAGTGTGGTAAATGCCTGGTGGCCCGGGGTGTCAATAAAAAGAAGTCCAGGTAGTACGAAATTTCTTGCCGCACTTTTTCCACAGGTTTTTCGTATGATTTCTATCGGAACCTCTGTTGCACCGATATGCTGGGTGATTAATCCTGCTTCTCCCTCTGCAATTGTTGTGCCCCTGATCTTGTCAAGTAAAGTTGTTTTTCCGTGGTCTACATGCCCAAGTATGCAGACGATTGGTGTTCTAAGTTCTGTTTTTGCCACTGTAATCACCTACTTCGTAGTC
>CAJHIS010000048.1 GCA_905067555.1 Candidatus Argoarchaeum ethanivorans
TTTATAATTTAAAACGATTTGGTGAAGTAGAGAAAAAATGGAGAAAAGCGATACAAATAAAACCAGATTTTGCAGAAGCTCATTACAATCTCGGGATTTTGCTTAAAGATTTAGAGCAGTTCGATGAAGCAAAAAATGAGTGGAGAGAAGCAATACGTATAAATTCAGATTATGCATGGGCTCATTACAATCTTGGGCTGTTGTTTAAAGATTTAAAGCAGTTCGATGAAGCAAAAAATGAGTGGAGAGAAGCAATACGTATAAATCCAGATGATGCATGGGCTCATAATAATCTTGGCATTCTTCTCTCAGAAACAGAAAGACCAGAAGAAGCAAAGAAAGAACTAAAAACTGCAAGAGAGCTATTCGAGAAGCAGGGGCAAGAAGAATACGTAAAGAAAGTGGGTGGGCGATTGAAACTGATTCGATAAACCAATGGAAAAATCACACGGCTGGCGAACTTCTCAATCTAACTGAAGATTGGGCTTGTGCGTGAGATAATCGCTGCTTCAGGTCACCCCAAGTTCGAGAGGACAGCTTACTCGATCAAGTAGCATTCATCTTATGTACGACATAGATATAGAGTGTGCCTTTTCATAGGATTCTCCAAGAGCAAGCCAGATAGTTTCATCATTAAGAATACAGAAGAGTATTCTTTTGCGTTCGTGTTGACTCGTAATTTCTTTTTTCAGGATTTCCCGCATCTCATTTTGCAGTTTCGCCATCATGCCAAACTCCGGGGTAATCACCTCTTCAACTCGTTTGCGCATATATCTGGAAAGAGCCGGGCTTAGAGCATCAGTTGAAATAGCAATCGTGATGCTATCGCGGTGGATTACAGACGGCACAATAACTTCTGAGACTTTATCCACCCTGTTAACCAGTGCACCATGTTCTTTTGCAAGACGTTCTATTGCTTCATTCAAGTCTCTGTTGTTTGTAGAGGGTACAACGAGAAAAGCATCCTTCACATAAGATTCTATCAATCCCTCTGTGATTTCTCCTGATTCGATGAGAGTTACCTTGTTTTTCAAGTGTTGGAACTCTTTAATAAAATCTTTACTGACGACAGTCACATCTGCATACTGTGAAAACAGTGAAGCCTTTCTATTACCAACAGCACCACCACCAAATATCACAATTTTTCTGCCATGAACGTCTATAAAAAGTGGAAGGTGCGTTTTCAAATTCTAACCCCGCTTTTTTTAAACTCGCGCTCACTAAACAAAATAGCGTAATCAGTGATCCCAGTTGCCTTTGAGATCTGCTTTATTACTTCTTCACATTCCCCTTTCGTGTAACTGTGAATCATCGTATACATATTGTACTGCCAATCATCGCACCTGCTTCGCTCGTAACAATGAGTAACCTCCGGAAAACCTGCCATTACTTCGCCCACTTCCAGAACGCGCTCATCAGGTACGTTCCATGTACACATACCATTAGCAATAATTCCTACTGTGCGATGGCCAATCGACGCTCCAAACCTTCGAACAACACCAGATTCGATTAACTCCTCGATACGTTTGATCACCTCATCCTCGTTAATGCCAAGATCCAATGCAGGCTTTTCAAAAGGTCTTGAAACGATGTGAATGCCGTTTTGGATTAACTTTAGCAATTTTTCGTCTGTATCGTCCATTTTTGTAATCTTTCAATCTCCTGTTCAATTTCTGCAATGACCCCAACGTTATGGATTTTCTTTTTTCCACCTTCTTTTATCGATATAATATAAAATACTTTACCACCGTATTTTTCAGTAAATTTTTTATGTGTAGCTTCCTGGATAGAGTGTTCTTTAAATATTTGAGGAATGTGTGAGACGTCTCCAGCAGGTTTAATCTGAAGACCGATATACTTGTCATTTATTTTTATGAAAAAATCTACATTGTATAACCTGTCCCATTCGTCTGATGCAGGTTGTATCTTCATGTTTAAAATCCCCTCCAGTTGTCCATAAATGGTCTTAATCTCGGTCATATATCCATCAAATGTCCTGGCTATTACCATGTTAACCATGTATCCAATACAATCTTCCTCGGTAATTGCCTCAACCTCAGCCGAAATCACTTCAGTGATTTTTATGTATAGTTTACGTCCTAAATCTTCAATGTGTTCTTTGGTTCTGACGTTTTTAAAATAATATTCGTTCCATTCTTCTATTGTTTTTGGAGCACATTTTCTGATTGCCTCTGAAACCGCTCCAACATTGCGTTTAAAATTTAACTGAAAACGATTCATTGCACTGTTTAATATCCACTCTTTCGCCATTATTTCGCTGCTCCATATTTTAAAAATTTTGATTTATATTTATATTCTACAGATGTATCCACATCTACCAAACCATTTTTTATAAGATGTGCATTAATAAAAGTCTTGTTCTGTAAGTAAAGATAACAAAGAAGATTATTTTCATCGTCATATTTAACAGTGTCATATTTTAAAAACACTTTTTTGCCCTTGACTTTTTCATTTAAAAATTCGATCGCTGCACTGTTTTTACTATGGACTCCTTTTACACCCAACAATCTTATTTTCAGATCGTTATTCAAAATCAATATCTCGGAGCTAATCGTTTCCTTTACTGAGTAGTATTCTTCTCTATCATAATGAGAATTGTCAATTTTTGAGCCAAATCTCATTTTCTTAGGATTAACTCTCTTATCAAACTTTATAGGGTCATTAAAAACATAAGGTAATTTTTTAATTTCTTCTTCGATATCTATCTTGGGTTTATCCTGTTCGATCATCTCAAATGTTACATCTTGAGATATTCTTCGTTGGGCTATACCAAGTTTTTCTTTTATTACCGATAAAAAATCTTTATTTATTTCATAGCCAATAGAATTTCTATTCAGGTTTTTGGCTGCAAGACTTGTTGTACCGCTACCAAGAAAAGGGTCAAGAACAGTGTCCCCAACAAAACTGAACATTTTAATAAGCCGTCCTGGTAATTCGCAAGGAAACATTGCAAGATGCTTATCCTGCTTTTCACCAGCGAAATTCCAGTGTCCAGTAAAATATTGATTCCATTCTTCTTTGGTTAATTTTGACTGCTCTTTAACATCTTTAGTAACTTTTGGAGGGTTTCCATACTTTTTAAAGATTAAGATGAATTCATAATCAATCTTCAGTATCCCGTTTCTGGGGAATGGAAACGATCCCATCACCGTAGCTCCACCAGTAGTATGAGTGGTTGTCACCTTCTGCCATATAATGGCACCCATATAATCAAAGCCGGCGCTTTCGCAGAATTTGATTATTTCCGTTCGTATTGGAATTACTTTATATCTTCCATAATAAACCGAACGTGCAAACTGGTCGCCAATATTAACACATAAACGGCAACCCTTATGTAAAATACGATGGCATTCATTCCAGACTAAGTTGAGATTATTAATGTACTCTTCATAAGAATCATTGTAACCTATTTGCTTTTCCCCTCCATAATCTTTTAGCTGCCAGTATGGCGGGGAGGTAATAATAAGATGGATAGATTCGTCAAAAACTTCCTTCATCTGCCTCGAATCGCCAATAATTAGTTTGTGTAGCGTTTTCATCCTATAGCCTTGAACGATTGTGTTTTATTTAAAGCAACTGTTCCATCCAATTTCGAGATGCGAGAGCGTGCCACGATCGGTGAAGTTCTAAAGCTTCATAAACATGACAACAAAAGCTATAAAGGATTAATCATTACAACAGATGCAAAGTAATGGTGAATATCATGCATGATATTGGAATTTTGGTAATCGGACATGGCAGCAAGCTTCCTTACAATAAAGAAATTGTGGAATCTATTGCTGAGAATATACAAAAAAAACACAACACACGTGTGCAAACTGCTTATATGAGTATGAATGAGCCAAGCATCGAAGACGGTTTAAAAATACTTGCAGCAACTGGTGTTAAAAAAATAGTTGCTGTGCCTGCATTCCTTGCAAATGGGGTACACACTCTAAAAGATATTCCAGGAATTCTTGGTGTAGAGACAGTTGGAACTAAAACTACAATCCCGATAGACGGCACCCAGATAGAATTATGCTATGCAGGGCCAATTGGTGCAGAGGACTGTATTGCAGATATTGTTTTTAACCGGGTGCAAGAAACTCTATAAAGTCGCTGACTAACCTCCGACTGAAGTCGGAGGCATCAACGCCGGTGCTCACAGTTTTAGTATTTTTGTCGGTTCTCTTGAATCCTATATTTTTGTCTATGCGCAGGTATGCAATAGATTTGTTGCGGAATAAGTTGGTAAAGCCATAAGAACGGAGATCAGCAAAAAGAAACGATATGCAAGGAGGAATGGACGCCGCAGAAGGGTATATTTTATATCGCAACAACTCTGATGTAAAATGAGAAACAATAAATGCAGACCGGAACAACTTGTTTATTTGATGTTATTCAACTCAGGCACGAATATGAACTACAGGAGGCAATAAATAAAATAATAGAACTTCATTAGTATAATATACCCAGAGAACTAATGGATATTATTTAAAAGCGGTGGTTAGTTCAATATAGGGACATGAAATTAATTATGAATCCAGAAGAATTTGACCGGTTAATACTTGCGACAAATTCAGAGACCGATCAGCTTCATTTTGTAAAAAAATATTTTTTCCATGGTACACCGTATATATTTCAAGATAGGGAATCTGAATATTTTGAATTTAGGAACAGAGTGGCCAATAACTTTGGTATAGGGTTTCATGAAGTGTTTATTGTTGGTTCTGCGAAATTTGGATTTAGTTATCTTAAAAAAACAACCTTTGATTATGATTCAGATATAGATGTTGTAATTGTAAACGAAAGGTTATTTGAGGATTACTATGGTAAAATTTGTGATTATCAATATCAATTAGATAGAATGTATGAGAGTATGGATCTAAAGGAAACAAGAACATATTCAGAATTTTTAACCTTAACTCCGCATCAATTGGGGAATATGTTCAACCCAAGTTTTTCCTCCAGATCCATTACCTTCTTTGGAACCTCAGTGATCATGCTATGATCTTTTAGATTGACATGATAGACCTTGCTGTATTTGAACAACAGATCAATCGGAGTGAACTTATGATTGAGTTCCGCCTTCTTCAAGAGCTGCTCCAGCTTACAGTGGATATAGAGTGAAAGAAACGCGATGAATACGTGTCCGAAGACACTCTCATCGTCCTGCAGGTAGAGCTTGTCCGCATTAAGCACCGTCTTGTAAGTGTCAAACATCTTCTCAACCACCTCTCGTTTCTTGTAGAGCAGATAAATTTCCAGCTTCTCGACATCCATATCCGAGACAATAAGGATTTTCCCTGCCTTCTTCATCCCTATATTGTATTTTTCCTTCTCGATCTTGTGCTCGTCCAGTTTCCTGTACAGCGTCTTCTGTTCTTCCAGCCGAAGGTCCTGATCCTCAAAGAGGTAGAGGTAAAAATCGTTGTGTTTCCGTTTTCCACACTTTATCAGGCGACTATGATAAGAAAAATATTCGTTGAGGTGGATACGTGTATCGTAATACCGACTATTCCTCTTTGTCGGAAGCACGTAGGATATCTTCTTGCCCTTCTTACCTCCCAGGAACTTTATGGTGCCTTCAGAGAAGAAGCCCCGGTCAAGGATGAGGATCTTTCCTCCAATATCGAGTTCATTGATCGAGTGATAGAGGGTTTTTATATCCTTCACACTGCCAGGAAGCGAGCGAATCATTGTCGGCAATCCCGTGTCTGCACTGCACAGGAGAGCGAGATTGATCTGAGGTACCTGTATCTTATCCTTGTTGTAGCCCTTCTCCGCCTGATTGATGCTCATAGAGCGTGAGAACACAGAGCTTAGATCATAAACAAGCTGTTTGCTAAGATCTGCAAGTTCATTGAAGATAATATTCTGTCCAGCCCGGTTTACACCCACTTCACGTATAATTCCGGAGAGCTTCTTCGGGCTTAGATAAGGATTCATGTTCTCTGCATTGTAGAGTTTCTCCCATGCATCCTTTATCCGTTTTAAAGGCACATTGCCAGTGGCACGCACCATGGCAATGGCACAGATTTCAGCCCAACAGTCAGGGAAACCTTCCTTCAATAGTGGTTTGAGATCCTTAATCGTTTCATGGAGCAGCATCGAGTTGCCATATTCCGTGATGTTTCTGATATCAGACGGGTAAATTCTATGTCTTCCTCCTGATTTGATAAGCCCTTTATCAGGATCAAGTGCTCCAAGATATTTCGAGATTTTTCTCGGCTTTTTGAATGCTTTGTCCCAGTAAGTGCTCGAATGATACACATAATAACATTTTCCCCGCATCTTTACCTCAAGGCATTTTACACCTTGATCCCTCTGTTCCTTCACCCAGGCTTTGACCCATTGTTCCATGTTCAGTATATAGGGAATAGGTC
>CAJHIS010000049.1 GCA_905067555.1 Candidatus Argoarchaeum ethanivorans
TCAAAAAAGTTTAACACCCGCGGAGTTTACAGCCTCCATTTGGTTGGTTCTACTGTTTGCTATGCAAATACAATTTTTATACAGTGCTGAACTTGTGTTGTTTGAAGTTTATTTAGGAGTTTATTTAGAGTTTTATGGTGGCAACAAAAAACAGGTTTGAGCGATGTGTTTTTCACATATTCAAAGATTGAAGGATTTTATTGACTCGTCTGGCTGTCGGTACCATGGTATGGCTGCAATTGCGCCGATGATGCCATTTCCATCAAGGTATATTTGTGTGTTTGTTTTTTTTGCAGTCTCGAATGCATCCTGTTTTGTGACCTTCTCTCCTCTCACTTTCTTGCTGTAGTTTGTAAGAGCGTCCGGGTTAAAGCCTGTATAGGCTGCCATTCCTGTCTGGGAAGATACGCTGTATTTTTGCAGGAGTTGTTTGAATTGTTTCAACAGGCTGTTTGCTGCCTGGTCGGTTGTGCAGGCGAATTCTATTACCGTGGATACACAGTTTTGGGTGCGTTCCTCGACAGGATAGAGTTGTACGAGTGTGTGAGATATGTATGCAGCATCCATACTGTTGAGTTCTGCTGCGATGTTATGAGCAAGTGCCCACGTTGCACCAACATCTTTTGAGTCCGTGTCATCGATTCCTATGAGTATTCGCTCTCTTCGCGGAAGTATAATCGTGCCGTGCGCTTCTTTTCCTCCGCCCGATTCTGTTATGTCGTAGTTGAGTACACCAGGTGAATGGGCTCGTGTTACTGTTGCTCCAACACCACCTCCACCAAGTCCACTGAATGTGATTTTGATTTCGTTGTTGTTTATGATAACTTTTTTAATTCCCGCAGCCTGCCTGGAACCTACGAGTTTAAAGTCTGTTTCTTCAACGTTGAGAAGATAACGCATCGTACTTCCAATGCTGTAGCTTGAGACAACCAGTGGTCCCTTTGATATGTGATAACGTGCCCACGCGGAAGCTCCATAACATTGCGATTCTTCGATTAATTCCACAAGTGTATTTTGTTCGTTAGCTATGGCATAGATGCCTTTGTATGTTACAGCGTATGGGGAATTAAGTGTCATTCACTAATATCCATAGCAGTTATTGGGTTTAATTTTATCGGGTGTATTCTGCTTAGCACTCGATTGCTAGCGCAATCAAGAATCAAAGGTTACAGGTATTTCTGCACAACGAAGTTGTGCAGTTGTTAGGTTAATCTCTGCATACGGAGTATGCAGCGTTGAAGTATTGGTTTAATGTGTGTTGTGTCCTGCTTTCAGTTAGTAATTTTAGTCGCTGCTGCCAGAGTTCTTTTGGGCTATTTATTTTTGTGTAGATGTAATTTAGTGCAGCTTCTATTGTTTCAAATATCATTGGCTGTTTTGTAAGTGTTAAACGTGCTGCCTCCCGCACTACCCAGACTCCAAGTGGTGCCCAGTAGCTTGGCAGTACCTCCCTGATTGCTATTGCGGTTGCACACCGTCGTTTTTGTTGCAGGTGTTCAAGTATGGGCAAACGTGCTGCATAGTAACCCCCGCCAAGCGTTGAATAACTTTTTTTGCCGTGATGGTTTTCACTGTCAACTCCAATCCACGTATCTTCCGGATTCCACACGCTTTTTGGCATCCAGATTTCCATAAGTTCGAAGGAGTAATGTCTTGGTAACAGGAGTATCTCGAAGTGGTTACCGAAGAGCTCGCCACTGTGCACAGTTATGTTTGTTATCTCAGGGTAATACTGTATCTCCTGTATCAGTTGTTTTCCAATGCTGTCGTCTGTTGCTGTAATGCTCCAGCGGGTCGGCACAAGTTTCCGTTTGCGCCCGATAAGACCTGCTGATAATAAGCGTGTGATATAGTCCTCGCTGATATTTGAGGTGTACAATTCGTTTATTGCATCTGTTGACCGTACATCGGTATCTGACACGATCGCATCAACACGATTCGGCACGACCGGATTTTCTGCAATGTCCAATTTTTTTATGTCACCACTCGGACCCATTGGTGTAAGCACATCATCAAACCGCAGTGTTGCAACTGGTGGTTTTTCAAATAATATTTCTGTGTCTATTGGTTTTAATGAGAGTGCGATTTCCTGTGTCTGCTGCAGCAACCTGTTATTCGGTGCTTTTTTTACGTTGACTGTTGTTTTTGAACGTATGAGGTTTGAGCGCAAGCTTATGATATCTTCGATTGTTTTGTCAAGCCATTGTTCAGGTGCATCATAGCTTGATGCTTCATTTCCTGTTATCCCGGGTGGCAGCAAAGGTCCTGCGTTTACCAGTGGGTAACCTGCACGCCCAATAAAAACAGATGGCGGGGACGCCCCAAAAATACTGGTTTTACTGGTTTGCACTTTTTTCTGCAACTCAAAGCGTTTGATTACAGGGCATATTGGTCTACCACAGAACCCTTTTCCTTTGCATCGAATACATAGTCCCAACAATAACCACCTTTTTTTGCTCTCTTTAATATGATGCCAGATAAATCATCGTATTTCTGTATTTCGCTCTCTTAAATCCATGGAATTTTTTGATGACAGTTTTCAGTTTAAGAAGGATCGGGTAGGCTACCGTATTTAATGTTCAGGTAGGTCAGTGAAATATACCCAACAACAATAGAGAACACGTAGAATATGAATCGATCCAGCAAAGCAACCGATGCAGCTACCGCAGAAGAAATTCCAAGCGATATGTAGAGTGAGATCATCAGAAGCTCTGTAATTCCGGCCCCGCCCGGTATAAAAAAGAAATAACTCAGGAATGTAGATAAGGAAACTACAATCATCACAGCAAAGAAAGAGACATGGTAACCAATCGACAAAAACAGTGTATAAGTAGTTGTGAAGATTAGCATCCATGCGATAAAAGACAGGATGATATTCAAGCCGACTTTTTTCCGGTCATTAGAGAGCTTTAAGGATGTTTGAGCAAATTCGCCTATCTTCAATGTTATGTAATCATCGAATGTTTGTAACGTCTTAAATTTATTTCTAAGAAATGAAAAAGGGCTAAAGTAGTAAATACGTGAGATAATAGCTTTTCCCTTGAAGCTTTTCCCTTTATATTTCTTCTTCAAGATATAACCCATAACTGGTACACAAATGACGAGAAGCCACACAAGCCCCATTATTATTTTCAGTGGTGTGGGAAAATCATGAATAAATATGAGGACGAAGAATGTTGAACACATTCCTAAAAAACTTAACATAAAAATGCCTGTAATCCTTTCGATTATGACCGTAGAAAGGCAGACAGTCTTGGTTACGCCTATCTTCTTTGACAGGAAGTATGCTTTTAGCGGGCTTCCAGCAACCTGCGGTCCTGGTGCAGTAATATCAATAAAACTGCCAGCAAGAGAGATTGCTAACAGTGAAAAGAAAGGTACTTTTTTTATACCATTCACAAATATCTGCCACTTCAAGGTTCTGACAAATATAGTAGATATATAAAACATCACAGCCAACATGAGATATTCCGGATTTGCATTCCTTAGTGCAACATAAAGGTTTGAGAAGCCGATGCGATGTATGATCAGGATTAAAAATAGTAACGTTATTAAAAATATCAGAAAGCTAAGATTTTTCTTATCCATTTTTTATAGGCATCCTGTGGAAAGTATATAAGTAAGCATCTGTCCACTAAATCCTGAGAATAGTGGAATTAAAAGGTTATCATCCATCTTGTTGACAATGGTCTCGACAATTGTTGCAGCTCCAGCCATTACTATTATTACCAGCAAAGAGTTTATAAATATGCACCCTATGAGCACATCCACTATAAATTCGGCTGCACAACCCTCGACAGCTCTATGCTTAAGCTTTGGTATCCAGGTCCTTCCAAACCTCTTTCCGAAGAGGGCCGCAGATGCATCGCCGATTGTTGCCATCAGTATGGCTGCTAAGGCTATCTCTTTTGAAAAAACGCTAATAGCTATTATCGCACCAATAAGAAAGAAAACATTACCACTCAAGCTGTCCCTCTCTTTTTCTCTATAAAGCTTGTGAAAAAAAGGTAGTTTTAGTCCAAGCTCAAGCCTTGCAAACTCTACTACAAGGGATATTATCAATAGCAAGCTCAGTACCAGTAGTATCAGTTGCTTGGATAAAAAGAAGTAAAATATGACTATTAGCACAGAAGTGACATGCACTGTTTTTCTCTGGAGTTCCCTCTTTGAATCGAACTGTTGAGCTTCCATTGATCATACTTTTTTCTCCCGGTACTTAAATACTACTTAACTTTTAACATATCCAAGTTTAAAAGATATCACAAAAATCGATAGCTGTAGTCAACTTCATTATGGCACCTGACTGAAATCTTCAACTACAGGGCTGACCATCTTTCTCTCATTTTATGGAAAGGCGTGGATCAAAACCGGGAATTTAACCGCGGAGCACAGAAAGGGCGAGAGAGAAAGTGTTCTCCAGTTTTCTGCACTTCCCAGCGGTAAAAAAGTTTATCTCACAATTTTGCACAAAAACGACCACGACTTACCTTGAGCGTGTTCACGAATTCCAAACACTCGATACCTGATTTTGTAATCGTCACACGTGTTGCAAGCGAAAAGAATTAATGCTATGGTAGCTATAAATTGTTACTGAATCCTTTAGTTTGGTTTTAATTGACACACAATAAAAAAATGGAAGCTAAGGAAATCGACTTATTGATTGCAAACTCGCATGCAATATTTTCTTATCATGTATCAACTTTTAGTTTGGGGTAAAACACATGACACTAATCGAACTTAAAAAAATCAGATTGATTGCAGATTACCAGTTTGGTCGTGGTGCTGGAAGCACCCTCTTTCCAGAAGATGTTACCATAAGTTACTCAAACACCAGACGTATCCGTCAGGTACGTTACAGGGGCAGGCGACTTGCAACACTTAAAGCACAGGATGGCATGTTCACCCTCGGTATTGTTTCTGCAGAAAAATTACACAGGTTTTTTCCGCAACCATTGCTTCGGGTAACAGTCAACGATGATGCCGCACCATTTATATCAGCAGGAAAAACCACTTTTGCAAAACATGTGATCGCTGTTGACCCAGAAATTCGTGCAGGTGAAGAGATACTCATCGTGGATGATTGCGATCGTCTGCTTGCTACAGGAAAGGCGCTGCTGGCACCAACTGAAATGCTGTGTGCCAGAAGAGGTGTTGCAGTGGAAACACGTGCCGGTATCAACAGCAAAGACTGAAACAATAGATAAACGGTTTAAAGGTATTATGGAACCCAAGAAGGAACGAGTACTCGAAATTCTAAGACTGCTAAAAAAAGAATATCCAACAGTATGCCGTTCTCTTGATTGCTCTTCTCCTTTTAAACTGCTGATTTCAACCATTCTCTCTGCTCAAAGCACAGATGCTACAATAAACAAGCTTACATCAAAATTATTTAAAAAATACAATAGTTTTGCTGATTTTGCTAACGCCCCTCTCGAAGAGCTGCAGCAGGACATTAAATCAAGTGGGTTCTATCGCAACAAAGCAAAGAATATTAAACGAACGAGTCGGATAATCATCGAGCAATTCGGTGGGGAGCTGCCGCAGAAAATGGAAGAACTGCTCCAATTACCTGGTGTGGGACGCAAAACCGCCAACATTGTACTTTCCACAGCTTATGGAATCGTTGAAGGTATTGCTGTTGACACGCATGTGAAGCTGGTTTCAAACAGGCTCGGGCTAACAAACAGCAGCAACCAAAACAAGATTGAATACGATTTAATGATGCTGTTTTCACAAAAAGAGTGGGATAACATCTCTTTATTACTTGTACGCCACGGCAAAACAGTGTGTGCGGCTCGCAATCACCGCTGCAGCACATGTGTTATCAATCATCTATGCCCCTTATTTTTTTCATCGGTTAGGTGAACTGGTTAAATATTGAAGGGTTACAAGAGGAGAAAACATCTATTCCTTAAGCCTTCTACAAAAGCCGTGTCCATCGATGTAACGATGTGTGCATAGTTTTTAACAGAATAAATGTAGAAAGGTTATGTTTATTTTATCATCGGAAAACAACAACCATAATTGTGCTGCTTGCAATCGCGATGGTAGTCGTCCCGATCGCTTCAGCAGGTGTTACTGTATTTGAAGTAATGCCAACGACTACGACATGTGATATGAACTTCTCGTAAAGAGTATAATTGAGGAGTATGGACATATTGGTTTTTTAAGAGAATCAATAACTGATCATGGTTCACAGTTTTATGCTAACAAGAGGGATAAAAATGGAGAAGCAGGTCATTCATTTGAGAAATTCCTGGAAGAAAACAGGATCAAGCATATACTTTGCAGGTATAATCATCCTCAGAGTAATGGGAAGACAGGAAAAATGGTTTGA
Organism: Candidatus Argoarchaeum ethanivorans; assembly: GCA_905067555.1. Classification (GTDB taxonomy): domain Archaea; phylum Halobacteriota; class Methanosarcinia; order Methanosarcinales; family EX4572-44; genus Argoarchaeum; species Argoarchaeum ethanivorans_C. The sequence continues at coordinate 6,338 of CAJHIS010000049.1, forward strand.
TCTGTATAGGATTCATAGGGGAAGGTTTGAGATATTT
>CAJHIS010000050.1 GCA_905067555.1 Candidatus Argoarchaeum ethanivorans
TGTTCTTCCTGTTTTTGTCTGGTTGCTGCTGTTTCATCCCGGACCCTGAATTTTGCTGTTTTTTTGACTCGTATTGTTTTTGGTTTTGATGCTGTATATTGCATCAGTGCTCTATCTATTGACTCGCCTTTTACGACTTTTGCTTTTATTTCATCTGAATTTGCATAATTGCTAAGTTTTCGCTCTATTTGAACGAACTTGTTTTTGTATTTTTTATATGCACACAATGCTGCTGCAAGAGCATCACGCTCGTGCGTATTTGTGTATAGAGTATCCTGTGTCAGTTCAATCTTCTCTTCAACACTCAGCGACTCTGGCGGAATGAAAGGCACTGCGCTAAAGCTTCGGCGTATTCGCTCCACTCCATGCGGTATTGGGTTTACATCGGTTGCAATGACAAGTGGACGTCCAAGGTTAGAAAGAGTTTCAATAGTATCTGCTGTGCTTGTTGTGCGGGAACTTCCGAGATACAACCGTTCCCCGTCAAGCTTTAGAGCTGCTACTGCGGTAGTCGTGCCAGGGTCTATTCCTATAATTATATAGGGGTGTTTTGGCTTAGTCAGGGGTTTAAATTTGAAACGATCTTTTTCGATACTTTTTACTTCGACCTGTGCATCTCCATAGTGTCCACCATGTATTCGCAATTTGTCTTTGGGCACCTGAATAATGAACTCTCCCTTGCTATAACCTCCGTACCCTCGAACTACCTTAAGCGTGTAGGATGCATGATGTGTTAATGCGTATTCTTTGAGGTATGCTTCTATGTCTCTTGTTTTCTCCCGTACTGTCCCATGAACTTTTCTTCGATATCGATTTTGACTCCAGCCGCCCCGTCCAAGAGATCGGGCCCGTGTTACCATGATCTTCGTCGCATTCTCAAAAGCTTCAAGCACATCTCCAACCCCGATTTGAGCAAGCAGGGCACACGCGTATGCTTCGTCCACTGGATCGAATCGATTGATGCTAATTCCATATTCTTTAGCAATTTCTGGCAGGCTCCCATTATGTTCTCCCCCTGTTACCTGAACGATCCTTGTACTGGATGGTAGTTTTTGAAGGTCGCTTGTTAGCTCTTTTCTGTCTGATGCAAGCTCGTAGATATTGTCGGTTGCAATAATGTCCGGTTTGTACTCATGTATCAGCTTCAGTAGTTTGTATTTACTCAGCATCCGCAGTTTTTCAACGTCTGTGTTTTTCAGTATGACCACTGCATAAAGAGGTGGCGCTCTGGCTCTTGGTGAACCTTTTGATATGTCAACCCCAAAGATAGTGCTTGCTAACTCCAACACAACTTCACTCCCGTATATTTTTTATTTATACTAAACCGTGTCTGTTTTTTTATAACTTTCCATTCACAGATATGCACTTTTACCACCAAAAACCCCCCTTCCGTGTCCCTCTATGGTTTATGCCATAAAAGTTTCAAATTATACTTATGGAGCAGTATATTTAATGCAAAAGGATAAGTATAAACGTTTCTATGACTATTGGCATAGCAAAGTTTATACTTCGATATACATCTAAGTGCATTTAGAGCCGCTATAACTCAGTTGGTAGAGTGTCTGGCTGTTAACCAGATCGTCACAGGTTCGAGTCCTGTTGGCGGCGCATCAAAGATTACCGGCAACTCTGCACAACGAAGTTGTGCAGTGCTTTGCAATCGATTGTTATTTCCGCACAACGAAGTTGTGCGGTTGTGCAGTTTCTTAAAATGGGCCTGTAGCTTAGTCAGGTTAGAGCCCCCGGCTCATAACCGGGTGGTCACCGGTTCGAATCCGGTCAGGCCCAATTGACCTGGCACCGATAGTCTAGTGGTATGACATGGGCCTTCCAAGCCCATGACCCGGGTTCAAATCCCGGTCGGTGCATTGTAAATTTTTTTGTTATACCTATGCCCATATCATCGATCTTTTCTAAAACCTTGCTTTTCATTTGCTTCATACCAACATCTCCACATAGAGACCTCACTTTATTTATTTTGTTAATATATAACTGCCAGTTGACGCTTAATAGAGCGAGCGTTTACTGAACAATAACGAAATGATGAAACCTGCTCCAGCAACCAGGATAATCGTCGCCCCACTTGCTATATTCAGTTCGTAAGAGATTAACAGACCACTCACTGTAAAAAGCATGCTCAGTAAAATTGAAAAAATCATCATCTTTTTCATACTATACGTAAACTGTTTAGTTATCGCCGCTGGAACCGTTAACAATGCTATCACTAAAATAATGCCTACTGCCTGCATCATAACTATTACTGATAAAGCAATTAGACATAGAAGGAGAAAATACAGGTAACCAGTGGGAATGCCCCTTAACCTTCCAAATTCCTCATCAAAGGAAAGAGCAAAGAACCCTTTGTATAGCAAAAATATCACTGATACGATGACAGTAACCAGAACAAGCATCAGGCGGAGATCACCAGAGGATACAATTAAAATATTTCCAAAGAGATAAGTTGATATTCCCGGAACATAGCCCGGAGTCAAGCCAATGAAGATTACACCTAGTGCCATCCCCACCGCCCATAAGATTCCAATTGCTGTATCCTCTGGCAACTTCGTTTTTTTACTGATCATACCGATACCGAGAGCAGAAGCAATAGCAAAGAACAAAGCCCCAATCATAGGACTTATACCAAGAAAAAAACTTAAACCTACCCCCCCGAATGCAGTGTGAGCGATTCCGCCACTGATAAAGACCATCCTATTCACCACCACATAGACACCAATGATTCCGCATACGATACTTGCCAGAAGTCCTGCAGCCAGTGCATTCTGCATGAATTCGTATTGTAGCGACTCTATCATGGTATTCTCAGTGCTCCTTTAATACCCTGTGCGGAACACCGTGTGCAATCAATTCGATGGGGCACTGATAAGCGGCTTTGATATCTTCCGGACGTATTTCCTTTGAGTTGTGATAGAATAGCTTGCGATTGAGACATGCAATCTTATCCACATAAACAGATACTGCAGTAAGGTCGTGGGATACCAGCACGATTGTCGTTTTTTCATTTAATTTCTTCAACAATTCATAGAATTCTCGTTGGGCAGCTGCGTCAATACCAGCGGTTGGCTCGTCCAGCAGTAACAATTCCGGATTGGATACAAGAGCTCTCGCTATTAAAACACGCTGCTGCTGCCCTCCTGAAAGCGTCCCGATTTGTCTGTCTTTATAACTGAGCATTTCTACGGTTTTTAGTGCATTTTCAGCTAATTTTTTATCTTTTTCGCTGTATCGTTTAAACATCTCATACAAACCCATCCGCGCCATCAGTACTACATCCCAAACACTGATTGGGAAATCTCTATCGAAGGCTTTGTATTGAGAAAGATACCCTATGCGTTCTCTACTTTTTTCAGGAGGGCGGCCAAAAACCTTAATTTCCCCTTTGTCAGGCTTAATCAGTCCAAGAATTACTTTAAGTAAAGTGCTCTTTCCTCCACCATTTGGTCCTATGATCCCAAGAAAATCATGCTGATATATAGCAAGGTTGATTCCCTCCAGTATCGGCACACGATTATAGTGCACCCATACATTTTCCAATCTTACTACCTCTTCTTTCATAAACAACGAAATGGACAAACCTGTACTTGTAATTTTACAAGTTTATTCTTCAAACTCTAACGCAAGAGAGTCTGCTATTTGTTTCATATTTGATGTGTAATTCCTGGCAAGCGGATCCATTGATGCTGTTTCTCCACCAATTGCCCTTGCAATGGTCTTGCAAGGTTCTGCTGCGAACTGTGGTGCTACAAATACATACCTGAGATTATACCGGGTAGACTCATCTATAGAATCCTGTATGACCTGTGGAGTTGGCTCTTTGCCACCGTATTCGACTGCAAGTTGTGTCAAATTGTATTCCTTTGCAAAATATCCAAAAGATGGATGATACGTCATAAAGACCCGGTTACTGAACCCGTCGAGTTTGTGGTGGATGTACTTATCCAGAGTATCCAACTCTTCCAGATAATTATCCTTATTTTGAGTGTAATAGTCTGCATTGTCAGGATCAATCTTAACAAGTCCGTTGCAAATGTTTTCTACCATAATTTTTGCATTAACAGGAGAGTTCCAGATATGTGGATCGTTTCCCATCTTTGTAATTCCTTCTGAACAATCTACAATATTCATATTCCTGTTATTGCTAATGATCTTTTCCATCAAATTGTTCTCAAACTCAACACCTGATCCCACCTTAGCATACATCTCTGCTTTTGTAACCTCCTTCATTATGCCTGGTGTTGGTTCATACGTGTGAGGACTTGCACCTGGTGGAACCATCACAGTGATACGAACCTTGTCCCCACCAACCTTTTCCACAAATTCCTGCTGGGGAACGATTGTGACGATTACAATGGTTTGGTTGTCTTCGTGTTCTTCCTCCAGCGATCCAACAAAAAAGTATACACTGGCAGCAGCACAAATGATTAGTGGTACAACAATGGCAGCCGTGATTGCTTGTTTTTTGTCCATTGTATTTTTCACCGGAATAGTCATAGCAACTCTTGCTAATAAATATTATGTAACCCGATTACTGCGTAATCGAGAATCGGAGGTTGTCGGTAATTCTGCAAAGCGTAGCTTTGCAGTCGAGAATTACTGGTTACTTTCTATGCACTCGATTGCTTCGCAATCGAGAGTTGTTTCCATACACGGAGTGTATGGTTCTGCAAAGCGCAGCTTTGCAGTTACTGATTACTTTCTGCAAAGCGTAAGCTTTGCAGGTCAGAGAAGAAATTCATCACTGCGTACTTTACCCGGTGCGGTACAACATCAATAAGCTCCAGGCGCTCATCTTCCGGAAAAGCATTATGTACAGAGTATCTTCTAAGCTTTTTTGCAGATCCGGCAGTATAGCGAGCATCAAGCAGTACCTGAAGTCCAAAATCCTGTGGAGAGCGAATCACACGTCCCATCGCCTGTCGCACCTTTCTGATGGTAGGTACCTGGACAGCATAGTTCCAGCCATTCCCAAACTCAACCTCGTAAGCAGATTCGATTGCACGCATTCGATCATTTAACGCTGGATAGCCAACACCTATAACAACTACACAGCGAGAGCGTCCATTATGGTAATCAACACCTTCCGTAAGAGTTCCCCACAGGTAGGTAATTAACACTGCTTTACCTTCATCTTCTCCAATCTTAAAAAATTTCTCTCTGACACTTTGGGCAGATATGCCAATCTCATCAAGGAACATTGGTACCTCGGGTTGAAGGTTTTGATAATATTGCAAAGCCTCCCTTGCACTTTGAAAAAACAGTATCACATTTCCCGGGGTTTCATGTATGATATCTGTGATTACTGCTGTTACCTCTTTTATTATCTCAGGATTATCCCTGTCCTTTGCAAACAGGGGCGGAATTTCTACTGCAAGCATACGTCTTCGCTCTCTTGGAAAAGTAAGTCCAAAAGCAAGCTCTACAGTATCCCTCGTAATCCCAAGTGTGTTTTTCACCATGTCAAATGGGCGGAGCGTTGCAGACATTAGTACACCACTGTGCAGCGTTTCAAACAATGGCTTTGTTATGTGACGGGGTATGCTGATAAACAACTCAAGTCTGCCAGCAAGCTTGTTATCAATTCTACGCACATTCAGGATAGGATAGTATTCGCTTGTATTTGAAAGATAATTGTAGAGAAAGACTGCTGCAATGAGGGTGGAGGAGGATTTTAGAATCTTCGTTCGTCCAATTTTAAACTCTTTTTTGTATTGTTTTTCAAACTCACTTCCAAGTTTAATGGCAGCATCTATAATAGCATTGGTAAATCCTGACTCTGCCATCGTTTTTTTAAGTTTTTCTTTGAACAGGTCCTCTCTCGTGGCAGGATCTGAAATACGCATATCCTGCCAGCGTTCAGTAAACCGCTCACGCTCGCCAAACTGTAAACGTGATTCGTATGCATCATGGATGAGTTTTTTCACCACTGAAAAAAACAAACCGACCTGTTCCGTATCGTTAACCCGATGCTCGACAATCTCAACAAACGCTCGATCCAGTGTTGTCTCAGATAACATTAAAGAAGAATGGCTTCTTGCCGCCGACTCGATATTGTGAGCTTCATCA
>CAJHIS010000051.1 GCA_905067555.1 Candidatus Argoarchaeum ethanivorans
AAGTCTGGAACATAATTCCTGCTATGGCTGCTACTCTTCCGTCAAAAGCTATCGAAGCAATACAAAAGAACCCTAACGTGATGTATGTTGAAGAGGATGCGATGGTGTATGCATTGGGCAAACCCGCATCACCACCAGGAAAAGACAAACCAAAAAAAGAACAACCACCACAGGAATTACAGTGGGGCGTTGACCGGATAGATGCAGAACTTGCATGGACTATGACCACAGGCACTGGTGTTAAAGTTGCGGTTCTGGATACAGGTATAGCGTACAAACATCCTGATCTCGATGACAATGTTAAAGGCGGTGTGAGTGTGATCGGGCCGAGAGAATCGACTAAACCAAGAGACTGGACAGATAAGAACGGACACGGAACACATTGTGCAGGTATAATCGCAGCTGAAAACAATGATATAGGCGTTGTGGGTGTCGCTCCAAATGCATCGCTTTATGCCGTGAAAGTTTTGCGAAACGATGGAAGCGGAACTTACAGTGATATAATCGATGGTATCCAGTGGTCTGTAGATAATGGTATGGACGTAATATCCATGAGCCTTGGCGGTGGATTTGATTCGCAAGCTATGGAAGAGGCATGCAATACTGCATCCACAAATGGGTTGATCCTCATTGCAGCTGCTGGAAACGGTGGAGATGGAGATCCTGCAACAGATGAAATATCATATCCCGCTGCTTATGGTTCGGTTATTGCGGTAGGTGCTACAGATCAGAGTAATGCAGCTCCTTCTTGGAGTAATTCCGGATATTACCTTGAGCTGGCAGCACCAGGGGTAGGTATAAAGTCGACATGGCTTGACGAGGGATACAACACAATAAGTGGAACAAGTATGGCATGTCCACATGTAAGCGGTACGGCAGCGCTGATATTGGCGGCCAATGATGAGAGCGATGTTAGAAGCGTTCTTAAGGATACAGCAGATCTTTTGGGAGATTCAAGACTATATGGCCATGGCCTGGTAGATGCGGAAGAATCTGTGGCTGTAGTCTAATAGAGTAATAGACGAAGGAAAAAGCAAATAAATTAAAACGTTGAGATGAGCAATTACGCTCATCTTTTAATTTCTAAACACGAAGTTGTGTAGTGCTTGCGAGAGTCGGGAATTAAAAGCTACCGGTTTTTTCTAAACACGAAGTTGTGCAGTTACGAAACTTTTTTCTACTTCTTATTACTGTGTAGTTTACTTGATGGAGCAAGTGTTTGCTGTTTTTGGGGATCCGATATCGCACAGTCTCTCGCCCGTTATACATAATGCTGCCATATCTGCTCTTGGTTTATCGGCACGCTATCATGCTTTCAAAGTTAAGAAAGAGAACCTTGGAAATGCTCTTTCAGGCGCACAGGCGATGGGTTTCGGTGGGGTGAACCTGACAATCCCTTTAAAGGAAGCTGCTTTGAAATTTGTCGAACCGGATCCTATTGCAGGGCAAATTGGCGCTGTAAACACCGTGGATTTCAAAAATGGTATGAGAGGTTACAATACTGATGGAATTGGTGCCAGAAAGGCAGTTGAAAGTGCTGGTATTTCTATTAAAGACAAGACCGTGCTGCTGCTCGGTGCTGGTGGCGCTTCTCGTGCGATCTCGTTTCAGTTTGCTCTCGCCGGTGCAAGGCTGCTTATTGTAAATCGGACAGAAGAGAGGGCACATTCACTTGCACAGGATGTCTCAGTAATTGGAAAGGCAGAAGGATTCAGTTTAACAGAACTTAAAAAGCATATTGCAGAGGCTGACATTCTTATAAATTCCACATCGGTTGGCATGTATCCAGACACCAACAACACACTTGTTAAAAAGGAGATGATGCACTCGAATCTTGTTGTTTTCGACATTGTCTACAATCCTCTGCATACCAGATTGCTGAAGGAAGCCAAGGCTTCTGGTGCAGGAATCATCACTGGTGAGAAGATGTTGATTTACCAGGGTGCTGAAGCATTTAGAATATGGACTGGCATATCAGAACCAGTTGATGTTATGAATAAAGCACTGCTCTCTGCACTTGGTGAGAAACAATGAAAATGTTAATCATTGGAGGTACTGGTGACACAGGTCAGTGGTTCGTCAAATTTTTTCAAAGCAGGGGTTTCGATGTTCATGTGTGGGGCAAAAACCACCGTCTTGATATTGCAAAAAAACTTAATGTGCCGTTTGCAGAAGACCTTGATGAAACCATACACACAAGCGATGTAGTGATGATTTCAGTTCCTATCAACAGAACAGAGGATATGATTGCACAGACTGCGCCAAAAATGAAGTCTGGAAGCCTTCTGATGGATGTTACTTCAATAAAAATGGAAGCTGTTGAAGCGATGGAAAAATATACTCCGGAGGATGTTGAATTTCTTGGCACTCACCCGATGTTTGGTCCAGGCATTTCAGATATTCGTGGACAAACCGTGATACTTACACCAACAGCGCGTTGCAAGCACTGGCTGCCGCTGGTTAAAAAAATATATGCTGACAGCGGAGCTCACATTGAAATCATAACCCCAAGAGAACATGATGAAATCATGCGCGTGGTGCAGGGACTTACTCATTTTGCTTATATTTCTATCGGCACAACACTGGAAGCCATTAATTTTGATGTTGCAAAATCCAGAAGATTTATGAGCCCGGTGTATGAGATTATGCTTGATTTTGTAGGGCGCATACTTGCACAAAATCCTTACCTGTATGCCATGATACAAACAAATCCTCAGGTAAATGATCTGCATGACATATATATCACACAATGCAATCAGTTATCAGACCTTATAAAAAGAGGCGATGTCGAAGGATTTGTGCAAAAAATGAAATTAGCAGCAGTGCATTTCAAGAACACTGAATCAGCACAGAGGCGCTCGGAAAAACTCATACACAACAAAATAGTAGAGTATGAAACACTCATTCAACGAACTGGAAGACACTGTGCTGTCGAGCATCTCTACACAAACAAGATCCACACAGGTACTCTTACGGGGGTGACACCACTTACCATAACACTTCAAAAAAATAAGAAAAGAACCACCTTGAAAATTGAAAACATAAAACTTCTGAGAGATGGAGAATACCTGCAATGGAAAAAAGAGAACACGTCTCATGTTACAAAGGACATCTCAGTTTACGTTCCAAAAGGATCGAACCCTGACACCATCAAACAGATAATACAACAGTTTTTCCCGGATACAATAAACAGCGCAGAGATTATTGACACCTACCTTCACAAGGACAAGCAGAGTATTACCTACCGAATAATGGTGATTGCAGAAAACCACAGGCAAACTGTGCAGCAGATTACAGAGCTTTTAGAGGGCATTGGATGCACACTGCGTTAATAGAGAAGATGGGGGACTGGGTCATCTCATTGATGGGATTCAAATTTAACCAGGACAGTAGCGTCGCGTTTATAATTTCCTACACATTCAAGAAACTGCACAACTCCATTGTGCAGAACTGTACACGGAGTGTACAGTTGTTAATTCTTGATTGCGCTAGCAATCAAGTGCATCACATTTCCTCAAGCAGTGTAAGCACTGCCTGCTGGCATCTTGATACCGCGAGTGGCAGATTCCATACCTGTTCAGACCTGTCCACGATAAGATTACTGATTCCCCGGACCTCAACAAGTGGAACATCATAAAGGGTACACACATGAGCTGCTGCCGCACCCTCCATGTTTTCGCATATACCACCAAAAAGACGATGTAAGCGTTCACCTTGTTTTTGTGTGCCTGAGCAGCAAGACACAGTAACAAATGTACCAGTACGTGGTACATAGCCGTTATTTTTCAAAACTTCCATAGCGCGTTTAGATAGATCAGCATCCAGTAAAAATTCATTATAACAGGTGTTCTCTGGCGTATCAATAGTTGGCAGATTTATCTGTTGAAGATCGCAAAAACCATCTGGCGTGAGAATCCCTTCGTCACCATATACCTCCTTTGTAGCTACTGTTAAATCTCCGGTTGTTAGCCCTGTATCCAGATAAGCTCCAGCACACCCAAACAGAATCACCCTTCGAGGGTTTATTTGTTCCATGATTGCCGTTAATGTGTGCGATACATTGGTTTTTCCAACCCCGCTTACAACAAGCATGATCTTATTGCCTGCGAGTTCTCCCAAGTGGGCCTGCCGTCTTCCTATAGTCATTGAGGTAGTGTTTTTGATTTTATCCCGGAGGTGTTCTGCCTCAGCTTTCACAGAACACAGCAGTACGGTAATCTCATGCATCCTTTTGCCGGTTTGTATCTTATTCATTCTTATAGTTTTAGCCCCTGTTGCAAACTGAGGTCATGGGAATGATTTTCTACGGGAGATATGACTATAGGAACTATTAAATAATCGAGTTACATTATGTCCTGAAAAAGAGGTACTATTAACGTAATTTTTTATGTGAGGACATGTTTATGGATTTTAAGGTTCTTGTAACTGACCAGATTGCAGAGGAAGGTATTGAGATACTCCAGCAGAAATTTTTAGTGGATATTGCAACCGATTTAACCTCTGGTGAATTGATTAAGAGAATACCCATGTACGATGCTCTGATGGTTCGAAGTCAGACGATGGTAACAAAAGAGGTCATCGAAGCTGGCAGTAAGCTAAAAATAATTGGTCGTGCAGGTGTTGGAGTGGATAATATCGATGTGGATGCTGCCACCCAGAAGGGAGTGGTGGTGGTAAATGCTCCGGAAGGAAATACCATCTCTGCTGCTGAACACACCGTTGCTATGACCCTTGCACTCTCAAGGGAAATACCAGATGCACATGCAAGTCTGAAGGCTAAAAAATGGGAGCGTAAGAAATTCCTTGGAGTGGAACTTCGGGGCAAGACTCTTGGAGTTGTTGGACTGGGCCGTGTTGGTGCAGAGGTTGTGCGAAGAGCGATGGGTTTTGAAATGAACATTCTTGCTTATGACCCATATATTTCAGATGAGAGAGCTTCTGAACTTGGAGTAAAGCTTACAACAGTTGACGACCTCATTAAAAAATCAGACTATATCACAGTTCACGTACCACTGACCGCAAGCACCAGAGACCTGATCAGCACCGGGGAGTTTGCCAAAATGAAGCCTTCGGCAAGGGTGATAAACTGTGCTCGCGGCGGTATAATCAACGAAGATGCACTATATGATGCGCTCAGACTCAAAAGGATTGCAGGAGCAGCTATTGATGTATTTGTTGAAGAGCCTCCACTTAAAAGCAAGCTCTTGGAGCTTGATAACATTGTACTCACGCCACATCTTGGAGCATCCACTGAGGAAGCACAGATAAAAGTAGCAATCACTGTTGCGGAACAGATCAAAAATGAATTATCAGGACAGCAAGTAAAAAATGCTATAAACATGCCCTATGTGCGTCCAGAGGTTGTGAATATTATCACTCCGTATGCACACCTGGCAGAAACACTTGGTCTTATTGGTGCACAGCTTGTTGGAGGCAACTATGATTCCGTAGAAGTCTCTTATCAGGGCGATATCGCAAACAAGGATGTTGATACTGTTACTATAGCTGCTCTAAAAGGATTACTGGAGTCTGCTCTTGGTTCGGGTGTGAATTATATCAATGCACCGGTAATTGCAAAAGAGAGAAAAATAAAAGTTACTGAAAGCAAATCAGATACTACAGAATGTTATCCAAGTGTCGTAAGCTTGATTATCACTCATGGAGATGCTACCAAGAAAGTAAATGGTATTGTTGTCGGCAGTGAGAATCACATCGTACAGATAGATGATTATCACATAAACATCACTGCAAGCAAATATATGATACTGGTAATACACGAAGATCGACCAAATATAATAGGTCCATGTTGTGTAGTACTTGGAAAGCACAACACCAATATCGCAGGCATGCAGGTAGGACGCATCAAACAGGGGAGTAATGCCATAATGATCCTGAACATCGACACACCAATAACCGGAGAGATTTTAAAAGAAGTGCAGGCAGTAGATGGCATCGTCAGTGCCCAGCAGATAGTATTATAGTCCTGTATTTTCAAAGAGAACATAATAGCAAGGTGTGATACAGC
>CAJHIS010000052.1 GCA_905067555.1 Candidatus Argoarchaeum ethanivorans
TAAGGCATCGTTTTTGAGAGTTCCTAACGCAAAACTTGCCTCATGAGCGTTTTTCCAGTGATCCATGTCACAATAATCTTTTCAGATATTTTATTCGAGTTCAATCTTCTCTGTGTTCTCTGTGGTTTTATATCTTATATGACAAAAGTTATGCCTGAAAAACTGGTGGTTGTGCCTGGTGTAATCTCTCCTGCAAGGTTTTCGATCATAATCTTGCAGATTTTTTCATAATCTTGTGTTTGTCCAAGTGCCCACATAAGTTTGACAAGTGCAACTTCCGGCAGCATGTCTTCCCCTTCGATTACGCCTGCTTCAAGCATGTCCCGTCCTGTATCGTATACACGATCACACACCCGCCCACTGAGACACTGCGAAGTAATCACAACTGGTACACCGTTGCCTGTTGCTCTTTTTATCACAGGTATCCACGTGCTTGATACATGTCCCAGTCCGGTTCCCTCAATAACTATGCCCCGGTAGCCTGCATTGATGTAAAGGTCTATTATTTCAGGGCTTGCACCGGCAGTGTATTTGATGAGTGCCACCCCCGGATCAAGTGATGCTTTGAGAGAGAGCTTACTCTCTCCACGTTTTTTATACGTTGTGAAGGTGGTGATTGATCGATCTTTATATTCTACTCTGCCAACAGGTAATGTATTGATGGATTTGAAGGCATCTCTACGTGATGTGTGCATCTTTCTAACCTTGACTCCACGGTGTATGTGGCAGAAGTCATCAGAGGTTGTAGCATGCATGACAACACACACTTCCGCAATATCGCTTGTTGCAACCGCAGCAGCGCACACAGCATTCATCGCGTTATCGCTGCTTGGACGGTCAGCACTTCGCTGGCTTCCAACAAGTACAATTGGTACTGGTGTTTGAATCATAAAAGAAAGGGCTGCTGCTGTGTACGCCATCGTGTCTGTGCCGTGTGTGATGATTATTCCTTCCGCACCGTTTTTTATCTCTTCATACACTGCCTGTGCAAGTTTGATCCAGTGATCCGGATGCATGTTTTCGCTTAGAATGTTGTATATCGCCCTTGAGTTATACCTGGCAATCTCTGACAGTTCCGGGATTGCATTAAGTATGTCTTCTGCTGTGAACTGGCTGGTAACAGCACCGGTGCGATAATCCACTCTGCTTGCGATTGTTCCACCTGTGGAGAGAATAGATACCAGTGGGAGATTTTGTTTTTGCACTGGAGGTGTCTGTTTTTTACTTTTTGAAGCGTTAGCTTTTTTTAAGAGTTCGATTTGTATCTTCCCTGTGTCAAACCCCACATTGTAACCGTTACCAAGTTTTATGACTGTGTTTGTTGTTGTTGTCGGCATCAACACACCTTCATAAACAGAATTTTCACGCACTACCTTAACGGTGTCTCCAACTCCCGCATCCATTCAAATCAACTCGACAAAAGAGCTTTTTCCATACGCAGCAGTGCTTCTTTTATTCGTTCCTGTGAGGTGGCATAAGAGATTCGAATATAATCCTTCCTGCTGCCAAAAGCACTGCCCGGTGCAACTGCTACATGAGCCTGTGTGAGCAGGAGCTCAGCAATCTCATCGCCACTGCCATATTCGCTAACACTGGCAAAGGCATAAAAAGCGCCATCTGGCGTTGAAGTTTTAAGACCAATTTTGTTAAGACCTTTAATTAGCAAATCCCTGCGTATTTTAAATTCAGCAGTCATATCAGAAACACACTCTTGATCTGCTGTAAGAGCTATAATTCCTGCACGCTGGGCAAAGCTTGTAGCACTACTTACCGAATGAGAATGCACTTTTAATATCTGTTTCACAAGTTCAGGTGGTGCTGCAAGATACCCAAGACGCCATCCAGTCATAGCATAAGCCTTTGAAAAACCATTAATTGTAATTGTACGCTCTTTCATGCCAGGAAAACTTGCAAGACTTTCATGTTTTTTGTTGTATATAATTTTCTCATATATTTCATCCGATAAGACCAGCAGATCGTGATCTACAGCGATCTCAGCGATCTCAGAGAGTACCCTTCTATCATACACAGCACCTGTAGGATTACAGGGGGTGTTTACTATGATCAGTTTGGTCTTTGGAGAAACATACTCGTTGATGTTCTCTGGAATGAAACCATCTGATGCATTTGTTGGCAGCCATGCGCTTCTGGCGCCCGCGAGCCTGACACACGCATCATAAGACACCCATGCAGGGTCAAATAAGATTGCCTCATCACCAGAATCAAGCACGGTAAAGAGGGTTTCGAAGATGGCTTGCTTTGCGCCCGGGGTTACAACAACATCAGAAGGCTCTATTTGAATATGGTTCTCGCTTACAAGCTTTTCAGCAATCACCTTTCTAAGCTCCGGAATCCCGGCTGCTGGCGTGTAATGTGTCTCCCCAGCATCCAGAGCATTCTTGGCAGCTTTACAAATATGTGATGGTGTGTTAAAATCCGGTTCTCCAAGACTAAAATTTATAATATCTACGCCGCTCAGGCGAAGCTTGTTTGCAATCTCGGTAATATGTAGTGTGGCAGACTCACTGACGCTTCCAACGCGTCTTGATACCATATTTATTCCCTGCGCAAACGTTGGACAAGTTTTACTGCTGCTTCCACTGCACGCTTTCCATAGTCAACCCGTTCGTGTGCTTCCATGCGAGTCATTCCCGGTCCTGAAATGCCAAGAGTTACTGGCTTGTTGTACTCCAGAGAAAGATCTGTGATCTTGCGGGCTGCATGCTGAACCACCACTTCATCGTGCCCGGTAGCACCTTCAATCACGCATCCAAGCGTTACCACTGCATCAACCCTGCCACTTTCAAGAAGTTTTTTAATCGCAATCGGCATATCATATACTCCAGGGACTAACACCGTTTCTATCACCTCAGCACCAAGAAACCTTGCATGCTCACTGCCAAGAATCTCCATCTGGTGGGTAATATCCCTGTTAAACTCTGCAACAACAAAACCAAGTTTAATACTCATTGCAAATCATCGGCAACTACACCAACCACAACGTATAAAATACCTACGCTAACCTTCTAACGATGAGATAATTATTCCCTCTCTATCACGGAGTGATAGACATTTACTCTCATCTCTTTCAGTCGGCTCTGAAATCCTCTATCACAAGGGTTCTCTATCACGTAGTGATAGAGATGTACAAAATACCTAACGCTAACCTTCTAACGACGAGAGGGGGATTCGAACCCCCGAGATGCAAAGCATCACAGGATTAGCAATCCTGCGCCATACCGGGCTTGGCTATCTCGTCACACGTACAGTTCTCTATACACGAGTCGATATATGAATGTTTTCTATTCCTTCACCAGTCCATTCTTCCAATCCTGTCAGTTGAATTGATTATGCACTCATCGCATCTTTTTTTATTGCAGTACTCTTTGGCATAGACTACGATCAGTGCATGGTAGTTTTTGTACAGTTCAACATCGGCTGGGATGTGTTGTTCAAAGTGCTGTTGCAGTTGCTGGTAGCTGCCTTCAATCCCGATGCATTTGCATACTTGCCTGGTGTATGCATCGATTACAAAGCACGGCTTGTCTGCTGCATATAACAGGATGCTGTCTGCGGTTTCTCTGCCCACCCCTTTTAACTCTAACAATTCTCTTTGCAGCTCTTTAAGTGGTTTTTTTGATATGTCGTTGTTATTTTCTGTAAAGTATTTAGCTATGATTAACAGGCGCTCTGATTTCTGGTGGTAGAAACCAGTACATCGTATCTGCTCTTTGATTGTCTCTTGATCTGCTGCTGCAAGCGCGTGTGGGTGAAGTAGTCCTGCCTGCTTCAGGTTTGCTATGGCACGTTCAACGCTCTCCCATTTTGTTTGCTGTGTTAAAATCGCACCAACCGCAACCTCGAATGGCGTATCCGCGGGCCACCAGTTCTGGTTTCCAAATTTTAAAAAAAGCTTTTTATACAAATCCATCATACAAATTTGACTCCAAGCTCCTGAAGATTATTTCGCCTGGCAAGGTTTATTAAAAAGGGTGTAAGCGACTCTATAACAACAGCATCTTCAAGCTCTCCACCATCAAGCGCTCTGATGCCATTAATATCTTCAATCAATTTTATCACCTTCTTTTTTGCTTCTTTATCGCTGCCGCATACTGCCACATCATAGTCAAGATGACTTTCAAGATTACAGAGCTTTTTGGCAGACAGATTATGAAAAGCAGCAACCACTCCGATAGTATCTGGCACCAGTTTTTTTAATTTCACTGCAGCGCTTCCATCATCCGGTTGGACGTATTTCAGGTAAGAGTTTTGTTTTTCCATTGGAACCACCAATGATATGATTACCTGGTTAGTTAAAGAAGGCTGAATAGAATCTACAAGGCTTTTTAACGCTTGATATGGCACTGCCACTATCACAATGTCTGCCATTGCTACTGCTTTATCATTTTTCACTCCCCTGATATTACAGGTCTTTGTTGTATTTTCACGCAGGATTTGTGCATAGCTATCTGCTATCTGTTCTGCTTTTGATTGCTCTCTTGAGCCTATAATTATTTCGTGTTTGCATTCCCACCTGAGAGCTAATCCTTTACCAATATTTCCAGTTCCGCCGAGTATTGCAATTTTCATAATAGGTGCTACTTGGCACCAAAATATAAGTATTTATTTATCTCTGTACAAGACAAAATAAAAACGAAACTTTTATACGCCAAAAACGCTAACAAGCCCTGTACCTATAAGTACGGGGTATAGTGACTTCGGGAGACTGGCGTGATGGATGTGTTTGGAGGTCGGATGTGAATCGAGTGATTGGAAGGGGTTTTGTGGGGCGGGGTATACATCATTGGATGCGCTCATGATTCTGCATGTTGCAATGCGAAACCACGCACCCAACCAAAAGTGATATATACGGTTTCTCACAACATGGTATTAGTGAGTAAGTCCACCCGAAAGGATGATGGTGCTTTGAGTTGAGTTGCGTCACACACATCATAAGGATGAATATGGCAGGCTCAACGGCGTCCAAAAAATGGATGTGTACCTGGGACGAGTAGGGTAGGGTTCACTACTTCCACATTTCGTGTGTGACAATACATCTGTTTTTGACCATCTCGAAATACTTGGGGTCATGTTGATTGTAGCATCGATATACTGCACCGCACACAAAATCAACGGCTTGCAAACACGGTTCTTGGTGGGAATCTCTGTGAGTAATATTCAGCACCTTCAGCCCATCCAATAGCTCTGTAATTTTCCATCCAAGATGCTGATTGAAGTTCTCTCTATGTTTTTTAGCGAATTGCCGATCCACAATAAGATCTATTTTTGGATCTGGCGTCTCGATGAGGAATTTGTCCAATAAAACCCTGCACATATACGCATAAAATTCGTTCTTTTTCTCTCGAAGTCGTTGATATACGCGTGCCTTCTCGACATGAACATATCCAAGCTCGACGTTCTTAGAGCTAATGATGTCCAATATGCCAATTTTCACATTATCTGGCGCTTTATTAAACTTGAATTCTCCTAATTTACGATTTCTTTTGGATGGAGCTCTTTTTATTTTTCTTCTATATCTTTTCAACGCATTTTCAATCGTTTTAGGATCGCGTGTCGCTAAAACTGCGATGACATAATGTTTTGAAGATTGCCTATTGAAACCAAGATCGCCACTTTCGTCAAGATAGATATACAAAGGTAATCACTGGTGTTGGGATTGCTTCGAAGCGATTTATACTTACTCAAAGAGATTGATTAAAGGCAAACAGACACTAACAGCATCCATTTACACATACCACTGATTCGCCCGCCCCACACC
>CAJHIS010000053.1 GCA_905067555.1 Candidatus Argoarchaeum ethanivorans
GACACTACCGATCATTTATGGAAAAGTGCATCAGTGGGCAGTGATTTGTTAGCAGTCTTGCTGGCATAACACAGTTTCTCTGAAAGCATTTAAGTATGGTGCGGTTTGAAATGTGCTTACTATGGCAATGTCTAAGAAAGATCTGGTAAGGAGGAACTCCAAGAAAAGAACAATGTTGGAAGAACTTGAAAAACAAGCCGCTTCCGGGAGTGGGGAAGCAAAGAAGAAACTTGCAAAAGCAAAGAAAAAAGTAAAATAATCCATGAGATATCTGGGTGAAAGATTATCTATGCAACAGTTATTTCTGCTCGCGTTGTGTGCAGTGCGGAGGACACGAAATGAGCGATGAAATCCGGGTTGGAATTATTATATGCGACCGCTACCGTGCATGTGCCGGTGGTAAATGTTTGAGGGCGCTCCATAACCGGGAGGGTGCATTCAGCATTTACGAGGGTAAAGAGGTAAAACTGGTTGGATATACTGGATGTGGTGGCTGCCCCGGTGGAAACATCGAATATGCCCCAGGGGAGATGAAGAAAAACGGGGCAGAAGTAATACACCTCGCCACAGGACTTGTTGTCGGATACCCGCCATGCCCTCGTGTAACCCGCTTTCGTGACTTTATCAGGGCAAAATATGGGCTTAACGTTGTAATCGGGACGCATCCGATTCCCCAAAACTACTATGAGACGCATACGACACTTGGGACATGGAACTCTCCCGGATGGGCAGAGATCATTCAACCGACACTTGCGGATGAAGAGACCCGTTTGTTGTACGACTGATCCCATAAAGGTAGAGGGGGCAGAATGCTGGAATTAAAGGTTCTTGTAGATAACAGTACCCTTATTGATCGTTACTTTCATGGTGAGCCGGGAGTGTCCTACCACCTTCAGGACGGAAGCACCAAAATACTGTTTGATGTGGGTTATTCGGACGTATTCATAAGAAATGCGGAAAAAATGGGCATTCATCTGCTGGACACCGATTTTGTAGTGCTTTCTCACGGGCATCTTGACCACACATGGGGTCTTTATCATCTGATCAAACTCTACACCGAAGCAAGAATAGAAAAGATAGATTGTGATAATCCAACTCTTGTAGCCCACCCTTCTGCGTTTTTAACCAGAACGATTGGGGGCATCCCCGAGATTGGCTCTTTAATCCCGGAAGATAAGTTATCCTGCCACTTCAATATGAGATTAAAAAGAGATCCCCTATGGCTGACTGATAACCTGGTTTTTCTTGGTGAGATTAAAAGAACGAATGACTTTGAAGCAGCAGTTCCTATTGGAAAAATCCTGCGAGATGGAACTGAAGAAGACGATTATGTGATCGATGATTCTGCTCTGGTTTATACATCATCGAAAGGGCTTACGATCATTACAGGTTGTTCGCATGCAGGAATCTGCAACATCATCGAATATGCGAAAAGGGTCTGCGGCGATGATCGAGTGGTTGACATAATCGGGGGGTTTCACCTGCTCGAGCCTTCTCACGAGCAGCTGCAGGGAACACTTGAGTACATGAAGGAATTACAACCAGAGACTGTGCATGCTGCCCACTGCACTGACTTGAATTCAAAGATAGCGTTATCTCAAGTTGTAGACATAAGGGAAGTTGGCGTAGGCTTGCGATTGGTGTACAATTAAAAAAGCTGAAACCACGAGATTCAACGACCGCCGCAGCCACGTTTGCAGGGCAAGCATTTCAACCATCTCAATCACCTGCGATACGCATGTCTGCGATGCCGAATATGATAAATGGTGACAACTCCGGATCTGGTATGCACCTGGTAGGTGACTCTATAATCTCCAATCCGAATCCTGTAATCCCGAACTGACCCTCTAATCTTACGGTGCTGCGAAGGAAACGGGTTATCCGCAAGCGATTCGACGGCTCTTATGATCCGCGGGACTTGTTGTGGGTCAATGTTGTGTAAATCTCGTGCTGCCGAACTCTTCCATCGAATTTCATAAGAGCCCATCTTCTTTTAGCCCTTTCTTAATATCTTCAAATGTTATTGTGGGCTCATCCCGGCGTTCGGCGATGATCGATAGGTCATGAAGGTCTTCCAACAGTTCCTCATACTCATCAATCGAGATGATCACTGCTGTTTTTTGTCCCTCCCTATCCACAACATACTGTTCCTGAAGCACTCTCACATTTTTCACCTTGTATTTGCTATAACCGGATTGATACTTTACTCTATGGGCGGAAGCTATGATAAATCCATCGTCCCAGCCGCTGCCTGCAGGATCATTAGCGCATCGAGCGAGGTGACCCTGCCGTCGCCATTCACGTCCGCTGTGGCAAGTGTTGTAGCATTGCACGGACGGCTGCCGACTGCGATTTCGAGCACAATTGCGGCGTCCGCGGGGGTGAGCATGTCGTCACCGTCGAGGTCACCTTTGACGGTGCCCACCACGAATACACCACTCATCGGTGTCGCATCTATCGAATTCCCATCTGCATCTGCAAGCGTAGTAACCGTAAGAGTGAGCGGGCATGTCTCTCCATTGCTTCCAACTGCAAGTAGTTCGAGATTGGCAAACGTTATTGGACTGTCTGGTCCGGTTGTGGTGCTGACGTACGCGGCTATCGTTGCTGTACCTGCTGTGTTGTTGATGTTAGCGGTGGACGTTCCGACATCGCCTGCTGTTACACTGTTGATCTGCACAACAGTTGGGTCATACGAAAGCGTGACTGTTGCTGCACCGAAGTTGATCATGCTGCTGATGGTAATCTGGGTTGTCGCAGTGCTGCCTGATTGCGCGTTGGCATCTGCGATCGGTACATTCACAGATGCCAATGCCGGCACTGAAAGTACAACAAAGACTAATGCAAAGGCTGTCAACACCAAAACAGCGTGAGCCGCATTTGTCATACGTTCCATCTTTGGAGTCATATTTACCACGTCCTTGATCCGACTACATACTGTGCGATGAACATCGCATCGACCACGTCTACTGTGCCACCAAGATTGGCATCAGCGTTTGCCATGTTCAGGTCTGAAGCGTCCCGATTCCCAACCACATACTGGGCAACAAACATCGCATCGACCACGTTTACTACGCCATCGTCGTTGGCATCACCACGCAGTCCAGAGACTGTGAAGACGCCGCTCTCTGCCGTTGCAGTTACCGGAGTCCCATCTGCATCTGCAAGTGTAGTAACTTCAAGAGTGAGTGGACTTGTCGCTCCATCATTCCCAACTGCAAGAAGTTCGATATTGGCAAACGTTACCGGACTGTCTGGTCCGGTTACCGTGCTGACGTAGGCAGTGATAGTTGTTGTGCCTGCTGTGTTGTCGATGTTTGCAGTTGGTGTTCCGACATCACCTGCTGTTACGCTGTTGATCTGAACCACGCTTGAGTCATACGAGAGCGTGACCGTTGCTGCACCGAAGTTGGTCATGTCGTTGATAGTTATCTGGGTGGTTGTGGTGTCAGATGGTGACGCGATGGCGTCTGCAATGGAGATGATTGCCGTATCAGTGGGTGGATTGTAAGTAACCGTCACTGAGGTTTCTTTTGTGTTTCCTGAAGTGTCGGTTGCTTTGGCATAGATCGTGTTTGAACCGGAAGCAAGGGTTACAGATTTACTCCATGACGTTGTTCCAGATGCGGTCTGCCAACTTCCATATCCGACTTTCACTTCCACTTTGTTCAGAGCAACATTGTCTGATGCGCTTCCGCTAACGGTTATGGCAGCAGTTGTGAATGTTTGTCCGTTTGTTGGTGATGTGATGGAGATTGTTGGATCGGTTGTGTCCGGCACTGTTATCGTAACGGTCTTTGAATTTGACCAACCGGAAGACGCACCTTTGCTATCCGTAGCCATCACCTTCACATAATACGTCCCTGCACTACTCCAACTGTGTGATTTGCTTGAGGTTGTTCCTGAGTTGACGAGACTCGTTGTTGACTGTTTTCCATCTCCCCAATTAAACGTATATTTCACCTGATTGCCATTGGGATCAGTTGCAGAAGTGGAATAGCTATAGGACGTTCCAGTGCATCCTGAACTCTGACCGGAAGGTGTGGAAGGCGTGTTTGGTGGGTTGTTTGTGACTTCTCAAGACAACTTTCAGCTGACCAGCCGACCTTGCCAGCGCCGTAGTCTACCTTCCAGAACCAGTAGCATCCAGATACATCTTTCACAGCCCCATACTTCGACCCAGCTAAGATTTTGCCTTCAGTACCTTGGGGTACCGCTCCCGACTTATCCAACTCGGGTGGGTCAGACCTGTAGTTTACCCCTATGCTTGGCGTAACCCGAACGGTATCCCCAATGCTAAACTTCGCCGAGGGAGAGATATATTTCGTTTCTAAATACTCTTGAGCCGACCATCCCTCAAATCCATCACAATAACACACTTTTACCCTCCAGAAATCGGCTGCCAGAGTCGGGGTTGGGTCAAGGATTACGCCAACCGTGCCGTGAGACTCACATTGTTTGGTCCCAGAAGTCGGGCCATCCGGGAAACAATACAGGCAGGAACTGGGCGTGTTAACCTGAACTATATCGCCCTTGCTGAATTTTGAGCTTCCTCCATCCCCCGCTATTATGCGATAATAAGTACAATAGTCATAATCGCCCTTTTCAAAGAAAAATTGAGTGTCTTCGTGGTATCGGTCGTTAGTATGAGCGTTGTACTCGATGGTGCCACCGCATCCGCTAACCGCAAACACCGCATGTTTGAACACCTTACTGTCAAATGAACCAAAAATAGCAGGATCGCCGGGCACAAACCAGATAGGCACTCCTTGATCCTCGCTTCTAACCTCGTGTTCAACATCCAGATAATTTACTAAATAATCATTAAGATTGTCACAATTTATAATACTTCCACAAGAATCGGTGTTTGGGTACACATTCATATCCAATCCCCCTGCTATAAGGCACTGTGATACAAAATTTGCACAATCGCCACCCCCCCCCAGTAGTAGCTGTAGTAGTACTTATAGGACCCATTCTTGCCATCCCACCAAGAATCAGAGTAGGTTACTGCTGCTTGGGGGTCATAAGAAGACGCCGATCTCACAACTCCAAGCGGTGCGCTTTGAATATCGGTAGATTCGCCACCATCTCTCGGATTATCAAATGCAGTCGCCATCCCTGCGCCCAGCACCAGCATCATTATGCTTGCGATCATGCCTGCGCGGAGAAGCGTGATCAGTGCGTCATTCGTGGTCTTTCTACCGTTCGTCTTGTGTATTATTATATCTGTTTTCATAATATTAATCCTCCTTTTGGGTATTACGCATCTGGAGATTCACACGTACACGAGACTGTGTCACGAAGTCGCCAAATCCTGCACTCAAGTACAGAGCCAGTACCTAGGCGCTTCTCGCATTCGGTTTGGCTGCGCCTGCATCCGTGACCACACCAAGCCTCATTCGCAAACCAGCACGAAACCAAATTACACAATCATGCGTTTTCATAACAGCCGTATCCAGAGTAGTACAGTAACACACACCATAATTCCACAAGTACCTTTCGACATCACTGCAACTCTACCTCTGCACGCCTCACCAGATTAAACGACCACCGCATCATCCACAGCCAAAAGCCGCTTCCACTGCCGTGCCTACTCACAGGTACCGCGGGCAGCCTCGAATACAAAGTCGCGAGCCCGGTCATGCCGCCCTCCTGACACATCAACGCCGAACCATACCTAAAATGCAGATTTTACCAGTGTATTGTTCCACAAT
>CAJHIS010000054.1 GCA_905067555.1 Candidatus Argoarchaeum ethanivorans
TCTTTAACAAAAAAGAAATCGAACTTTCAAATTTGTCAGGCAAGACAATAGCAATCGATGCTTACAACACACTTTATCAATTTTTAAGTATAATTCGACAGCGCGACGGTACACCACTAAAAGACTCAACCGGAAGGGTCACTTCACATCTTTCAGGATTGCTCTACCGGTGTACCAACCTGCTTGAAGCTAACATCAAACTCGTGTTCGTGTTTGATGGGGTGCCCCCGGGATTTAAAGCTGAAACCATAGAAAAGCGGATTCAACACCGCATCGCTGCACAGGAAAAATGGGAAAAGGCACTTGCAGAGGGAAGTGATAATGTAATGACCTATGCACAGGCAGCATCCAGGCTGGATGATTTTATGGTTGATGAGGCAAAAACATTACTTGCTTACATGGGCATACCAGTCGTACAGGCTCCAACAGAAGGCGAAGCACAGGCAGCATATATGGCAGGACATGGTGATGCTTATGCTGCTGCAACACAGGATTACGATTCCCTGCTCTTTGGGGCGCCTCTTGTGGTCAGGAATCTTGCTATTACCGGCAGGAGAAAGCTTCCGCGCAAAAACGTGTATGTGGATGTAAAACCGGAACTATTGAATGTCGAGGAAAATCTTAGCAGGTTGAACCTTACAAGAGAGCAGTTGATTGATATTGCTCTTTTGATTGGGACTGATTATAACGATGGGATTAAAGGCATTGGTCCTAAAAAGGCGTTGAAATTGATACAGACACACAGAAATATAGATACTGTGTTAAAACATCTCGGCACGCAGATTAAAGAACTTGAAGTGATTAAAAATTTTTTTTATCATCCCGAGGTGCTTGAGGATTATACAATAGAATACAGAAAACCAGTAGCTGATGATATAATCGAATTTTTGTGTGAAAAACACGATTTTTCAGTTGAACGGGTTTCAAAGGCAGTAAAACGGTTGGAAGCAGCTTCAGATTTTAGGCAGAAGACCTTTGATGATTTCAACTTAACCAATCCTCAACTTTCAAATCTTGAATATCATTGAAATGGGTGACATTGTTTGATACAAGAGTAAAATTTCCAGTATCTGCAATGGAAGCTATTAAAATATCCGCATCATGAATATCTTTTCCCTTGTGCCGTAATTCAGTATATATGTTAGCAGCACGGTCAAAAACAGATTGGCTATTTAGCAACACTAATTTATATCTTTTACATAATTCAATAAAAAATCCTAATTGCTTCTTTGCATCCTTATAAAGTAGTCCACGTTTAATCTCATAATAGCTTATACCATTTATAAAAATATCATCACCTGTTAAAATGGCTTGTTGGGCTCTCTTTTTAACTTTTTCATTCTGTTTCATTATAGCCGTAATTATATTAGTGTCCAACAAATACTTCATTTGAAAAAAGGTCTCTTTTTTATTTCAGTCTCCAAGTCATCAATCTGTTCAGGAGTGAAATCTTCAAGAATCCCGGACATTGCTTCCAAAGCCATTATTTTTTCAATCCTATTAACAAATTCATCTTTGGAAATTGATATTTGTTCAGGAGCCATTTTGCTTATCATATCAGATATAGACTCAAGAAGTTTATTTTTATTTATATTTTGAAAAATATCCTCTTCACCGATTAACTTATCAATTAATTGTGAAGTTGATTCTAATAAATCATCACTACGTATATCCTTTCGATAAGGTTCTTTAGTATTAGATAATTCATCTCTAACTTTTAAAATCTGCTCAATAGAAGACATGTTGTCAATTTGGAACACTGGCCGTAAACCATAATAAGGTCGAGGGCACCATTGGTCAGGTGTTAAATTCGAAAATAAATAATCAAATGATTTTTCATCTTTTTGTGTAGAACTACCTGTAAATACTTGGGTTAATAAAGGGACATTAATCTCTATATCTCGAGATGTTAATTCAAGAAACGTCATTTAAATAACTCCATTAGTTCTCCCTCTATTAAGTTACAGAACCAATCTTTTGTTAGATCATGTGCATCATTTGTCCATGACACAATTTCATTCTTATTATTAGGCGTAATCTCTGGAATAGATTGAACAATTGTTTCCCATATTAAGACATCTACTTCTTTCTTCTTACCCCGTGCAAATCTTAAATTCATTCTTCCTTTAGGTTTTTCAGAATCAAAAGAGAATTTTAAATCAAGACCTTTGGGAAATGCTTTTACTTTTTCATCTTCGAAAAGTTTTTGATATAAATTCACATCAACTTTAAAATTTTCTTTTAAATACACAAAAATATCATTATTCTCAAAATCAAAGGGAACAGCATCAATATACCTTAAAATCAATCCACTAATGGTCAAATTTGTTTCTGCATCAGGGTATGTATCATATAATGTTTCTAACAAATAGACTATCCTTTCTTTAAAATTCTCCCATAAATATTCTTCAGTGTCATTAAGAGTTACAATTCCAGGACCAATCTGAATGAGAGGCCATTCATTTTCATTCTTTCTAAACCGATGTTGGATAATATACCCAGCCATTTCATCAGGCATATTAGCTGTGGGTAATTGTTCATGAGAAGGAAACTCTTTCTTTACGTTTTCAGATATCTTACCCACCAATAACTTATATTCTGGATCTTTCTTTATTCCATGTTCAGTTTCTTGAAGATTCCACCTTAATTCAAATATTGCCTCAACAAGTGGTGGATTAGATAGTTTTATCATTTATTTATGGCCTCCAATAATTCGTGTACAAATATACACTACATTAAGTTATTATCATAAATGAATTTTTGTAAATCTTTTTGAAAACCGTTTATAATTCAATTCGTACTCATTTAATCTATATGGGAATTGTTCACATTTAAATTGACCACACGATGCACAGAATAGCTATCCAGAAGTTATTATACCCTGTACTTAATGGGTACAGAGCTTATTAGCGTTTTTCGCTTATAATGGTTTCGTTTTATTTTGTCTTGTGTAGAGATATATTTCTCAACTACCTCCCAGCCGTGTCCTACCAAAGCATGATAACATCCGGGAGCCCACATGTGATTGGGACGCCATTCCTTTAGATGTGGAAAGTGTTGTCTCAATATTCTACTGCTTCTACCTTTTAGCTCTCTTTGCTTATACAGCTTACAGAATACTTTGGAGGGTACTTTATGAAAAGATGAACATGACCCACATTCACAGCCATACTTATCACCTCAATATCCATCTTTAGGAATTTTTAAGACACAGATTAACATCGACTTACACTGATTTTACTTTTTCAGTATTTTTACTGGCGAAACCAAACTATTCTATGAAGAAAAGGGGGTGTTGTGTGAATACAGGTATGAGTTGACGTATTCTTCCGGACTTACAACGTTTCCAATTATGATAATTGCGCTTTTGGTAATTTCCGATGCTTCTACCTTATCTGCAATGTCCTTGATCGTGCCTCGTATTATTTTTTCATCCTTCCACGAGGCATGGTATACAACTGCAACAGGCGTATCCGACGGCATCCTGATCCTTGTCATAATATCCCTGATTTTATCTGTGCCAAGAAATAGTGCCATTGTGATGTTGCTATGTTCTGAGAGACTCGCAAGGTCATCCTGTTCAAGTGTCGTGCCTCTTGGTCTTGTGATTATCACGGCTTCTGATACGCCTTTTAAGGTAAGTTGTGTTTTCAGTGCTGCACTTGCTGCAAAGAGTGATGAGACGCCTGGTATGATCGTAACGTTCAGACCTTTTTGTTCAAGCTCTTTGATCTGTTCTGTGATTGCACCATAAATGGATGGGTCTCCCGAATGCAGTCTTACAACTGTTTTACCTTGCAGCGCACTTCCAATCATCAGATCTATTATTTGATCAAGCTTCATACCATGGCTGTTAACAGTCTCACCTTTTGTGTATTCCAAAAGTTCCCTGTTTACAAGTGAACCTGTGTAGATCACAACATCTGCAATTTCAAGCAGTTCCTTCCCGCGCACTGTTATAAGTTTTGCATCACCCGGCCCTGCTCCAACAAAGTATACGGTTTTCATGGCTTCCTCGCTAATATCATACTGAAGTAGCTTCCTTTTTCTGGAAGAACTGTACTGATGTGTTCTTTTTCTGCAAACAAGTTTTCAAGATAGATAAACTCGTTGTAGCCCTCTTTTTCCAGCTCTTTCGCTATTTTTCTTGGTTTTACTGCTTTTAGCACAATCTTTGATTTGTTCTCTGACCCGTCAGTAACCTCGAATGAATGATCTATCTGTGTGTTTGCTCTTGCTGCAAAGGATGTGATAGCACTAACGCCAGGCACAGTGGTGATTACTATATCAGGATATTGTTTACTGATGATACGCCGCAGATGTGTAAAAGTCGAGAAAAAGTTTGGGTCTCCAATGACCGCAAAGGATACGAGTTTATCCCGGGCTTGTGATGCAATAATTCTTGCATTCTCCTCCCAGTGCTTCTCCAGAGTTTCCTGGTCGTGTGTCATAGGAAAGTTCAGAATTTCGGATGCAGCGTATGGTTTTATGAGTTTGGCAGCAAGTTTGCCAGGAACATATACTTTTGCACTCTGCTCAAGGATTTTTACAGCTTTTAGTGTCAGGAGTTCAGCATCTCCTGGCCCAATACCAACACCTACTAACATTTATGTGCCTCCGGTTGCTGCACTGCACAACTTCGTTGTACAGAAATGTCTCTCGATTGCAAAGCAATCGAGTGCGTTAGCAATCAAGGAAGTAATACTTACTAACATTGTGTGCCTCCGGTTGCGGCCGTTACAATGTAAACCGGGTTGTATGGTTTAAACATCGTCTCTCCCTCAAGTGCATAGCTTTTTGATATGCTCACATGGACGGCTTCAGTGAATATATTAAGGCTGCTCATGTACTGGATGGTTCTAGCCACTGTTTCAATTCGTACTGCATTGACCACAATTCTCTTTGCTCCTGCTTTTATTGAAGCATTAACGCTGTCTTCTATCTGTCTGGTGCCGCCTATAAAAGCACAGTCTATTCTCATACCTTCCAGTGCAATTGATGCCTCATCTTCTATGAGTGTGACGTTTTTTATGCCACACTCTTTCAGGTTGTATTCTGCTGTGCTAATGGCAGTACTTCTATGGTCTATAGCATATATATGCTGTGCTATTTTTGCTGCTTCTATTGTCACTGCTCCACTCCCGCACCCGATATCTGCCATTGTATCAGTTGATTGCAGTTGCAGTTTTAGAAGGCTTATTGCTATTATTTCCGGTTTTGTCGGACCTCCACTGCATTTTTTTATCATGACAATAACATACCATATAGATTATACATAACATTATCGTTTCACGATTATGAGGTGATCTAATAGCCTCAGTAGAAGCCGTCAAATTAGCTTTTTGATTTAAAAATCTATCTCTTTTTTGGGACCGTTACATTACATGTTGGTGCTCTTAAGGCAATTGGATAAAATCAAACATCGAATCTGAATTAACTCCTATGGAATGCATTGTATTCTTATCTTTATTTGATCCCGAAAAATAGAAATGGAAATTTTTATAAAACATAATAGTCTTGAAAAAGTTTCCAGCGCCCGTTGAAAAACTCTTTGCGGCATCAATAATCGGTTGAAAAAGGGAAAAAATGTGTTCTGCTTGATTGGATGTTTTGGGAATGTCGTGATCAAGATACCGGAACATCCCCTCCCAATCT
>CAJHIS010000055.1 GCA_905067555.1 Candidatus Argoarchaeum ethanivorans
ACAAACCCGCCTGGAAAAGCATAACAATTTTGATATGGTTGGTTTTTTCGTTTGATTAAGACAATCTGATTGTGATATAAAATTATAATATCCACTGCGAGGAAAGGTGTCTGTGGTCTCGTGTCTACACACGACGTGTGTAGAAATAACGAATCTTGATGTGGTTTCATATCTTTATTCACTCAAGCTGTTGCTTTATTCGTTATTTATTCACTTAATTGTTGCAGTTGATCAGTGATGTTTTTTATTTTTTCACCAAGTTGCTGCTTGAATTTGATAGCTTTTTTTGTAGGGCTTGCACCGTATTGTGTTGGGGTTATCATTCCTTTCTGTTCAAGCACACGCAGAGAATAGCGGATTTTATGTTCCGGAATGTTAGTCTCATCTGCTATTTTTCGTATGCCAATCGGCATGCCATCAATTACTTTCTGTAACACAGTCGTGTGTCGTTGAAGTAATTCCAGTTCATGTTCGATGCGCTCAAACAACAGATGCTCCCCTCCGCTCGTATTTACAGAACCCCTTTCGTACTTGGTAGACTGGTTCCTTCTATCACACAGCTTCGCCGAAGCGCTACACCGAATGCCTTAAACAATGCTTCACAAATGTGATGGTCATTATCCCCCATAGCTTCGATGTGAAGAGTGATTTCGGCATGCGATACCAACGACAGAAAGAAATGCTCTACCATCTGTGTATTCATACTGCCAACAAAACTTGTTTTAAAGGCAGAGCTATAAACAAGGAAGCTTCGGCCACTCACATCGATTGCCGCCGATGCAATTGCTTCATCCATTGGTATGCGAGCCTCACCAAACCGTGCAATGCCCTTTTTATTTCCAAAGCTTTTAGCAATAACAGAACCAAGCACAATCCCGACATCCTCTATGGTGTGATGCTCGTCCACTTCAAGATCGCCGGATGCTTTCACTGTTAGATCAAATCGCCCATGTGTTGCAAAACTGGTAAGTATATGGTCAAAAAAACCAATACCTGTAGCTACATCAGCAGTCCCGTTACCATCAAGAGAGAAATAAACCATAACATCTGTTTCGTTTGTTTTACGGGTTATTTTAGCCGTCCTTGACAAACAATCACCACATCTTACTTGTAACAAGTATTATTAAAGCTGTTTGTAGAAATCCTTATGTGTTACAATTGATTACAACCAGCTTTAATGCAACTAAAACCGGATGTTGTAATTGTTAGATATGGTGAGATCGCTCTTAAAAGCCAGAGAACTCGAAATCGATATGAACATATCCTGATTAGCAATATAAAAAAGATGCTCGATTTAAACAATGTGGACTATAGCGAAGTTACTCGTGACCAGGGGCGCATTTTTATTCATACAACAGATAAGGCTGCTGTAGACGTTACTTCTAAGGTACTGGGAGTGGTTTCGGTGAGCCCGGCGGTTACAACCACGTCTATGTTAGATGACATCACCAAGCTTGCTGCAGAGGTTGGAGGGCAAGTCATTAGACATGGTGAAAGCTTTGCAATACGTGCACGGCGTGCTGGAGTCCACGAATTTACATCAATAGATATAGCCCAGCAATGTGGTGGTGCAGTTATTGAAAAGGTTGGGGATAAACATACACACGTTAATCTTTCCTCGCCAGATAAACAGATCTTTGTTGAGGTTCGCCAGCGCCATTCCTATGTGCACACTGAAGTTGTCAAGGGCATGGGCGGACTTCCTGTCGGCACGCAGGGGAAGATGGTAGCCCTTATCTCAGGTGGGATCGACTCACCGGTTGCAGCATGGTTAATGATGAAGCGTGGGTGTGAGATTGTTTTTGTGTACTGCAATAATGAGCCGTTTTCAGATGAGAGTAATCGAGAGCGTGCGATGGAATGCATCGAAGCATTACAGGTATGGTCTCCCAGGAAACTCAAAGTATACGAAGCCGCGAATGGTAAAAACCTTGAAGCTTTTTTAGATACATGTAAAGAGAGTTTGTTATGTGTGCTGTGTAGACGCATGATGTATCGGATTGCAGGCGAGATTATGAAAAAAGAGGGGGCGTATGGCATCATTACAGGTTCGTCACTGGGACAGGTGGCATCACAAACATCAGAGAATATGATGACCGAAATATATACTTTTAACTACCCAATCTACCATCCACTGATTGGACTGGATAAAAAAGAGATTATTACAATCGCACAAAGAATTGGAACATACGAACCTTCAATAAAACCTGCCAAAGAATGCAGCGTGGTGCCTGACCATCCGGCAACAGCAGCCAAAATAAGTGACGTGCTTGAAGCCGAAGAAAATCTTAATATCAAACAGATGTTACAGCATACACTTGAACACACGAAGAAACTTTAAAAACTGCACAACTTAACACTGTTGCGGCAATTTAAAATTCAACCACAGAGGGCACAGAGTACACAGAGAGTTTTAATTGATGCTCGCGTGTTATTCCATCCTTAAGGGTTGAGTTTGATTCCGATAGGTGCGTTGAGAGGATAAAAAGGATAAATATGCGGGTAAATGGATTGCAACGATAGGTAAAAAAAAGTCGTGGCGGAGGGGAACGATGCAGAGGCGGTTTATAAAGAAGCAAAGAATGAATATCTTATTAAAAAGCCATCACTTGCTAAAATACCGACTGGGGATACTTTGATATTATGACCATAGAATTTAGATACCGTGAAGAGGATGTTCCACCTTTGCTTGGGAGAAATTTGTTTGGAATCGTATCGTGTAGTACAAAGATAGAGAAGAATATATTAAAGTAAAAGACTTAACAATTATAAGAGGTAGAAAAATGGCTAAAAAACTTACCGAAGAGGAAATGCTGGAAGAGGCATTAAAAAATCCGAAAGTCAGACGGGTGTGGGATGCTTTAAGGGATATAATTCCGGAAGCGGTGGCGGAGCATGAAGGGAAGAGAAAACATGAACGTTATGCTGATAGCTGAGACCAATTGGCTGGAGAACATTGCTTTAGTGCAAGATCCGGCGGCATCATATCTGCTAGATTTGGTGGAGACGGCGGCATGACCCGCGTGCTGTTGGCTGTACTCATCGCCGCCGTGTGCATGACAGGCGCGGGAGTGGGCGCGGCTGATGATTGTGAGCAGTTTGCCATTGAACCATGCAGTCTTCAAATGCCAGAATTGCGCGAGGGTTACGTTTGGATGGGTGTACCATTGTGGGGGGTGGCGCAAGATACCGCATATGCAGGGGTGATGCAGAAGTGGATTTATAGTGGTTCGCCATCCGCACCAACCCCCACTTCCCCGGGTTCAAACTCTGAACCGGGTCCTGATATTGACACTACTACACCAACCTTCCGATGGAATAGCGTATCTGGTGCTAACTATTACGGTCTCTACATAAGCAAGTATCCCTACGGTTCAGGCAACATCGTATATTCGAACAATGCTGTATATGGAACTTCACTAACCATACCCAGTGGCAAATTACAGGATGGGGTGAAGTATCGCTGGGATGTGAGAGTCCATAACAGTGCAGGATGGGGTGGACTTTCAAACGATTGGTATTTCGAGGTAAACATTCCAACAGTACCACCAACTTGTTCCTTATCTGCAAACCCAAAGTCTGGAAATTTACCTCTCACCGTTACTTTTTCAATGAGTGCAAATGATCCGGATGGTTCAATATCTAATTGGGTATTGGATGTGGATGGCGATGGAAACAGTGACTATTCCGGTTCAGGAAATCCACCTTCGACACAAACTCATACCTATACGAGTCCAAGTAGTGCCAGTGGTTACAGTATAGCATTGATGGTTTCAGATAATGATGGTGAAACTGCTTTTGATACAGAGACAGTCGTTGTAGGTGAAAATGAGCCACCTACGTGTTCCCTGTCTCCAGACAAGAGTTCAGGGAAAGCACCTCTTACCGTTACCTTCTCCATGAGTGCCAACGATCCAGATGGCTCAATCACTACTTGGGTATTACGCCCAAGTGATGGAAGTCCAGATTATTCTGGTTCGGGAAGCCTGCCTGCAACACAAACTCATACCTACACGACTTCTGGTAGCTACACTGCAATTTTGATGGTATCTGATAACGAGGATGCAACTGATTCTGATGCCAAGACAATAAATGTGAATCCATCGAATCAAGCACCAACTTGTTCCTTATCTGCAAACCCAAAGTCTGGAAATTTACCTCTCACCGTTACTTTTTCAATGAGTGCAAATGATCCGGATGGTTCAATATCTAATTGGGTATTGGATGTGGATGGCGATGGAAACAGTGACTATTCCGGTTCAGGAAATCCACCTTCGACACAAACTCATACCTATACGAGTCCAAGTAGTGCCAGTGGTTACAGTATAGCATTGATGGTTTCAGATAATGATGGTGAAACTGCTTTTGATGCCGAAACAATAGTTGTAGGTAAAAATGAGGAAGATGTCACGCTGACATTGTATGTTCGCGATGGTAGTTCGAGTGGACCAGTTCTTTCAGGAGCAAGCGTAACTGGTCAGGATGGTGATGGTACAAGCTTCAGCAAGACAACAAGTTCGAGTGGATATGTGACGATTACAGGGACTCCCGGAACATGGCAGTTCAAGATTTCTAAAAGCGG
Source organism: Candidatus Argoarchaeum ethanivorans (assembly GCA_905067555.1). GTDB lineage: Archaea > Halobacteriota > Methanosarcinia > Methanosarcinales > EX4572-44 > Argoarchaeum > Argoarchaeum ethanivorans_C. The sequence continues at coordinate 4,583 of CAJHIS010000055.1, forward strand.
TTACAAGTCAGTTGAATGGAGTACGAGCATCACCATAACTTGCACGAAGGATGCTTACTTTTCAGAGAAGGAAGATGTCACGCTGACTGTAGCAATGGATCAACGACTTCTGGACTTAATCGATCAACACGTTGGTTCCTATTACAATTCTGCTTGGAATCTCAACATAAATCAGTATAAAGCATGGGTAACCACTATTGCAAGGGCAGAAGGTGGCAATGGAGGCTACGTTGCACATAGTCAGGGAGCACCCGGAAGTGATGTGTTTGATCATAGAGTTGCGGGTAGCAGCTTCAAATTCTCTACAGGCATTGGTCCATTCCAATTGGATAGAGGAAGCACGGAAAATTGGGGTGTTTGGACTACAATTGACAAATTAGATCCAGAAAAAGCAGTAAAAAGTGTATTGAGCTTGCATTACAACACGTTTGGGTCGGGTGCTACATTAGAGGACTTTGCGGAGAATTCTCGGTGGTATGGAGTTAATCCACGCCAGGGTGGTAATCCTGCAGGTCACTGGAATGCGGTCACAGGCACAAGCTGGGAGTCTTATAAGAATAATAAGAATGAGATTGATTGGAGCAACATAAAGGATCAACTATCTCAAAACGCAAACAATCCTGATTTTCTTTATGAAAACAATGTGAGATATATTGGCACGATAAAATGGAGCATTGAAGAAAGTGAAGGTATCCAAACTGTCACAGGAAAAAACGTTGTCTTTGATGGTTATTATCAGACATGGTTAATAACTGCTCGCGGATGGGGAGGTACAGAATTATTTGACTACTATTACACTCACAGGTCAGATGAAAACATTGAAGTGTTGGTGTGGGATAATTCTCATGACCCCATCAATAAATTTAAATATATTTTTGTCAGAGAGTATTCTACGGGACCATTGCCAGAGCGTAGAGCGGAAAGTAGTGCAGGCG
>CAJHIS010000056.1 GCA_905067555.1 Candidatus Argoarchaeum ethanivorans
GCAGCGGTTTTTGAAAGATTCATCACGAAAATCTATCACTATGCAGCGGCATTTTTGTCCCAAAGCCGTCTGCATGATAAGTATATGTAAAGGAGGTAGGTATGGGAATTTATTCCGAGTATTTGGACAGTTCGTTTGACTGGGCTACTCTTCAGAAGGAACGAAAGAAACAACTCTTACGAATATCGCAACTACGAGACGGAAAAGATATTTTCACCTTCGCTAGTGCTCTGACAAAACAAGCTGATATATCTATAGACTATAGTGATCGTGTTCCTATAATAGACCAGATTAGTAATCTTGAAGGAGACAAAATAGACATTATTCTTGAAACTCCTGGCGGTTATGCTGAAGTCGTGGAAGATATAATCAAATATATACGAAATAGGTTCTCCGAGGTCACTATGATTGTGCCAGGTTATGCAAAAAGTGCAGGTACAATTATGGTAATGGCAGGCGATGAAATTCTCATGGAGCCAGCCTCTACACTCGGACCAATTGATGCACAAATGCTTCAAGGTGGGAAGCGCTTTTCTGCGCATGCGTTTTTGGAAGGGTTGGAAAAGATAAAACAGGAAGTTCAAGAGAGAGGCTATCTGAACCGTGCCTATGTGCCAATTCTTCAAAATATATCACCTGGCGAAATACAAAATTGTGAGAATGCACAGGCATTTTCCAAAAAACTCGTGACTGATTGGCTTTCTGAATATAAGTTTAAATTCTGGGAGACTCATTTAAGCACCGGTGAGCCAGTGACAGTTAACGACAAGAAAACACGAGCTGAAGAAATTGCGAAGAAACTATGCGATCATGGACATTGGCTCACACACGGGGCATCGATCACCATCAATGATCTGCGTGAGATGCGATTAAAAGTAACTGATTTTAGTGGGGACACTGAACTATTTGACGCAATTAGTCGATACTATATACTTTTGAAGATGTCTTTTGATACGACAAACATATTTAAGATATACGAAACTCCTAATTCACAGATATACCGATTTGTAATCCCACAGGTTAGTATTGCACCACAGCAAATGCCTAATATGGCAGTAATTGAATTTGAGTGTCCTAACTGCAAGACGAAGACAAAAATTCAAGCAAACTTAAAGGAAGGCGTTCCAATACAGAAAGGATCAGTACCATTTCCAAAAGACAATGTATTTATGTGTCCAGCATGTAACAATCGTAACGACTTGAGCACACTGAGAAATCAGATAGAATCACAGTCAAAGAAAAAGATCGTTTAGGATGTCTATTATGTTAGAGAAACAACATAAGTTTTCGATTATTTTTGAAGAGCTTGATCGGCTGTCGGTAGAGCCTGAAATTGGGTTCGAACCAGGTGAACTCGAGGAATATGAAGAAATACAAGCTCTTAGAAAAATCGTGCTTGAGATGCAGACTCCAATGCAAACTTATTTCACGTCTACATAACTCAGCATAACTTCTTTTGACGAGGTGTGGCCACATCAGCGGTCTGGCAAACTCAGATTATGGAATGTGTGACTCACATTGTCCACCATACACTCGTTCATGCTCATCCCATTCGTTCGACCTCCAAGCCCTACTGATGACTTGGAATTCATTCCGGTGGTGGAGATATTTGGGCTAATAACTATGCTGCTCGAAAAAAACTACAGGTGAAAATGAGACCTTCAACTGATGAGTATTTTATGGAAATCGCTCGTGTGGTAGCACACCGCTCCACCTGTCTTCGAAACAAGGTAGGCGCGGTAATTGTCAGGGATAAGCACATCTTATCCACCGGCTACAATGGTGCGCCGCACAACATGGAGCACTGCCTGGACATTGGCTGTATGCGGGACCAGCAAAACATCGCATCTGGCACGCGGCATGAAGTATGTAGAGCAGTGCATGCAGAACAGAATGCAATCATCCAGAGTGCACTGCATGGCATCAGTATAAAGGATGCCACCATTTATTGCACTCACCAGCCCTGCATACTCTGTGCCAAGATGTTAATCAACGCACACATCAAGCGGGTGGTGTTCGAGGAATCATACCCGGACAGGGAGGCAATTAACTTTTTCAATATGGCAGCAGTGGAAGTAGTGCAGTTAGAGAGCAAGATAGAAGAAAAGTGATGAAAATTTATATTAAAACGTATGGCTGTACTGCCAACCATGCAGATTCCAGATATATTGCCGAGGCAATTACCAGCATCGGTCACACACTCTGTGATGAAGCAGATGCAGATATGATTATTGTTAACACCTGCACGGTTACAGAATGTACCGAGCAGAGAGTGCTCTCATACATCCGGAGTCACCACCATGACCACCACAGCGACAACCACAGCGACAACCATGGAAAAGATATGATCGTTGCAGGATGTCTTCCCGCGGCACAGCCAGAGTATATGCGTCAGCTTGGAATTGACAAATTCATTACACCAAGAACACTTAACGATATTACAAGGCTTATTCCTGAAAACACTACAAAGCCAATTACTGAAAACACTGCACCAGGTTTGATATCCCAAAACCCTCTTCCAACCAGCACAGCCATTGCCGTTCCAATAGAAACAATGGGGTCCGGGTGTAAAATAACCCAAAATCCCCTTCCAACCAGCACAGCCATTGCCGCTGTAAATATTGCTACAGGGTGCATTGGAGACTGCTCCTATTGCATCGTCAAAAAAGCAAGAGGAGAGCTTACAAGTAAGCCCATACCAGAAATAAAACGGGAGGTTACTAAACTTATATCAAATGGAATATGGGAGATTCAACTTGCCGGGCAGGATACAGCATGCTATGGTCTGGATACGGGATACAGCCTGCCAGAGCTATTGGACGAGCTATCAAACATTTCAGGGGACTTTCGCATCAGAGTGGGAATGATGAACCCTGCTGCTGCAAAGAATATTACAGGTGAACTGATTGAAGCCTACCAGAATGAGAAGATATACAAGTTTCTGCATCTGCCGGTACAAAGCGGCTCTGACACCGTACTTGAAGATATGAAGCGCCATTACAAAACAGAAGACTACCGCAAGATTATAAGCGCATTTAGAAGCCACTATCCGGATGGAATCGTCTCCACTGATTTTATTGTGGGGTATCCGACCGAGAGAGGTGAGGATTTTCAACACACGCTTGCATTGTTAAGAGAGGTGCAGGCATTCAAGGTTAACATCACACGCTTTTCACCACGCCCCCACACGAAAGCCAGCCAGTTAAAAGAGATTCCCAGTGGAATAAAGAAGGAACGCTCAAGAGAGCTTACAAAAGAACATCATCGAATAGCCAGGCAAATCCTTCATCGCTACATCGGCAAAACATGCAATGTAACAGTCACCAAACCTGGAAAAAATAACACCAGCGTCACCAGGGATGATAATTATCGATATATCGTGATAAAAGAAAAACTACCACTTACCTCGCACCACAGAGTTAAAATAACAGATGCAGCAGTTACATATTTAGTTGGAAAGAGGCTGTGAGATTTGATGCACCAACATTGTTATATGTGTTTTTACCTAACTGTAATATTATGAACTCTATGAATTTGAAGAACATCGTCTTGCTTGTTGCAGCAGTGATTGTTGCACTCCTGCTTTTTCGCTTGCTTTTTCAATTTATCGTATGGATTATATATGTAGTGCTGTTTTTAATAGTCGTGTACGTGGCATATAATTTTTTAAAGAGGACCTTCTAAACAGAATGGAATTAGCCGGCCATTTACAAACGTTTTGGCAGGCTCCTCCCATGAAGTTTTATTGCAACCGTCATAAAGATTACAAGAAATATCACGAGGGCCGTAACATCAACTAAAATCGGATAGTAATTGGCACTCCGGAAGGAATATCTACACAGGTCAGTTATATAGGTCAGCGGGGACAATGATGCCAGCACACGAGCCCACAATGGCAATTCCCCAACCGGGATAAATATTCCGCTGATGAAGACCAGTGGAAATTTTATCATTGAAGACATCATCATCACAACAGATGTAGCGCTTGTTGGAGTGGACGAGAATATCAACCCCATGGCTGAGAAGCAGAATGCAGCCAGTACAATACCTGTGACGAGGATAAAGGGATGTGCGATTGTAACACCAATTGCAAGTCCGATTAATAACGGAATAAAGGAGATGCCAACACCGAAGAGGACTGATGCAAGTACATCACCAAAAAGAATGGTCGTAATATGAACCGGGGCTGCTGCAAGCCGCTCAAGGTTTTTTGTCTGGGTCTCTGTTGGCGTAATCACTGGAGCAACCGAGGTTGAAGTAAAAAATATCGTCATGCCAAGCAGCCCGGCTATTAGAAAATCAACCGGGAGATCTCTTCCTATCATAAACGCCAGGAAAAGGAATGTTGGAGCAAGGATACCAAATATGATTACCGGGCCCATCAGATAATAGATTCTAATATCTTTTTTAGCAATCGCACAGGCACGTTTCATCTGATCTATCATTTTACCGTCCGGTGAGTTTGACAAAAACGTCTTCTAACGAGGGGGTTAGTGTGTTAAGCGTTACAATTTCCACGCCATTCAATCTTGAGTAATCAACCAGTTGCGATATTACTCTTCCCGGCTCGTTTGTATATAGCAGCAGCTTATCTCCGCCTGTATGAACCTTGACAACTCCGGGCATTGCATAAAAGTCAGAAACATTCACAAGTGTCTTGAAACTAACTTCAATATGTTGTAGTCCCCCGACCTTCATTTTAAGTTTCTCAGGAGCGTCTATTGCTGCTATCTTTCCATGATTGATGATTGCAACCCGACTGCATAACTGACTTGCCTCATGCATGTAGTGAGTTGTGAGGAAAACGGTTTTTCCATCGTCATGAAACTCTCTTATCATCTCCCTGATCAATCGTGCGCTTTGAACATCAAGACCTGATGTTGGTTCATCAAGAAAGAGTATCTTCGGATCATTTACAAGTGCCATGGCAGTGATGAGTTTTTGCTTCATCCCTTTGGAGAAGGTCTTAACCTTGTGATCTTTTCGATCATAGAGATTAAACTTGTTCAAAAGCTCTTCCGCTCTCTTTTTAGCATGTTTTTTTGGTACACCGTACAGGTCTGCCATAAACTGTAAATTATTCCACGCAGAAAGTTCGTTGTATGCATTTGACAATTCCGGAACAACTCCAATGATCTGTTTGGCTTTAATCGGTTCACTCCGCAGATCAAAACCCATTATACTAACCTTGCCGGAAGTTGGTTTG
>CAJHIS010000057.1 GCA_905067555.1 Candidatus Argoarchaeum ethanivorans
CGAACATAGCAATACCAAGGACTATTGGCCTGATAAGGCAGGGGATAAAAGCGATGATGGAAGAAAAAGTCCATATCAAGCCAAAACATGCTGAAATGAAGAGATTTCATAGAATGACAAGAGCGAAATATTGGGGACTGCCCAAGTTGAATGTTCAATTCATTATCACTACTATTACCGCCAATGCTAAAGGGCTTGCAAACGTTCTAAATAGTGTGTGCTATCTAAAAATATGTTGAAAGCGAGGAAAAATCAGGAATATTGAAGAAAACATGGGATAATATGGATTTTTTGATGAAAAATCATGTTTTTTCTGAAAAAAATCCTCAAAAGCCTGAAAAAATGGAAAAAATTAAGGGAAAATCCGACAATCTCTTGTTAGATACGATGTTGTGATCAGAATGTTTTAAGTTTATATTAGGATTGCATAGCAACACTGTGTTGTTGGTTATGTTATTATAGTCAGAGGACCCTATAGAAATGCCGGTACTGCATGAATTTACAGTGTTGCTGGTTATGTTACTATACTCAGAATTCCATAGTTCAATATCCGTACCGCAGGAGATTACAGTGTTGTTGGTTATTATATTGTGTGATGACTCATCCAGTTCAATACCATCGCAGTCACTGCCACCTGTTATTGAATGTATGACATTGTTGGTTATTATGTTTCTGTTTGAAGACGATAGTTCAATTTCAGAGTTCCAACAATTTCTTATCGTGGACCCGCTGATCACATAATCATCAAAGGTTATCTCAATCCCTCTCCATTAGCATCGATGATTGTGGCCTCTCTGTTCTCGCCTTGAAGTGTAAGCGACCTGTCCACGATCGCAGTTTCATTATAGATTCCGCTGTGCACAAAAATCATATCCCCGTCGCTTGCTGCATTCACAGCGTCCTGTATGTTATCATAGTCCGCCGCGCCCCCATCATCATCCACATACCACGTCGTCGCAGCCGCACCCACGCCAGCACCCACCACGAGCACCGCGGCGGCTGCAAGCGTCAGCACCACAAGGATATGAGAGCATAATTCTGTTCGCAATGCAATACGAGTTTCAGTTATCTGGTTGTATTTGTTTATATACCATCGCCTCATCTTCTTTTGCCGTTCCGTACTTTATGCACATCAATATAAGTTCGCACCACCCCACGAGTAGGATTGCACAGCAGTTCTGACTGCATCATACCCGCCTCCTCAAAAGATGCACCACCACTAACAATCCGGCAAACAATAAAGTGCCTTCGAATCCGGGCGTCTCTTCGTTTTTTTCGCCATTGGGCATCTCTTCGCTTTTTTTACCACCGGGCTTAACATCGATTGATACTGTACGTATTACATGTTCATGGCGGTTTTCATAATATTTCTCGCCGTGGAGTCCAAATTGGAGATATCCCGGTCCGCATTCTTTAACGCAAACATACTGCACGACCACTGTCAATTCTTTTGTCCCATATTGTTCTAGCGTTGTAGGGATTGCAAATTCAACCGTTTTTTTAGCCGGGGATTTTCCAGAATTGATGCTGATATCTCCTCCCCAAGATTTTTTGCCCCCATTAAATAGAACCTTATCAGGCCACACTTCAAATCGCAATGGTTTTATCCCATCGATATCAGCTCCAGGGGAGTCTCCACTGGCTTCGTCTTCCTTAATCCCATCAGATACCTGAACATACCTTGCCTGGCTCAATCCGGTTGAAGATATGTCGAACTCTGTTGTTCCCGTACCATCTCCAACAAATGCCCATTCATCCATATCCCGACTGATATATACACTATACGGATCAAAATCACCAAGCTCATAGATCCTGATATCACTCCCCGGATTATCTATGATTTCAGTCCCGGCACCCATATCACAAACGATATATCCGCCGCCCAGTGAAAAATACTTTTCATCGCCAGGTATTAGCGCATCGACTGATTTATCGTGATTATTATTCTTTCCGCCGGGATAGTAGTCTGCAACGCTCTCGGCAAAGATATTATGCCCGGATTCAAATCGGAGTGCTTTTACTGCGTCGATGTCAGGTCCCGGAGACACCCCACCAGTATCTTTCTTCGCATCGACTATTTTGACATACCTTGCACGGTCCAAACTTGTATTGGATATGTCAAATTCTGCTACGCCTTTCCCTTCACCGATAGATTCCCAGTTTGCTCCGTCATCACTAACAAATACCTCATAAGGTTCCGGATTACCGTAAAAGTAGTAGTCTTTACATACTTCATAGACTCTGAGATCATTTCCATGTTCGTTGAGGATCTCTTCATCCTGACCCATGTCCAGAACAATATAACCGCCACCAAGAGATACCATACCACCGGTACCGCTGCTCTCACTATCAGCCTCCACCATGTTAACAGGACCCAACGCATCGTTAGGATCTGCATGTTTGTTCTCAGGACCTCCTATAAGTGAATCAACGACCGAATTTGCATACGCTCTGTCATCTTCCGGGGGCATCAAAGTTATACTTTTAATTTCATTTAATAGCCCTTCCTTTACCGTTATTTCCATTTTGACAATGTCTCCTGCATAATAACGGGATCTTGTAGTCTCAATTACTATATCCATATCATCTTCTGCCAACACAGGAAAAATAAATCCTGAAATGAGAATTGCAACAATTACTATACTTATGCTTCTGTAGTTCATATTATTTCCTCCAATATTTTTTATTCAAACAAAATGTCACCGTGAATACTCCAATCATGAGTACCCCTTCAAAACCTGGGATGGAGTTGTCTTCGTCATTTTCATCATCTTCATGACCATCGCACGTCTCGTTCTCTACAATGAATGTGCAATTCCTTGAAATTCCACTCCAGTCTGCTTTAACTTCCCACTTACCCACCTGACGATCCGGTATAAATGAGTAATATGTGGTATCATCTTCTGCAGGTATGATTTCGGTTTTAGCGGCACCATCTGGCTTTATGATGGTAAGGGTGAGTGTATCGCTTGCATTTTGATTGTGACAGAGGAAATAATGGTTGAACTCTGTACGGATTGATATGCGCACTGGTTCATCCAGATCAAAATCCGATCCATCCACCCCCACCCCACCATAACAAGATCTACGAATCGCGATACACGGTGAATACATGGCGCAAGAAGCTCTATTATGGCGATATGTGCAAAATCCATAACCGGCTGTTATCGTACAATAATCCGATGATTGTGGTATAAGTTGTGTGTCGAAAAACGTCCCATCCTCTTGTATACTAACATTATGTACTTCATTGAGCCACTCACCTTCTTGGTTAGATGTACGATAAGAATAAGATATTGCTATTATGTCCCCGACTATGTCTGAATATGGTGAAATGGTGCCGGATATATTGACCTGATAATCCCGCCCAAACTCAACCGGATTGGCACGAATCGACAGTTTTCTCCCTTCCAAAGCAATATCAATGTAAGTAGTCGACGATTCGTAAATCCATTTTTCCCCATAAGAACTCTGCTTTAACTTATGCTTGGCAACGATCTTCCATTTACCGGTTGAATTGGGTGTAAATACATCGCTAAACGTGTTATTATGTGCAGTTACATCCCTCACCGAAAATGTGTTTCTGTCCGGATCGATAATTGTCAGGTTTACTGTCTCGTTCTCCATAAGTCGCGTTATCGTACCGGAAATATTGATGGGTCTATTGAGCTTTGGTAAACTGATCTGTTCAGGTACTGACCATGATATATTTCGTTTTAGAACAGTAGAAGTATACGATACCTCCATTTCGCCCTGATAACCTGTGTAGGTGATATAATACACGTGACCATCACCACCGGTACCACAATAATCTTTATGTCTCCACCGAGCAGTATAATTACCCGCCTCAAGCCCTCTACTGAAATTGTCTACCTTTGAATAAGTTTCTCCCGGCTCCATCGTATACAGTTCATTGTCCAATTCCCTAATATAGACCGGATACTTTCCAGTGTTCTTCAGAGTGAATTCTATCGCAAAAGGCTCGTATTCATACAACATCCCACCGAGTTCATCTGGTTTTATAGCATATTCCCATGTAAGTGAACTTGACGGAGTGGTTATTGGAACCTCAAAAATACCTGAGAACGCGGGCATAGCAAGACCATTCACTCTGCCAAAGATTTTGAAGGTGATGTTTTCATTGCCTGTTGAACCGGGCTTGATCCAGGATAACTTACCTGGATCATACCGAAGAGCCGAGAGATTGTTAAATGTTTCACCGGCATGGGTAAGCTCTTCGGAATGTAACTGGTACTCACTATCAAATCCGGCATGTTCACCTGAGAACGTTATCTTATCAAAACATATCGAGGTCTTCCCGCCCATGTCGATAATCTCAATCTCAACAGGTATTTCCAACATATCGCCATGATCTGGCCGAGGTGCGATCTGCGCATCTGTCAGATCGAATCTCAGCCAGAACTCAACACCGCTCAAGTCTATTTTATATTCATAACTCGAATCCGGCGAACTCTGAGATGGTGCTACAAATACAGTTAATAACACGGCAATAAAAAATACTTTGACATAAATTCTCATCCTATTTGTTCTTCCTCACTTTTTTCTAAGTCCGATATACACTCCTGCGAATGAGATAATTGCAATAATACCGGCAAAGCCTGGTTGCTCTTTTGATTCCGATTCCGATTCGGAGCCTGATGTTGTCCCCGGTTTATGTGCTGGCGCTTTCCCTGTTGTTATGTCCAGAGTATAATCACCACCCCTATAAATTGTACTACTAGGGAGGTGTCTATACGTCCCACCCACAAGGATATAA
>CAJHIS010000058.1 GCA_905067555.1 Candidatus Argoarchaeum ethanivorans
TTGACCATTCTGTTACTGTCGCTGCATTTAATTTCAGCATCAATGCAGAAGATAAAATACATAAAGCTGGTGGAACCTGTCTTTCCATTGCAGAGCTAATAGAAACAAATCCAAAAGGCAGTAATGTCAGGATAATGGAGTGATGTAGTAGTGATAGTCATTGATGCTTCCGGACTCATATTAGGACGTCTTTCAAGTATGATTGCTAAACGTTTGCTTGAGGGTGAAACAGTCTCTATTGTCAATGCTGAAAAAGCGATTATTTCAGGTTCGGCAACAACCACGTTTAAAGGATATCTACAAGCAACACAACGTGGTATCAAGGAACAAGGTCCATATTACCCTAAAAGACCTGATATGATTCTTAAACGAACAGTCAGGGGCATGCTGCCGCATAAACGGCGGCGCGGAAGAGAGGCCCTCTCTCATCTCAAGGTGTATGTTGGTGAACCAGGGGAACTTAAGCGGGAAGCAAGGAGTAAATTAGAGGGCACATCCATGAAACGGCTCAGCACCATCAAGCATATTGGACTTGATGACTTGAGCAGACAACTTGGTGGTAAATTCTAAAGGAGTAATTGTATTTGGTTAAAATTATTAATACTTCAGGTAAAAAGAAAACTGCAATAGCACGTGCTACTTTAAAAGAGGGCAAAGGATGCATCAGGATTAATAAAGTGCCCATCGAAATTATTGAGCCAGAGCTTGTTAGACTAAAGATGATTGAACCTGTTCGACTCTGCAACGATGACGTGATTAACAATATTGATGTTAATGTAGTGGTTAAAGGTGGGGGCATTATGGGCCAGGCTGGAGCAGTCAGGACTGCTATTGCCAAGGGACTTGTAGAGTGGAGTGGAGACCCCGCACTCAAGGATGCATTACTTGAATACGATAGGTCTCTTCTTGTTAATGATTCGCGCCAGAAAGAATCCAAGAAGTTTGGAGGGCCTGGTGCAAGAGCCAAGAGACAAAAGTCGTACAGGTGAATATAATGATACCGGTTAGATGTTTTACCTGTGGTAAGGTTATTGGAAGTGTGTGGGAAGAATTCACAAAGCGCACCGAGAGCGAGGATGCTGGTGCGGTGCTTGACGATCTCGGGATTAATCGGTATTGCTGTCGAAGGATGCTCCTTTCTCATGTTAAACTTGTGGATATACTTTCACCCTACCAGTAGGGGTTGTAGGGTAGCCTGGACCATCCTGCAGCGTTCGGGACGCTGTGACCTGAGTTCGAATCTCAGCAACCCCATAATCGCGATGGGAATCCAGTATAAAGCAGTGTCCACTTTCAGAGGGATTATAGAAACATATAATTAATGATTGATTCAAAAATGTGGTGATTAATTGGAGATAGATAAATATACACGATATGAACGTGCCAGAATCGTTGGTGCACGTGCTTTGCAAATTTCGATGGGTGCACCGGTGCTGATTCCAGATGCAAAAGGAGAACCAATCGATATCGCTCTTGAAGAACTGCGCCAAGGCGTAATTCCGATTACTGCAAAGCACGAACACAGAGTGTATAAAATAATTACCAAAAATATGGTTGAAGAACCTGAAATAAAAAAAGATGAGGCGATATAAAATGGAACAGGAAATTATACCAGTATCAGATATAGAATATGAACCACTAATTCCCATTGATGAGTATTTGTCAGCAGGAATTCACATAGGCACTCAGCAAAAGAACCATAAAATGATGAAATTTGTCTATCGAGTTAGAGCAGATGGTTTGTATGTGCTTGATATTCAAAAAACTGATGAACGGGCACGATTGGCAGCAAAATTACTCTCAAAATATAATCCATCACGCATACTGGTGGTATCAGCAAGACAGTATGGGCATTACCCAGCCACACAGTTTACCAGGATAATCGGTGCAAAAATCATCACTGGTAGATTTATACCAGGAACACTTACCAACCCAAAACTGGATAGATATATTGAACCGGACATTGTTTTGGTTACAGACCCGCATGGGGATGCGCAAGCAGTCAGTGAAGCAATTAATATTGGCATACCGGTGATGGCTTTGTGTGATACGAATAACTCCACATCAAACGTTGATTTTATCATACCAACAAACAATAAAGGTCGAAAAGCCCTTGCTTTAATCTATTGGCTATTAGCAAAGACTATAAAAGCAGAGAAAGGCGATACTACATTTAATTACGAGCTTTCGGATTTTGAGACAGAATTGTGAGTGTGAGTGGGCATGCGGCGCAGTCCTACAGCAATAGGATTCTACCAGGGAAACCCGGATGATCTAAAAAAGTCAATAAAGCAATTGATACCAGACATCCCAAAACATGAAAATGCGCTTGGTGTGGTGGTACCTCATGCCGGATATATATACTCAGGCAGAACTGCCGGATGTGTGTATGCTGCACTACCTCATGCCGACACGTACGTGATTCTTGGGCCAAACCATACCGGTATGGGTTCGCAGGTTGCAGTATCAACTGATGTGTGGAATACTCCTCTTGGTGACGTGCATGTGGATCAGGACTTCGTGAGTACGCTTCAACGAAATGTCATCGATTATGATGAGATAGCACATCAGAGAGAGCACTCCATTGAAGTACAACTCCCTTTTCTACAATATACCCAAAAAGATTTTAAGATCGTACCAATATGTATCAGTAATCAGTATGAAGAGACGGCACTGAGAATTGGGGAAGAAATTGTGGAAGCCGCTCAAAAAAGCAGCAAGAGGGTAATAATAATAGCATCAAGCGATTTTACGCATTACCAGCCAGCAGACATTGCACACAAAAAAGACATGTCTGTTATAAATGCTATACTTGATTTTGACATACATGAGATGTATTCCATATTATATGAATTAAATGCCACGGTCTGTGGCTATGGTGCGATCGCTGCGATGCTGTATGCTGCTAAAAAACTTGGTGCATCAACTTCAGAACTGTTGGATTACTCGACAAGCGGCGATGCTACAGGAGACAACAGCAGCGTGGTTGGATATGCAGGAATCATTGTGGAATAACATCATAGGAAATGTCTTATTCTTTGGAATTTTGGGTTCGTGACTTAATAGAGTAGAAAATATGATTGAAGTTCGTCCAGAGGGCACTATCTAAAAATCAAGTGATTTATCACCGCGGAGAGCGCAGAGTACGCAGAGTTTTAAGACGGTTTCAATCATTGTTTAGGTTTTCTGGTGCCTTTGCGTTCTCCGTGTGCTCTGCGGTGAATTTTGAGGAGATAGTAATTTCACTAGAAAATTCGACTGTGCCGTCCGGAGTATGTTCGAAATCATAGCGCTGGAACAGTATGTCCTGATTTTGATCCGGAGCATAATGGTTTTTTTGTTCTATCGCACCATTTTTCGTGTGACCTTGCTGTCGCTGCTCACGTTCCATCGCGGGTCGGGCAGGTGGGCTTGCGGCTCGCGATTTAAAATATCGGTCAGGCGGTGACAGGCTCACTAATCACGAGGTACTCCGAAGAGGCTTGTGATGCCGGAACCGGCGTATCATCTTCCACCAATCCGTTCACATGCAGTACGATTGCGTCATACATATTTTGCTTAACTTCTTCGTATGTGTCGCCAGTTGCCACACAACCGGGCAGGTCTGGCGAATATGCTGAGTAGTTCCCGTCTGCTTTTTCGATAACAATTAAAAACTTATACATAATTATCTCCTTTCAGTTAGTTTCGCCTATCGAACGAACGGCTGCCGACCGCGATCTGGAGAGTGATCGCGGCGTCTTTAGCTCGAACCACAAGACTTGTGCAGCTTAATCACTGTATGAGGCATAATGGTTTTTTTGTATCCATTTCAAATCTAAGGGTAATTACACCTCTTTATAGAATCAGAATGCATTTTTCAGACACGGATTAACACAGATTTACACAGATTTATTGTTAATTGGTATTGATATAAATTCTTCAATTTTGTTTATCCATTACACGACGTTTTACTTGCACAGAAGTTCCAAAATTTATCAAAAGCCCAACTTCAATTCCAGTTGCTTTAAGATAATTTACAAGTTGTACCTCATGGATATCAGATAATTCTTTAATTGCCTTAATCTCAAGAATTACTTTTTCGTTAACAATAATATCAGCAATATAGTTTCCGACGACTTCACTTTTATAATATACCTTAATGGGTTTCTCCACACCAATTATAAAACCAAATGATTGCAACTCAATAGCAAGTGAATTTTGATAAACCTTCTCTAAGAAACCTGACCCAAGAGTATTGTGTACATTATAAGCGGCTCCAATGATTTTTTCAGTAATAAGATGATGTTTTGGCTCTGTCGTGAAATACCATATCCTTATTTTCAATAATCTGTGTTAATCCGTGTTAATCCGTGTCTGAAAAATGCATTCTGATTCTATCAAGATTGCTTTTCATTCCACATTAATCTGTGTCTACCGTACTTTTTGAAGTGGATACGTTTTTTTGTTCTATCGCACCATTTTTCGTGTGAATACAAAGAGGAAGAGTGCAACCATAAATACTCCAATGCAGACTTCAATTGATGCTGCCAATCTACTCCAGCCTGTTGGATGGAGGTCGCCGTAGCCGAGTGAGGTGAAGGTTATGATGCTTGTGTAAAGCGCCCAGAGGAAATCGTGGAATAGCTGTGTCAGGTTGGGTGTGAGTCTGGTTGCGAGGTCGTAGTTTATGATTATTTCTGTGCCGTTTGTGATGTGTACGATTCCTCCAAAGAAGTAGAAGATCGCCCATAATATGATGACCAGACCTGACAGAATTGCTGTTCTTAT
>CAJHIS010000059.1 GCA_905067555.1 Candidatus Argoarchaeum ethanivorans
GAACCAACGATTTACCCGTATCTCGACCGTCTTGTTGATGCATTCCACAGTAAAAATATGACCACTTTTGTTGTGACCAATGGCACATATCCTGCAATGGTGGAACGGATTAATCCCACCCAGTTGTATTTGAGTCTTAATGCACCAGATGAAGATACGTATCGGCAAACCTGCAACCCCCAGGAAGCGGGGTTGTGGGAACGTATCTGCAAGAGCCTTGACATCCTGCGAGAAAAAGAGACTCGAACTGTTCTTCGCATCACTTTAACAGAGGGGTTAAACATCACCAATCCTGAAGGTTATGCAGCTCTAATCGATCGTGCAAGTCCGGATTATATTGAAATAAAAGCCTACATGCATCTTGGTTTTTCGCAAAAGAGGCTTGAAAGGTCTGCAATGCCAACTCACCAGCGAATTCGTGAGTTTTCAGAAAGAATCATGCAATACACTGATTATAAACAAGCAGATGAAAGTCAGATCAGCAGAATAGTACTATTATCTAAAAACGGGGATGTGAAAAAAATAGTTTAAATAGGGAAAACGGGTGTTACTTGATGATATCTGCTGTTTTGAAGCGTGATGGACGTCTGGTCAGTTTTAACCGCTTAAAAATTGATGCTGCAATCTTGAAAGCATTTGATGCAGTAGGAGAAGACACTTCACCAGTCTCTGGGCTTGCAGAAAAAGTTGCAGTGAAGCTTGCAGAAAGAGGCGGAACTCTCGGTGTTGAAGAAATTCAGGATGTTGTGGAGCATGTACTGATCGATGCTGGTTTTGCTGACGTTGCTAAAGCATATATCCTGTATCGAGAGAAAAGAAGCGAGATTCGCCGTGCCAAGATGTTTTTTGGAGTGCGTGATGAATTAAAGCTCAGTGTTAATGCCGTGAAGGTGCTTGAAAAACGATATCTTTTAAAGGATGATCGTGGCAGTGTTACAGAATCTCCTTCACAGATGTTTTTTCGTGTAGCAGAAGCAGTGGATAGTAATCGCGGGCATGCAAGCGAATTTTATGAAGTAATGAAAAACTTGCAGTTTCTTCCCAATTCGCCAACCTTGATGAATGCTGGTGCTACACTCGGGCAGTTAAGTGCATGTTTTGTGCTGCCTGTCAACGATTCTCTTGAATCGATTTTCACAGCAGTTAAACAGATGTCAATAATCCAGCAATCCGGTGGAGGCACCGGCTTCTCATTTTCACACCTGAGACCAGGAGGAGACATCGTGCGATCCACTCATGGTGTAGCGTCAGGTCCAGTCTCTTTTATCAGGGTATTTGATACAGCCACTGATGTGATTAAACAGGGTGGAAAGAGGAGAGGTGCTAATATGGCAGTGATGCATGTAAGCCACCCTGATATTATCGAGTTCATCACAGCAAAAGCAAAAGGCGTTTTTACCAATTTCAATTTTTCAGTGGCAGTAGACGATGCTTTTATGAAAGCGCTTGAACATGGAGAAGAGTACGCTCTTATAAACCCAAGAAACAGGGAGGCAGTCAGAAGTGTTGATGCAGGAAGCCTCTGGAATCTTATTGCTGAAAAGGCATGGGAGTGTGGAGACCCCGGTCTTATTTTTATTGATGAGATTAACCGTCACAATCCAACACCAGAACTTGGAGAGATTGAAAGCACCAACCCCTGCGCTGAGCAACCACTGTTACCTTATGAATCCTGCAATCTTGGCTCTATTAATCTTTCAAAACTGGTTAGAAATGAGGAGATTAATTGGGATTTACTATCAGAGCTTGTGACAACCGGCGTCAGATTCCTTGATTTTGTGATTGATGTTAACCGATTCCCGCTCAAAAGAATTGCCAAGGTTACAAGAGGTAATCGGAAAATCGGACTTGGTGTGATGGGTTTTGCAGACATGCTTGTACAGCTTCACATACCTTATGACAGCAGTGAAGCACTCAAACTGGCAGAACAGATAATGAAACACATATCAAAGATTGCAGGTGAAACTTCAATGGATCTTGCAGAAAAATACGGTGATTATCCGAATATCGACAGAAGTATGCACCGTGTTAGAAGAAGGAATGCAACGCTTACAACCATAGCGCCAACCGGCAGTCTGAGCATCATTGCTAATTGTTCAAGCGGCATCGAACCGATCTTTGCCATATCCTTTGTGCGAAACATACTGGAGGGGGCAAGACTCGTGGAGGTAAATCCATATTTTAAACAGATCGCAAAACAGAGAGGTTTCTACAGCCCATCTCTGATGAATAAGATTGCAAGAACAGGAAGTGTAGCAAACATGAAGGATGTTCCACGTGATATACAGGAAGTGTTCAAAACCGCGATGGACATAACTACTTCAGCTCATGTGAAGATGCAGGCAGCATTCCAGAAATATACTGATAATTCAGTATCAAAAACCATTAATCTGCCTCCTGATGCAGGAATAAGCGATGTGAAGCAAGCCTACATCCTTGCATTCAAACTTAAATGTAAAGGCATAACCGTGTTTCGCTATGGATGCAAGGACGAGCAGGTGTTATATCTTGGTGTACCCGGGGTTCCCGTTGATCCTGAATATGTGGGAAGATGCACCCGCGACGACTGCATGTACTGAAAACTGCACAACTTCGTTGTACAGAGTTACTGGATAACCTTTAATTCTCGACTTTCGCAAGTACAGAGTTACTGGATAACCTTTAATTCTCGATTGCGCGACACATGCCCTGTTTTTCCAACCAGTTCTGCAATGTGTACTGAAATGTTCAGGTTAATGATTGTGTGACTCCCGGGGATTTTTTCATCAGCTCCTTGATATACAGCCTTGCCCACACAAATGCTACTGTTACAGCAATGGTGTTTGCTACAACCAGACCCCACCAGACTCCAACCAGACCCCATCCAAAGATGAAAGCAAATACAACAGCAAATAATGGAGTTAGAATAAGTGTTCGTAAAATTGTGACAAGTAGTGCAGTCATCCCTTTCCCGGTTCCTTGAAAAAGCGAAGATGAGAGCATGCCAAATGATATTGTTGGGTAATAAAAACTGATTATCCTGAGAAAAATTGTCAACCCCGGTGCAATGCGTTCCGCTCCTTCAGCTTGTGTAAATACCGCAGCTATCTGAGGTGCGAAAATGAAGGTTACAACAGCGATAGCTGCTTCTATCACAAAACCAATCTTTATTGCATAGAGATGAGCAATACTGACCTTTTTAAAGGAGCGTGCACCAAAAGCAGCTCCACTTACCGAGACAAGTGCAGTAGCGATACCCATAGTCGGCAGAACCGCTATACTTGCCACACGCCATCCAGTGGAGTAGATTGCTACACCATCCGTGTTACCAACCGTTACTATAATGATATTTATTATTATCATCATAAATGACATGGAAACCATCATCACTGAACCTGGCAGACCAACTTTGAGGATATCTATAATAATATTCTTATTGAATTTAAAATCGCTGAAGTTAAACGATACATAAGTATCTCTTTTGAAAAAAAACCAGTTTAACATGACGATAGAAGTAATGCTTAGCGATAGTAGTGTTGCCCATGCAGCCCCTGCAATACCTAAATTAAAGGTGTAGATAAAAATGGGGTCTAGTACGATATTCAGACCAGCACCAAGTGCCATGGCATACATGGCTCTTTTTACGTCTCCTTCACCCCGCAGTATTGCATTTGCTATGTTTGTAAAAAATATAAAAATACTGCCTGCAATGATAACTTTGCCATATGCTACAGTCATTCCTATGACATCAACTGCACCAATAAAAACAAATATCTCGCGAGCAAAGACAAAAAGTGGTACAGTAAAGATGACTACAAATAAAAGCATTATAGCGATTGTATGAACTGCTATATTGTCTGCACCAGGCTTATCAGAAGCACCAATCCTGCGGGATATGGCAGACGCTGCACCTATACCCAATCCATTAGACAGTCCCATAGCCAAAAAGAAAAACGGGAAAACGAAACCAATCGCAGCGAGTGCGTCAGCACCAAGACCAGAAACCCAAATCGCATCAGCAAGATTGTAGATTGCCTGTATAGACATAGCTGCAATCATTGGCAATGAAAGTTTGATAATTGCCTTTTTAGGGTCTCCAAGCAGTGTCTTTACACCTTTCGTTTTCTTATTCCTGGATGACTCATCTAAAATTTCTTTTTCTGTTTGTTTACTATTCACGTATGAACCATCTTGTTAATTGCTCCTCTATTCCCGAGAGTGGACTTCCTGGTGTAAGAATTTTAATATATATCTTAAGAAACTGCATACAACGCATGCAGAGATAACCTTTGATTGTAGCTTTTAATTCTTGACTCACGCAAGCACTACACAACTTTGTTGTGCAGAACTGTACACAACGCGAGCAGAGATAACCAGTAACTGTATAATTCTTGACTGCGTTAGCAATCGAGTGCAGAAATTAATAGCAACGGCATACAACACAAGCAGAGATGCCCGGCAACTCTTGATTACGAAGTAATCAAGTCGCGAAGCAATCGAGTGTAGAATTATGTATCGAATTTCAGTAGCAAGAGAACATGGTTACATTTATACTTTCCT
>CAJHIS010000060.1 GCA_905067555.1 Candidatus Argoarchaeum ethanivorans
TTTTTGAGAGTTCATACGTAAAACTTGCCTCGTATGCGCTTTCCAGTAATCCAGGCCATGATGTGCTGTGTACCTGCATCGCTGCCCCAATAATCTTTTTAGATATTTCGTTAGAGTTCCATATTCTCTGTGCTCTCTGTGGTTTTGTATATTATGGTTTGTTCAACAAGAAGATGCTTAATACTCGCACGATCCTACATTACGTCTAAAAATTAAATTGGCACGACATTAGCTTTGCAAAAAGGTGGATTGAAAAGTTTCTTGATGATTATTATAAGTTAGAAATGTCATGCCCCTGACCATAAAGTGACAATACTGATTTTTTGGATAGTACTAAAAACCGTAACGCCGAGAGAGGGATTTGAACCCTCGAGGGGCTTAAGCCCCACAAGCTTTCCAGGCTTGCGCCTTACCGCTAGACTACCTCGGCGCGTCGTTTTTTCCAATGCATCGGATACGTGTCTGGATTCATCAGCACATGTTTAGTGGTTGCTGCTATCACGTTCTTCTTGTTAATTATATCGTCAGTTGAAAGCGAAGCTGTTGCTATGGCAACAATTTCTCCTTTGCGAGTATATATTGCTACATTGTCGCCCTTGTTTATTGATGTTTCTATACTTGTAATCCCTGGTGTTGCAAGAGGTGCCCCATGACATATAGCGTCCACTGCAGTATCGAAAATGGTAATTCGCGGCAGATGGATGAGAGCGTTCTCTACTGGTTGTATGACCGTTCTAAGTTCTCTTTCATCCCCTTCCTCCACCCATGCAGTGTAAGCATCTTTAAGTGCGTGCAGTGTCACTGCTGTATCTTCTGTTAGCGGTCCTGCTCCGGTTCTTCTCAGTTCCTGCATGTGGGCCCCACAACCGAGAGCAAGTCCTATGTCGTGACACAGCTTTCTGATGTAGGTTCCTGCTTCACACCTAATTTGCAGGAGCACTTCAGTACTTGTTAATTCAAGGATGTCGATATAGTAAATGTGTCGTATACGTAGTTCGCGTTTTACTGCTGATTTGATCGGGGGGGTCTGGTATATTGCACCGGTAAATTCTTTACAAATCTCTCTTATCAGTGCACTCTGTGTTCTCCGGTGTAATCGCATCAGGCATATATATTCTTTGCCTGATAAACGCAGTGCATCGACTGCTCTTGTGGCGTCTCCAAGCATAACAGGGAGGAGTCCCGTAACTTTGGGGTCAAGGGTTCCGCTGTGCCCTGCCTTCCCAATGTGAAGGATTTTTTTTACCCAGCTTGCCACTTCATGGCTGGTCGGTCCTTTTGGTTTATCAAGATTGACGACTCCTTTTTTTATGTATTCAGTTGCTGGCCGCTCTCTTGGACAACATCCATAGTTTGCGTTGGCTGCTGATTCTTTCAGTACTATTGTCTCTCTTTTCATTGTTTGTGGTTTTGTACTGCCTCACTGATTATTCTTGTTGTCTGCTCTTTTGTGTATCGTGCCGTATCAAGTATGATGTCATATATTGCAAGGTCGTTTATGTTTAGCTGGTAATAGTTTTTGTATCGCGAAGCTTCGCACTCTTCACGTGTTCTAATTTCTGCTATCGTTTGAGTCACCGTCTTCGCCTCCCGATGTGCAATCCGTGCTGCTCGAACCTCGATTGGTGCTTTAAGCCATATTCTTGTTGTTGCATCCTCTATAAAGTGCCCGGCTAACCTTCCCTCGAGTATAACGTTATTACGATGTTGTGCTATTTTTTGTTGTTGTTTATCGAGCTCTTTATCGATATCTTGATCTTTTTCTGCAAGATGTCCAAACTCTTTAAGACTCATGTTATGCTCTCTTGCAAGTTTTCGAAAAGTATCGCCGGCAGATATCACTATTAAGTTGAACTTCCCTGCAAGTTTTCCTGCAAGGGTGCTTGTACCACTCCCAGGAAGTCCACCAATAGTGATTTTCATATTCCGCCTATGTTAAGGAATTTTCGTATCAGTTGGCTTACTGGTATGGAGCAGATGAAGTACCAGTATAACCAGTAGTATATTGGTCCAATAACATTTCCGGAAAGTGGTTGTTCACCCCAGAATGGAAAAACCATCGTGTAGGTTGAACCAAGAATTATATAATTTGCTCCTATAAATAACGGTAAAGACAGGATACTGATGTATGCCATTGGCTTGAATTGTTGTTTAGACATCTCAACCTGCTCTTTCATCATGTCTGAGCGCTGTGATTCAAGCTTCTTGACTCTTTGCGGGTTATCGGCTAATTGTGCTTCTCTGAATTCTTTCTGGAATCCTTTCATGCGATCCTGCACCTGTCGCATAAGCTCCCAGTCCATGGTGTATTTTTGGATCAGGGATGCGTATGCACCTGTTATGGCTGCTAAGACAAATAGCACAACACTGACCTGAAGATTATTAAATAAAGGGTTTAATACTACTGCAACCGTGCTTGCAAGAGCATTTCTAAAATCTTCCAGTAGCACAACTCCAAACATCGAAAAACCTAATACAAGTGCTACTTTTTCAATTGATTTTTTCATTTTAGTGTTAATCATAAAAACCAAAAATAAAATAATTTATTACATTCTATCGCTTTGTCATTCGTATGTATCCAAAATACTGGTTATTTCTGCAAATATGTTATCGATGCTTTCGGTGCCATCCACGGTTTTTAACATCGATAGATTGACGTAGTAGTCAATGAGTGGTTGTGTCTGTTTAGCATATACCTTTAGGCGGTTTTTGATAGCTTCCTTTTTGTCGTCATCTCTTTGATACAATGTGCTACCACAAACATCACACACATTCATGATTTTAGGGGGATTAAACTCTGTGTGATAGCTTGCTCCACATTTGCACATACGCCTGCCAGATAACCGCTTGAGCAGTTCTTCGTCCGGGACAGTGATATTTAACACCATGTCCAGTTGCGTATCTGCAAGTATTTGATTTAGCGCTTCTGCCTGTGATATTGTTCGTGGATACCCATCAAGAAGGAATCTGCTTGAGCAGTCCGGTTTTAGTAGTCGCTCTTTTATTATATCAATCAACACATTATCAGGTACTAATTCACCTTTATCCATATATGTTTTGGCTTTGAGTCCAAGCTCCGTTCCAGCACCCAGGTTTTCCCGTAGTATATCTCCAGTAGATATGTGTGGTATCTGGTATTTATCTGCGATTCTTTTTGCTTGTGTGCCTTTGCCTGCCCCCGGGGGTCCAAGCAACACTAATCTCATTTTATACATTTCCTCCAAATTGCATAGTTTAATTGTTTTTAACTCTTTCGCCATTTTGCAATTTTATAGCGTCCCCATATAGTATTTTGGATATGATCGCAGAAGTCGCTTCAAGAGGTGGGGTGAGAGTTGCAGTCTGCGATGGGTTTACCATTGGTGTGGGAGCGGGTACAGATTCTTCCCAAATGCATCCCACAAATGTCGCAACTGCTGCGATTGCTACTACGGCTATTAAATCTATTGCAACTTTCTTTTTTATATCTTTTCAGCTTGCTTTGTCATTACTTACTTTGTACACATCTAAGCCCCAGCCACCTCGGAATGAGTTCCAAGACATCCGTGCTTCTGTTCTGTGTTCATCATGTTCATTTTCACTCATTAATCCTTTCTATTGATCTATCCCCCTTTTGTAACCAAGCAAAGATTGCTAAGATTAAGATAAAGATGGCCTTTAAAAACGATATTACGACCAATTCCAACATACTGATGTGTGTTTGCAGACATCTAATCTCACCCATTTCTGTATAAGAAGAACACCCAGATAATGTGCCCATAGTATCCCCTATGAGATATGTGTTTTGGGCAAAGAAGCCATTAGATGCAGCAAGAATCGAAATGCCTAAGAGTATTTGCCATTGTTTCTTCCATACGAGTATAACTAAAATAACTATAGGTATCAATGTTTGAACTAATATAACGATTATACTCATCTATTCGCCATCACCTCTATTCTCCAACCCACCTTTTTCATTTATCTCTTTCAATAAACGTTCCACAGTCTTTAATACAATTTCAGCTTCGCTCCTATCAACATCTTTTAATAAGTCAGTTTGAGGATGTGCTCCATAGTTCCCAAACTGACGTATTCCCGAAACCATATGATATGTAGTTTTCGTAATCACATCTTGCTTTTTCAAATCTTCTAACTTTTCTGATAAATACTTCCCCTCTGCAGTTAAATCATCTGCTAAACTTTCCAAACCACGTCTACACATCACTACTGTAGCTTTATACGCTTCAACTCGAGAACATGCTAAAGCTTCCTCAAAATCGTCAATAACGTTTTTAGGTAATACTTCTGGTATCTCTATCTCTATTCCTCGCTTTTCCGCATATACGATATTGTTGTTATAGTATTTCACTCGGAAATTCTCGCTACAGTGTAGACAATGCTCCAAGCCTTCGTAATCACAATGTTCTTTATGGAAGATCCAAGCCTTACAATAAGGGCAACATACTGTTGGCATAAAGGAACCCCAATTAGTTGTACATTCCCCTCTTTT
>CAJHIS010000061.1 GCA_905067555.1 Candidatus Argoarchaeum ethanivorans
GACATTAGATAGAAAACCCTATATACATTGCAGGGATGAACAATTACGCATCTTTTGACGTTTTCTGCAGGTGAAAAAAATTGACTAATGACTATGCCCCCGTGAATGATATTGAAAAAGTCCTTACCGAGTATTCTGATCTACTTGACATGGAGCTTGCCAGAATTGCCCTTAAAATCAAGCCGAAGGAACTTAGTGATGCCGTTTCATACGCGCTTGAATCGAAAGGAAAACGAATCAGACCTGCTGTGACGATGTTATCCTGTCTTTCTGTTGGTGGCTCTTTGCAGGATGCAAGGAAAGCTGCTGTATCTGCCGAGCTTGTACACACGTCTTCGCTGGTGCTTGATGATGTGATTGACAAGGCAGAGAAGCGAAGGAGCAGGAACACGATTCATACTATCTGGGGAGAAAACATAGCACTGCTCACAATTGAACTACTGATTTCTCTTGCTTTGCGGGCTGCTCTCGGGGATGTGCGTCTAACAGAAGCTATATCCAAATCTCTTTTTTTCATGGGCGAGGGCGAGGCGATTGAACTTGTCAGTGCTCCAGTGGATGAGAAAAGCTATCTTGATCTGGCTTTCAGGAAAACAGGTGCGCTTTTCGGTGCTTCAGCATGCATGGGCGTTGTTGTAGGTGGCGGCGATGATGAAAACATCGCGAGTCTTGAGAAGTTCGGGAATCATTTAGGAATTGCGTTTCAGATCCGGGATGACATTCTCGACTGTGTTTCAAGTGAAGATAATCTTGGAAAACCTGTGAAGCAGGATTTATTCATGGGCAGACCATCGATTGTACTAATCGATGCTGTGAATCATGGCATTGACAAAAATGTCATGTTGAGATGCAGTAATGGTGAGTTGATGGGACTTATATCAAATTCTATCGAGTATGCAAATCGCCTTGCAGCAGAACAAATAGATATTGCTATCGCATGTTTGGACAATATCAATGACAGTGCATCAAAGAAACAATTAGAAGGGCTCTGTGATTATATCGTCAATAGAAAAAGATAATGGGATCTTCCTGGAAGTGTAGAGGTTTGATTGATCTCTTTTCTGATAAAGAGCTTGAACCAATTATTGATAAAGTTCTCTCGATGCGACCACTTGATATTGACGACGGGATTGCCATTCTCAAGTCAACAAATTTATTTCTTCTCGGTACTCTTGCAGATTATGTGCGAAGACAGACAGTTGGGGAAAATGTAACCTTTGCATTTAACATGCACATCGACTACACCAATATTTGTGATTCAAAGTGCAGGTTCTGCGCCTATTACAGGGAGCCGACAGATAATGATGCATACACCATGAGTCTTGAAGAAATACTTAAAAAAGCAGGCGAAGCTGACAAAATGGGAGTGCAGGAGCTTCATATTGTCGGTGCACTTAACCCAGACCTTGATTTTTCTTTTTTTGAGAACATGATAGAACAAATCCACACGTTTTATCCACAAATGGGAATTAAAGCTTTTACTGCTGTTGAAATTGCATATATGGCACAAAATGAGGGAATAACTGTAAGAGAAGTGCTTAAGAGATTGAAAGATGCCGGACTTACCTGTATGCCTGGTGGTGGTGCTGAGATATTCAGTAAGCGTGTCAGAGCACAGTTGTGTCCTGGAAAAGTCTCAGGTGAACAATGGCTTGAGATTATGGAAGAAGCACACGCACTTGGAATTCCTACCAATGCCACGATGTTGTATGGTCACATTGAAACACCTGTCGAGATCGTTGACCACTTACTGCGATTAAGAAATCTTCAAAGAAAAACACGCGGGTTCCAGGCGTTTATACCATTAAGTTTTCACCCGCAAAACACGAAACTGGAGAGCAGCATTCTCGAACCCACCGGTTTTGAGGATCTGAAGATAATTATTCTTTCGCGACTCATGTTAACAGGGTATATTGATAATATCAAGGCTTACTGGATCATGCTTGGTGAAAAACTCGCGCAGATTGCTTTACTCTATGGTGCCAATGACCTCGATGGAACTGTAATAGAAGAGCGCATCACCCATGCCACAGGCACAGTAACAGCAGAGTATCTTCCGGTAGAACAATTGATTAATCTTATCAAAGGGGCAGGACGAATACCAGTTGAACGCACCGCCACTTATGACGTCGTGAAATTGTACCGTTAAATAAAACGAAAAACAAAATTAGAAGCAAAAGATTATTAAATGCAAAAATAGACATTTAAAGACGAAATAAGCACATTAGAACTGGTTGAAAATGGGCTGGAGGTACTGACACGCGCAAGACTGTGAGACAAGAGCCAAATCAAGCATGTGATTTTAATCCAGGACGAATTGAGGGGCAAATCAATGGGGGTCAGGCGCAAAAGAGATCAAAAAGTGGCGAAACTTGTGTAAGTGAAATTATGGGTAGGGTGTGATTTAAGAGGTATTACCGACCATATCATACCAAAGGTGAATGTGATGCAAGCCCGGACATTAAAGGACGCGATTCGTGTATTCGATCCAAGAAAGACGCTGGATAAGGAAGACCTGAACGAATATCATACAGATAGAATCCTGAACAGAAAAGAGGACCCTGCGATAACGAAACTCAAAACTTATCTTGACGCAGATGCGCAGAAGATACTGTTCAGCGGACACAGGGGTTGTGGCAAATCAACAGAACTGAATAAACTTGCGCTTGATCTGGAAAAGGAGCGCCCGGGTTTATTGATCGTTAAATACAATGTAACCGACGTTCTTGATGTTTTTGACCTTGATTACTCAGATGTGCTCTTCAGTCTGGCGTATCAACTGTATCACAGGGCAGAGACTATTGGCGTGGAAATTGATGAATCGGTTGTAAATAATATCAAGGAGTTTGTTGGCTGCGTGACAAGGGATGTCGAGGAGATCAAAGAGAAAAGGATGGGTCTTGGCGTGATGTTTCAGAAGTTGTTCGTCGGTAAATATCAGCAAGAGAGATTGACGCGAGAAACGGTCAGGAAACAGCTTAAACCAAGAATCAGCCGACTGATTGAGCTTATCAATTCAATGGTTGTGCAGATCAAACTTGCAGGATACGGTGCACTGATCATCATCGACGGTATCGATAATTCGCCTCTTGATATCGGAAAAAATTTGTACTACGGCTTTGGACAGGTGTTGTCCAAGCCGGACTGTGCCATCATCTACACCATACCGATAAGCGTTGTCTATTCCAGTGAATTCACCGTAATCCAGCAGAGCTTTGATAAGACAGTTATTCTGCCAAACATCACCGTAACGAACCCGGATGGCAGCCAAAATGAAGATGGCGTAAGTATTTTCAGTAATTTGTCTGAACGGAGAATGCGCCCCGACTTAATAGGGGAAGATGCGCTCCGATATGCAATCAGGATGAGCGCCGGCATCACACGGGAGTTTGTTCGCACCATCAAGGATTCGTGCGTCGAGGCGATCGTGAGGGGAGGGAACAGGATCATCTGTGACGATGTCAGGAGAGCTGTTGCCGATAGAAAAAATGATTTTAAGAGAATATTATCAAAGAAAACACAATATGTCGCGCTGAAAGAGGTCCACAATACAAAATCAATCTATATCGATGATGAGAATATCAGAGCGGAGATTCCAGGGCTTCTTCACAACTTGAGCATAGTGGAATACAACGGAAATATCTGGTGGGATGTGCATCCGGTCGTGCTTTTGATTCTGGATGGTGTGGACGACCGTGTCAGATAATGAGCAGGAATTACTAAAACTCGAGACAGAGGTATATCACTCGGATGGCGGAATCTATTTTGCAGGGTGCGACACCGCATCAACGAGAGACGAGATGGCGCGACGGCTGGAGAATATACTTTCAAATAAAAATGTAAAAGTAATTAAAATAAACGTCGGGATGACCGGCGTTGTATCGACCAGGGACGAGATAGCGCAACTGCTTGACGACTTATCTTTGGATAAGGATGAGAAAATATCCGAACTGAACGTTCTGGCAAACGACCTGACTTATGCCGTAACCCGATATCATGGCGATGATGCTGCTTTTTTTGTGTATCTGCCATTTGAAAAATCAGAACTGGAAGACCTTGCACGGATCCTGAATTATACAAGGGAGGAGTTTGCAAAGATCAAACAGTCGATCATCATCTGGGCGGATAAGGTATCGCTCGGGGTTATCGCACGATCTGCCCCGGATTTCTGGGCATGGAGGGCGCGGGTTTCTGAGTTTGCTGGTGTTTCCGGACACGGGGGTGGAGTTGAGGCGGTAGATACAATCTGGAGAGAAAAGATTTCAGATGAAGAGATACAGTCTTACGAAAGAGCGTTAGAAGAATTTCAAAAGCGGGGTGATAAAAAAGAAGCTGCAAAGATACTG
>CAJHIS010000062.1 GCA_905067555.1 Candidatus Argoarchaeum ethanivorans
TGACACTTGTAGATGTGCCGGCAACAAGCATCAACAGAACAGAAAAAACTGTTACAACTGCTGATGGTGCTGTCTATCCTTATGATAAACTTATTTTAGGTACTGGAGGTAAAGCTATTGTCCCATTAATTCACGGTGCAAGTCTTGATGGTGTTTTTACGATTCGCACAAGTGATAATGCTGTGAGCATACGAGACTGGATAAACGAAAAAAAAGTAAAAAAAGCCGTTGTATATGGTGCAGGAGCAATTGGACTTGAGATGGCTTCGCTTATTGCACAGAAAGGTATCGCAGTTACCATTGTTGTCAGATCGTACATTGGCAGGAAACTTGGTCTGGACATGGACGTGAGCAGTGAGCTTGAAAAACATTTTATCCGGAATGGAGTTTCGATCAGGTCAAAAGAAGTGGTAACAAAAATTATAGGAGAAACAGAAGTGGAAGCAGTTGAGCTGTCATCAGGGGACAAAATCGAAACTGATATGGTCATACTGTCCATAGGTGTTCATCCACGTATTGAACTTGCAGCAGCAGCCGGGCTTGAAATTGGGGAATATGGACTCGAGGTGAATGAATATCTCCAGACGTCTGATCCGGATATTTATGCTGGTGGTGACATGATTGAGTATGAACACCTAATCACCAAAAAGCCAATTCCTGGGCAGATAAGACCAAATGCAGTTATAGCGGGCAGGATTGCTGCAAAGAATGCCCTTGGTTATCAAATAGAATTTCCAGGATTGTTGAACAGCTTTGCAATAAAGTTATTTAGTAAGACTGTTGCATCAATTGGAGTAACAGAAGCAATAGCAGAAGAAGAAGGAATCGATGTCTTTGCTACAACAAAAACTGTGAAGACTAAATACGCGATGATTGAGGGCGGAAAACCGTACAGTCTCAAGTTAATATTTGATAGGAAAACAAAGCGCGTTGTTGGATCGCAAATCATTGCAGATGATGAACACTCGATTAAATCTATTGACGTTATTGCGATTGCAATAAGGTGCAAATTAACAGCCCTTGATTTAACCACCCTGCGATGTGCAAGTCAGCCGGAGCTGTCGCCGGAAGCAAGCGCAGAGCCAATATCAATGGGTGCGGAAGATGCATTCAAAGAGCTTTATTCGCTCACCTGATTGAAGAAAAAAAATTCTTCTTAAGTTACCTGTAAATTGCCCTGCCTTAATGGTGGTAGCCTTATGACTGATTTTAGTGAGTTTGCACAGGTGTGTCAAAAGATAGAGAAGATTTCAGGCTCTATTGAGACAACCTCTGTAATAAGCGACTTTTTAGCACAGATAGATGATGATGAGCTTTATATTGTTGCACATTTCATCAGGGGAAAGGTGTTTCCGCAGTGGAGTGATCTTGAACCTGGAATTGGCCCAAACCTTCTCTACACGGCAATCGCAGGAACAGCAGGCATAAAGGTACCGGACGTTAAAAATATGGTGCGAGACCTTGGCGATATCGGGACTGCGGCAAGAGATTCACTTAAGAAAAAAACACAGGTCAGTTTTTCAGCGTTTTTTAAGGAGGAGCCTTCGATCAGCATAAAGGATGTACATTCACGTTTTAGTGATATTGCAACATCCTCCGGCAGGGGCTCGCAATCTGCTAAAATCAGGAATCTGCAGTACCTTTTCAGCAATGTATCGCCCGAGGAAGCAGTGTACATTTCTCGCCTTGCAGTAGAAGAACTTCGAATTGGGGTCGGTGAGGGACTCGTAAGAGATGCCATTGCAAAAGCGTTTAACGTGGACACAGAACTTGTCGAACGAGGGTACATGCTCACTAACGATCTTGGCACTGTGGCACTTACCGCAAGGAAAGAGGGAGCAAAAGGACTTTCAAACCTTAATATAAAAATTAACAGACCTATTAAGATGATGCTGGCACAGATAGCAGAGAGCATCGAAAGTGCGGCGTTGGATATAGGCGAGGTTGCTGTTGAATGGAAGTTTGATGGTGCACGTGTGCAGATTCATAAAGATTACGATCGTATTACTCTTTATTCCAGAAGACTTGAAAACGTGACAAGCTCCCTGCCAGAACTTGTTAAGAAGTTGAAACAATCTGTAAGGGCAGAACAAATAATTCTTGATGGCGAGGTTGTAGCAGTCGAAAGGAATGGAAAACCAATGCCTTTCCAGCAGCTATTGCGCAGATTTCGCCGTAAATACGATATTCAACAGATGCAGGAGGAAATACCACTTACTCTTAACCTTTTTGATATTATGTATATAAACGGCAGAAGCCTGATAGACCTCCCATTGACAAAGAGGAGAAAAATACTTGCAGTACACATTCAAAACATTGAAGGGTTAACACTTGCAGAGCAAAATATCACAGGTGACACTGGAACAATACAACGAATATACGAAAGTGCTCTCTCGGCAGGACACGAGGGTGTGATGCTGAAAAACCCATCTTCTCTTTACACACCTGGTAAACGAGGGAAAAACTGGCTGAAAATAAAACCGATTATGGAAACACTCGATTTAGTGGTGGTTGGAGGTGAATGGGGCGAGGGAAGGCGTGCACATCTTATAGGCTCGTATACTCTTGCATGCCTCGACACAGAGAATAACACACATCTCTATGTTGGGAAAGTTGGTACAGGGATAGACGACAAACAACTAAAGGAGCTTACTGAGAGCTTCAAACAACTGGTAATAACTGAAAAAGGGAAAGAACTGCAATTTGAACCAAGAATTGTTTTTGAAATAGCATACGAAGAAATACAAAAAAGTTCAAACTACAGCGCTGGTTATGCTCTGCGGTTTCCGCGCTTTCTTGGAGTCAGAGCTGACAAATCGCCACAGGATGCAGACACCATCGAGAGAGTGGAGCAATTATATATTAAGCAGGGCACTGTATATATACCATGAAAAATGAACAGAATGCACATGGTTATGAATTCGGCAGCTGAAGGAAAAATCATCGTTTATTATGGGAAGGGTGAAGGGAAAACATCTGCTTCTATTGGTCATGCTATACGAATGCTTGGCCATAATAAAAAAGTAGTGATATTACAGTTTATGAAGGGGAGACAAACTACTGGAGAATATCAGTTTCTAAAACATGTTGATAACATCCAGATGTATCTTTGTGGACCTCCTGTTTTTTTGGACAGGGAATCGAGAAAAATACATCTCAAAAATGCTAAAGAGGGTTTGAAAATCGCTAACAGAGTGTTGGATGAAAAACAAACCGACCTTCTGGTCCTGGACGAGATATTATATGCAGTAAAATTCGGGCTTTTAACAGAAGACGATGTTTTGGAACTACTGGAGAGAAGAGGCTGTACTGCAATCATTCTCAGTGGAAGAGATCCGGGAGATAGAATAATAGAAATGGCAGATATAGTAACTCACACAGAACAGATTAAATACCATTGGGATAAAAATAGTAATGCAACTACGATGATGGGATATTAATCATTAAACCAACAGGAACTATGAATGAATCGGGAATGATACAGCGATGGTTATATCAATAGCAAGTGGGAAGGACGGCACATGAACCACAGATCGTCATTGCAGCTGCCATTTCCCGTACTCGGGTAACCTCGCTGCGAAAGTTTATGTCCCTTTGTGATATGTATAGCATCTGTGGTTTTCCAAAATCCAAATTCCGGAAGAATAGTAAAAAATCTCTAAATTTGAAATTAACAAACAAACTACATAAGATAAACAAAGGTGAAGAAAAAATGAAAGTATGCATTCCAACTACAGAAAACGGTGGCATCGATGATTTCGTGGGTCAGCATTTCGGCAGAGTCCCAACATACACCATCGTAGATCTCGACACAAACGAGGTTACGGTAATTCCAAATACCGGCGAACACATGGGGGGTGCCGGATTGCCGCCAGAGTTTATATCAAAAACGGGCACTCATGTGATGCTCTGCTCCGGGCTGGGACCAAGAGCGGTCCATCTATTCGAAGAGGCCGGCATCGACGTCTTCGTTGGTGCGCAAGGCACGGTACGCGATGTAATCGAGGCATGGCGGCAGGGACGGCTTATGGAAGCAACCGATGAGAACGCGTGTAAAGAGCACAGGGATCACTGAAACACAGTCGGCATGTCTCGCGATTAGGGACTGTGTGACGTCTCACTGGCATTGCTACTGATGAATTCGATCTGGAGCGCAACGGTAAGGTGAACAACATGGAATCGCTACGTACAGGCATTGGACTTAAGTCCAAGGCTTAGTAACTTTATTATGTGACAGCCCAGCTTGAACGACGACTTTATATATTATTACAATACA
>CAJHIS010000063.1 GCA_905067555.1 Candidatus Argoarchaeum ethanivorans
AACCGATAGTAGGTTAGTACAAGCATTGCTGCTACAGCAAGGATCGTGAAAAAGTAGGTCAATGTGATTGGTGCTGACCTTTTGTAGTATTTGACAGAGAAACCTTTTATATCCGAGCCATTCCATTCCATAATCGTTCTGCCAGAGTCATCTTCATACATCTTATCTGGTTTTGGTATCGGCATTCCTAAAAAACGACTTCCAGTAGTATAATCAGGCAAAAGCACAACTTTTATCTGGTTATTACCTTCTATCTCTCGTGCAAGCGCATTTCCTTCGAGTTTTTCAGTGTATGCAACAAAGTCTGTAGATGGTGGGAACTCAATAAACACATGTTTTCTACCTTTTATAACACGAGACGAAATAGTATACGAATAAGAATTTGCTGTATTTCCCCTGTTCACTGCTACTATGTTGGACATTCCAAAATTTGATCTGGATGATGCCGAAGTCATATATATAAGATCCAGTTGAGTGGCATTATGTATTACATAAACGGTTTTTACACCATCCTCCATAATATAATAAGCTATAGAATTGTAAGGAGTATAATTAAAAACATATTCAGTGGAGTCAGGAGTAATGTCAGATTGTTGTATACATCCAAGAGATGTAAAAATAAACAACAAGAGAACTGATATTATAATTTTTTTGTTATGTCTTATCGATTCCATATTTATTTATAATCTTTGTGGTAGAATTTATTTCAACAACTGCTATGCCATCCTTGAAAACACGAACAACTCCACCGGTCTGCGAGACTGCAACGCCTACTGCCTGGGTATCCCTGGTAATGGCTGCAATAGCGGCGTGTCGTGCACCAAGCCCCTGTTTGATTGATATTTCCCTGGCATCAACATCGAGATATCTGCCTGCTGCAACAACGAGCCCCTCATCATCAATAACAATTACACCATCAAGCTGCACAAACTCTTTGAGAGCCTCCCATGTATATGGATCAAGTACATCGCGCTCTTCACTCTTATGACCATAATAAGGATTTAGTACAAGCTGGTGGGATCTGCGCATCACCTCATCCACATCCCCAATAACAAAGGCACATCCGATTGGCACACCTTCTCTGCCAAAAGTAGCAATATCAAAGGCAACATTCATTACAGAAAGCAACAGGTGCATATCCACTCGTTCACCGCAATCCAGAAGTTCATTTATAATCTTATTTTCTGTTAAATCATGAACCACGATAGAGACGGAGTCTTGTATCTCTACAATACCAACTACATAGTCTCCTTTTAACAACCCGCCGATGTAGGAGAGGACCGCAGCATCTGAAATCTGTTCCGAGGATGTTTTACTATGAGATTCTATATTTTTTAGAATTTGTATGAATTGTCCACCTTCAGAGTCCGATTCTACCACCGGCATCAGTTTATTAATCTTCAGTGTGCTATTCTCAGCAATAATAACCGGCACATCATCTGTTTTGATGGGAAGGTCGCTGAGGCAGATGATAGGTGCATTGATGCTTTTGGCGATATCAATACAAGCTTTGATAATTGGCTCAATGTATTTCATATTCTTAAATATACCAATTGTTCAACACACTTATTAATATCTTCTCCTAAAAAATTGACTCTCTCTGTAATCTGCGTTGCACATATCCCATCATTATACCCACTTACGAGTTCGTCTCTGCAAGGTTGTACCGAGATTTCTCTTGTTGTTGCCTTCGTTAAAATCATAAGATTCGGATGTTGTGCGAAGTGTAGTCACGGCGTGGCTTACTGAAAAATCATTTATATCAACATCTGTAAAAAAAAGAATGGGCGAGAAGGATGATTGAAATAGATAAGATATATGTTTCCGATTGTGTAAAGTTCATGAAACAAATAGAAAATAATTTCGTGTTTTAAACCCTGAAATGTAAGTGCTCGCGACTAATATATCGGTACACCCTCGCTGTTTCGCAGTTTTACAAAATCTTTCATCAGGCACCTGGTAATATTACCCGGTTTACCGTCCCCGATTATTCTGCCATCAGCTTTGGTTACAGGTGCTATTTCTGCTGCTGTTCCAGTGACAAATACTTCATCTGCTGTATATAAATCAAAGAGTCCTATGTTTGTTTCAATTAAGGAATAATTATTTTTCTCTGCAAGCATAATAGCTGCCGCACGTGTAATACCTTTCAGGTTGTTAAGTGGTGGTGGTGTGTAGATAATGCCTTTTTTTACGATGAATATGTTATCTCCAGAGCCTTCAGAAATACATCCATTGGTATCAAGAATAATTGCTTCATTCCCACCCTTTTCATTTGCTTCTATCTTGGCAAGAATATTATTAAGGTAGTTAAGAGACTTGATGTTAGGGGGTAGCGTATCAATTCTATTTCGTTTAATACCCACAGTTACTGCAGTAAGCCCTTTTTCGTAAAGGTCGCCATACATTGCACCCCATTCCTCGGTAATGATAAATATATTGGGTCGTGGACATTTAAGTGGATCAAGACCAAGATCTCCGATACCACGTGTTACAATAGGTCTGATATATGCATCAGTTAAATTATTGCAACGAAGTGTCTCAAGAATGGCTTCCAACATTTTATCAGGCGTAATCGGGATTTTAAGAGTAATTGCGTGTGCGGAGTCGTATAATCTATCGATATGTTCATTTAATCGAAAGACTCTGCCATTATAAGCACGAATCCCTTCAAAAACACCGTCACCATAAAGAAAACCATGATCGTACAATGATGTCTTTGCCATGTTTTGTGGAACATATTCTCCATTAACGTAAACTAACATCACGAACGGCTTTAATACAGTACAATGCTTATATGCTTTGTGTACTTAGTAAACGCTTGCTCTATTATCCAAACCTTTTCATTCTACAAACATCCAGATCTCAAAGGTTTCGCTTGAGCAATATTTTTTTCACACGTTTTACACATTCCGATAGTATCTGATCTTTGTCGCCTATTACTTCAAGTCCTGCTGCACCGTTATGTCCTCCCCCTGTCCCGCCATGTGTTTTTCCAATCTCCTCAAGAATTTTTCCAAGTGTCACACCCCTTTCAATGGCGGTGCGCCGGGCTCTGCTGCTGATCCTGACCATCTCCCCAATAGGAGTTGCTACAAAGGAAACATCTGCTCCAATATTCACCAGAGTGGATGCTGCTGTGCCATTGAATGAGCTGACATAAGAAGTTGCGATAATCCAGTCATTCGCCCGTTCGATCTTTGTGCGCATGGCTGCCTTTAGCATGGCAATGCGCATGGATATATCATGCGGCGTGGAAGAAAGAAGTTCAAGAACCTCACCATAGCTGACCTTGCTTTCTTCAAGCAGACTGGCGGTGGTATATAGTGAGTCTGCTGTAGCGTGTTTAAAATGTCCTGTGTCTGTGATGATTCCTGTTATCAGTGCTATGCCCATTTCTGTAGAGAAGGAATGCCCGGTTTCATGAAGCATTGTGTAAACGATTTCTGCTGTCGAGGTTCTATGTTCTATGAGATGGAACTCTGCTCCCTCCAGCATGGTATTTGTCGTATGATGGTCAATAATGCAGTATTTTTCAAGTTTGATATTGTTTAGTTGAACACCAGTAGATGTATCGACCACAACAGTGATATCATGCATTGATATATCGGGGTTGTAGAGCACCTTCATGTCGAGGCGATTGATGAGGGTAGAACTTATGCGGTCAACACTATCGATTACGCCAATGCTTCCGCCAAATACCTCTTTAAGAGAGTAAGCACTTCCAATAGCATCCGGATCGGCATTTCGATGGCATAAAAAAAGTGGGTTTTTAAACTCTGTTAATAGAGAATAAAATTCATTGCGTGAGACACTGTTATCCATGAAATATCTATAAATTAATAAAATTATATTTCTATTGTGCTGTGAGTCCTGCTGTATCTAGTGCCTCTTTCAATTTTTCTTGTTGTTCAGCAAATCTTTTCTGAATGCGTTCTTCCTGACGAGTGAACGTTTTAAGCCTCAGATCAAGACTTTCTTCCTTCTTTTTCAAGGATTCGATTGTTTCGTTCTTATTGCTTTTAATCAGAATATTGCCAACTGTCTGGTATAATACAACGTCACCAGTTGTAGCCTCAACAGCCTCCAGTGCATGGTCTACATCACGCAAGCTTAATTCGATCTGGCTTTTTTGTCCAACCAACATCTGTGCCTGCTGCTGTGTCTGTTGAAGTTGAGACAGTTGATTTTGAATCTTGGGGGATATTTCTGAACTCATATTTATCACTACCTTCTACATGTTATTTAACATACACGGTCAAACCAG
>CAJHIS010000064.1 GCA_905067555.1 Candidatus Argoarchaeum ethanivorans
AAAGTGGAAAGTATCGTACCGGTCACCAGAGGTATTACTGTAAAAACTGTAAAATCTATTTCATGGTTTCCATTTAGCTTTCTACCACATACACCTGGCAGGAGGCATGGAAATAGGCGTTAGAGAGCTTGTTTATTGGTGAAGCTGGGAGGGGGTTATATATAAAGTCAATACATTTGGGATTACACCACAGCCGGGCACATCATAAGATTTATAACGTAAAAAATGAATGCTTAGATATTAATGGATAGTAACGTGGGTACACAACACAGAATACTGAAGCGGGGTGCATTGATCTATTACGCAGGCTCGGCGATTTTTGCATCAGGTATTGCACTGTTGGCGCTGGGAGTTGCATTTATCATGATGCAGAAAATACACTATGGCTCTGAGCCCGGAGAAATCTTTCTCTCCTCCATTTTCATAGGTGTTGGAGCCACGATGATTTTAACAGGCATGAATATGATGATGAGGCAGACGCGATATGGGCATTATCTCGTTGGCGCAAGTACGTTCGCATCATTGTTTGCACTTCTCGTGTTTACATACAACTATCCACAAAAATGGTACTATCCGCTTATAAACTATGTTCTTGCCCTATACGTTGTTGGGCTTTTGGTATTAGTAGGAAATGCGTTTGCAAATGTGGTTCTCTGGATGATTGAGGGTGAGCCAGGGGTTGCTGTAAGAAAAGAGGAGCTGAGAATATATACAGATGAAGAAATAGAGCGAGACATAGAAGATGCAACAAGGAAAAGTATAGAGCTTTCTGCTAGTGAACTAACATTCAAAGAGCCCTATGCAGAGGATGTAAAATATGGAAGGATTTTTCGTGAGACGCGCGGAACCACCACCAGGATCAAAGATAACTTAGATGAAGTGACAAGCCTTGTGAAGACAGTAAATCCTGGTGGGAGGATAAAGTCGGGTTCTGCAGAGATTGAAAGCGCATCAAAGAATCTCGTGGATATTTTAAGAGTAGGCTCTGTTAAGAAGAGTAAATCCAGAGAAATAAAGGATAAAGTCGTGGGCACGATGGAAAGGTTTTATTCATTGATTACTGTAAAGAGAGGTGGATAAATTGATCAATATTGTTGTATTTATGTACTATGTTGTATGTAATAATGTTAAAAATAAGGTGATGTAAAAATGGCAAAAGGTATAGATATAGGAACAATGAACATTATCTGCTCAGAGAAGGAAGATGGAGACATTGTGTTCACACGAGAACGAAATGCGTTTTTGGAACTTGAATCAAGTGACCTTACAAAGACGATGCTGGACAGTGCACAGGTCCTTTATGTTGAACGGGATAACGTTGTTTACGTACTGGGAGAAGATGCATTCAAATTTGCAACAATATTTGGGAAAACTGCGAGAAGGCCAATGAAAAGCGGTATAATAAGTCCTAGTGAAAAGGATGCAATACCAACGATCAAGCTGATATTGGAACGAGTCGTAGGAGAGCCACGTTATCGAAATGAAGTGCTGTGTATTTCATCTCCGGCAGACCCTATAGATACAAATATGAACGCTTTGTACCACAAGAAGATGATGGAAGCGCTGGCAAGGAAAATGGCTTACAAAACACACGTGATTGACGAAGGTTTGGGCGTGGTTTATTCCGAACTTTCTGAGTATAACTTTACTGGACTTGGGATAAGCATAGGCGCTGGACTCACGAACGTGACGCTTGCATACTTAGCCACGCCAGTGATGTCATTTAGTATAGGCAGAGGTGGGGACTGGATTGACGAGCAGGTTTCAATCACGACTGGTCTCTCAAAGGAGTATGTGTGTGCAGAGAAGGAGAGAGGATTTAAGATTGGACTGGAAGTCGAATATGGAAGCGCGGATGGTGCACTTTCCATTTATTACGACGCTTTGATGACATATATTATAAAAAACCTCAACAGGAAGCTTGCAGAGATAACACCGCCAAAAGTGGAGTTTCCAGTTGCACTCGCAGGAGGAAGTTCCCTGCCAGATGGATTTTCAGAGATGTTTGAGCAGAAATTGAGAGAAGCAAAACTCCAGATTGACATATCTAATATAAAGCGTGCAAAAGAGCCGATGTATTCAGTTGCAAAAGGATGTTTGATTGCAGCAAGAGCGCAGGAAGGGGAGGAGATATGGCATGAAGAGGGAACAGAAGAAGTTGTTTAAGTAAGTAATATTTGTTTCAAGCTTGAACCACAAGATTGTATAGATTTCATGAGAGAATTATATATTACTCAATAAATATAATTTGAGACTTTTATGGCATGAACCACAGGAGGTACGAATGGGCACAGGGAGTTAGGTTTTGTCTTCGAGAACGAGTGGCAGAGCTTCCGCACCAAAAAAGATTGAAATCTGGAGCCTAAATTTGACAGATTTTACTCTTTTTGAAAGATGACGTCCTTTCTTTTAGCTTGAAAGTTCTTGTGTTTTATCTGGAAAATCCAATCGACAGTTCACAAAAATTTATGTCTGAATCTATGAAATTCCATGTCTTTGTCTTAAAGTCAGTGTGTTTTATTTTTTGTATTCGGTGTAGCCACATCTCCCACATGAACGTCTGTCTTCGTGCTCTGCAAGAAACACACCCTCTCCACATTTCGCGCAGGTGACTTTTAGTCTTTTTAGCGTGTCCCCCTCTATTTTATAGTAGTTTTTGGGTTGCATCATCATCACTTCTCTTTTTCATCTTTCTTTTTCTTTGCATCTCGGTTAAGCATATAAGCATTCTCGATTTTCGCGGCTTTTGCTGCATCAGTATATATGCGAGCACTCGCAATTATTTCCTGTTTTCCAAATTCTGTTTTAATTTTTTCTACCACCACAGTATCAAGGGATGCACCATATTTTGACGCTATTTTTTCTTTCATCATCCTACGGGTTGGGGTGGTAGACATACTGGATGCTTTAATTACTAACTCTCTTCGATCAAGCAAAGAATTTGTATGATCTTGTATTACTTCAAGTTCCATTGTGTTTCACTTGTTCTTTTCTTATCTCCATAGCATATAACGTTTGGGTAAATACTGCCGAAGCACAATCTAATTTTCTATTAATTTCCTATGAAAAACTTAGATCACTCATAAAACGTGGGGGCTATATGCACCCCCGCACATCTCTCTTTTTAATAACATATCCTGCATTCGATAGCGTATCAATCATATCCTGTTCAGTCATTTGAACCGGTGAGGAAGTCCGATCAAATTTAACAGGTTTTGATTTAGTATTTCCATTCTCTTCATACATTTCCCTGTTCATCAACAAATGATGCAATATACAGAGAACTTTCCTGGCCAATGCTATCGCTGCTTTCTTTGTTCCTTTCCTGGCATGTATTCTCAAAAAGAACCGTTTCAACTTTGAATTTTTGGTTCCTGATATGGCATGTGCAACCTGAACGAGCATACGTCTCACATGTTTGGATGCCTGTTTCGTAATTCTGCCAGTCACCAGCTTATTGGCAGATTGAGATACACCTGGTGTCAGTCCATACCATGCAGCAAGTTTCTCACCATTTGCAAAATCCCGGGTAGTCTCCAATTTCTGCTGAAATTGCTTAGCAGGCTTGGGAGTTGCAGGCAAATGACGGTGGCTGCAATTGATACTGACAATGGTTAGGATTGTTGGGCGTAAGGATTTTGTATGAGGCGGTGTTCATGGATAGTAGTATTCTGTAGTTGATTGGTATGACCAGGCATATTCTCATGATTGAATCTCGTACTGTTCTGCGAACAATGCTTGCTGGCGCTCTGGCTGATGCTGCGCCTGCCGCGGGCGAGGAGGCGGCGGCATGACCCGCGTGCTGCTGGTTCTGCTCATCGCCGCCGCGGTGTGCATGGCAAGCGCGGGGGTGGGCGCGGCTGATGAGGTGAATGTGACGCTTGAAGGGCATTTCGGCGGCGTGACGTATGCAGTTGCAGTATCAGGCGATTATGCGTACATCGGGCGGGGGCAGGATCTTGTTGTGCTCGACGTGAGCAGCCAGGCTTCACCTGTGGAAGTGGGACGGGTTATGACTCCTGACGTTGTTCGTGATATTGCTGTCTCAGGCGACTACGCGTACGTAGCCGATTGGGCTAACGGTCTTGTGATCGTTGATGTCAGCGACAAGGCAAGTCCATCGCTTGCAGGAAGTTAC
>CAJHIS010000065.1 GCA_905067555.1 Candidatus Argoarchaeum ethanivorans
AGGTTTTTCAAAGTTCTCCAATGTTTTAAAAAACTGATTTTGATAGTTGTCTAATTCAGTTGTATAATGTGTTGTATCAGTTCCATCTCTTGTTAATTCTATTATTTTGTTATTGTAATTTTGACCCATTTGTAAAACGTTTGGCCATATGTTTTTGTATTTGGCCGAATCTTTTCTCAAATCGTCAACAATATCTACAGGTATAGCAACATATCCATTAGGAATACTAAATCCGCCATAACCTCTATGCTCTTCAGGAACAAAACCTTCTCCAGCACCCGGATGACCGCCATTTTCTTTATCTTCTCTTTCATCACCGGGCAGTGCTGAAAACGTTATCAGGTCCCCCTTCCAGCTTGCACGCCCATCAAGTGTTGCGTATCCGTCATCGTCTATGAACACGGTTTCTCCGTTCACTTTCACTTCTGGATCGTCATCGACAACGATAGGTGTCTCTGGTGATGGACTGGCTGAAATCGTGTAATCTATGAGGGGTGTGCTTTCGCTTGCAGCGCCACTGTTCGGAGTGAGGATGCAAAGAAGCATCACAGCGACGAGTGTGGTGTGATACTGTGATCTGGTGGATGGTGATGCCGGGTCGCGGTGATTCGTTGTGTTTGTCTTACTCATTTCATCACTCCGCAAGTTTCATTTGGCTTTTTCATGTCTCATCTCTTCATACGTTTTGTTGAAACACCTTTGTTGGAAAATTTAAGGTAATTTATGGTCTACCTTCCTACTTTGTCGCCTCTCTCATCTTTTCTTTTGCAATTCCCCTACTTTGCTTTGCTTTCTCATGACCCGGGTCTATTTCAAGGGCTTTATCAAAACATCTTATCGCTTCCTCATACTTTCCCAGACTACGGAAAGTATCTCCTTTGTTAATCCACACACCAACAGCAAGCTTCGGGTTGATTTTAAGGGCTTTATCATAACATCCGATCGCTTCCTCATACTTTCCCAGATGACCGAGGACATTTCCCTTGCCATTCCACGCGTTAGCAAGCTTCGGATCGATTTTAAGGGCTTTATCATAACATCCGATTGCTTCCTCATACTTTCCCAGATGACTGATGGCAATGCCTCTATTAGTCCACGCAGCCGCATGCTTTGGATCAATCTCCAAAGCCTTCAAGTAATACTCTATTTTCTTTTCCAGATCTTTTGCTTCACACCCTAAGTCAAACCATTCATCTGCCGTTTTTCTCTTCTTTCTAAACAAGCCCATCATCGCACCTCAAACAGTTCAGCCAATTTCATCTTCACCTCATCTACTTTCTCCTCTTTCAGCCTGGCAACAACCTTTGCAACCATCTTCCGTTCAATCGTAAATATAGAATCAACCTTCACAAAACTTTCAACCTCTAAAAACCCACTCTCTATGTCTTTATTCGTTATTTTAATCGCCCATTCTCTCCTGGGTTTAGACGTTATCCTCAGGACAACGACATCTAAAGAAGTTGAATTATATCTGGAATTGCTTATCACAAGTGCAGGTCGGAATTTTGATCTTTTCAAGTCGCTGTAGGAGAAATCTATCAGAACAATGTCTCCCTGCTCCATCTTACTCCTCTGCAAGTTTTTTCGCTGCATATTCTTTCCAGACATCGTCTGAGTTCTCCCAATCTATCTCCATCTTCACCTTCCGGAAAACAATTTTGCTGCACTCCGTGGATACCGCCAAATAATCACCTTTATCTATCCCAAACTCTTCTCTTATTGGCTTCGGAAGCGTTATCAAACCTTTTGAGGATACTTTTACCAGCATCTTTGCATCACCGACTGTACCTTAGATTCTAAGAATATAAACTTATTCGTAATAATATATCTCCTCAACCACCCACCAATGCTACTGTTGACCTCCCGAAACGTACCCTTTCCCAGCATCAATCAGCTCACCAAACATCTCTACTTCTTCTGTACCTGAAAGCTCACGTAACGCCTTCGGATACCAGCCTGAAAGCACACTCTGTCCCTTTTCCATAACCTTCTCGAAATCCGCAAGAACTATATCTCGCCTCGCTTTCTTCTCTTTTATCCGCTCCCGAAGCGGAATCTT
This sequence comes from Candidatus Argoarchaeum ethanivorans, assembly GCA_905067555.1. Classification (GTDB taxonomy): domain Archaea; phylum Halobacteriota; class Methanosarcinia; order Methanosarcinales; family EX4572-44; genus Argoarchaeum; species Argoarchaeum ethanivorans_C. Next base: position 2,060 of record CAJHIS010000065.1, read on the forward strand.
TGCCGCCTTCTCGCAGATGTCGACGATCTCAGCGCTGGCATAGCCGTCTGTCATCGCTGCAAGTTCTGTTACATCCACGTTGCACGGCTTATTCGTTAAGCTGATCTCAAATAGCCTCTTTCGTGCCGGAAGGTCAGGATGTGGAATAAAAACAGTAGTATCAAACCTTCCAGCCCTTCTAAGTGCGATATCCACATCCCATGGGCGGTTCGTTGCTGCGAGAACAAGATACCGTTTCTCTGTACCTTTTGCCTCCAGTCCGTCCATCTGCGAGAGAAGCTCGTTTACAAGACTGCGCTCATGCCCTTCCTGTGATCCTGATCGCTCCCCTGCAAGGGCATCGATCTCATCGAAGAAGATGATCGATCGCTCTTGCTCTCGTGCAAGGTTGAAGACGTCTTTTATCTTCTTCTCACTCTCTCCGACGTACTTGTCCTTGATATCGCTGATCTTCAGGTTGATGAAGACTGCATCGCACTCTCCGGCTGCTGCTGCTGCAAGCATCGTCTTCCCACAGCCTGGTGGACCATAGAGAAGGATTCCCCCGCCGCATTTAACACCGAAGTACCTGTACTCATCCGGATACTTGAAAGGATAAACAATCGCTTCTTTGATTCTCTCTTTCACCTCATTCAATCCTGCAATGTCACCGAACCTGATTCTGGGTTTCTCTGCAAGGATGAAGCTCTTTTTTGTCTCTTCTTCTGCCTCTTCTTTGACTTTTCTGCCTGGAGCTGCTATCTCTTTTTGTGGTGTAATTCCATCCGTGAATATTTTTATGCTTCCCTCTTTGATCCCTTCTGCAAGCACGGTAAATTTTTCTGCCCGCTCAGTAATCTCCTTCCTTTTGGAAGGGGTGTTATTTGCAAGCTGTTTCAGAAACTCGGCACACTTGAGATACTCTACCCAGGCTTTAGCCCTATCGCCTTCATTGTAGTATCGCTTTGCCAGCTCATGGCTCCGCCTGAACTGAGCTTTGATCTCATCTCTAAGTTCCATACACACCTTTAGAGCAGTTCTTCTTCCCGATCCTTTGCCACTTTCTCTTTATCCCACTTCGTGTATACCTCATCAGCTTCTGCTATATCCGAGGTTGACCAAAGATCCATAAGCTTACTGGCCTCAGTATCATCCTCAACCTCGCCCTGAAGTCCATACTCGGTCTCCATTGTTGTTAGTATCACTCCGAAGTTGTCGGTCATCATATGGTCCTTAAGGTTCACCCCTGCCAGAAACTCATCGAGTTTGCTTTTATCCATCCTGGCAAGCTTCGGCATCAAGCCCTTATTCTCAAGCATTCTCTTGTTCTCGTGGATGAAGATCATGTTATCCACGACCCGAATCTGGTCACTGATCTTCTTCAGGTGTATGTTGTCAAGCTTCACCTTCTGATCAATCTGCTGAATCTTCCTTGCAAGTGAACGCCGTTCACCTTCAGTAGCATCAAACCCTTTATCGAAGAGATCCTTCTTCTGTTTGCTCAGCTTTTCGACCTCTGCTATTTTTAGCTTCTCTTCTCGCTCAAGCCTGATATGCTCGGCTGTGAGATCATCTTTCTTCAGTTTCTCAAACGGGTTTCCCCGAATCTTATCCAATATTCCCATATATCTATACCTCTTTCAAATTTTTTCACCAGACTTCAATCCGGATGAACGTGATAAACCATCCTATGACTTTATCTCATTGCTCTATTCCCTTCGTATCTTATGGGTCAGGTTCCTGATTTCCTCAACAAACTCTTCTGAAACCCTGCTATCGCTTTTCATCACAAACTCAAGCTTTGCTATCGCTTTTGAAAGCTCATCCTTGTTCTGGATCGTGTAGTAAGTAAGATCCTGGAGTGTGTTCAGAAGCTCTACCTTATTACCGGATTCCGCATATCTCCCAGCAAGGTTTCCAAGT
>CAJHIS010000066.1 GCA_905067555.1 Candidatus Argoarchaeum ethanivorans
CTAAAAGACCAGATCAAAGACAAGATATACCAGGTCTGCCGCATACCAACGATGGCATTGCGCACATCAGATGGTGGTCTGGCAAGAGCATGGGTAGGACAGCAGGCAAGCCTTGCCTTTGTTGGCGCCTATGATATTCCAGCAGGTGATGCAGTTACCAGTGACTTCGTGTTTACAATCAAACACGGCGATGTAGTATTCACCGGAACAGCACTGCCATACAGACGTGCACAGCGTGTGAACTCGATTGGCGGCGTGCCTTACGGCTATTACGCAGATATCTGCCAGTCAAGCAGAACTCCTGAAGCTATAAAGGGACTGGACGGCGGAATTGATCCTGTCAAAGTAACGGTCGAAGCTCTCACACCAGGATGCGTTCTGACAGACCAGGGTTGGCTTCATAACTACTTAGCAGGCGGTTCGTCAAGCTGGGCAAGCTATGTTATGTCAGTCTACACCGATGAAGTACTTGAAGATCCATCGTACTATGGTGCTGACTGGGGAATGCATCACCACAAGTGCGGTGTTGGAGAAGTGCCAAACACACTTAAAAACGGCATGGAGATAGCAGAGGTAGTTGGACAACACTTCCTTGCAAGCTATGACCTGTATCCGGCAATGTGTGAAACACACTTTGGCGGAAGCCAGAGATTCCTTCTCCAGTGTGCTGCTATTGGTGCAGCAACAGGTTGCCTCACAGGAGACTCCGACCTTGGACAGACCATGTGGATGTACAACACACACATACAGAAAGAACACTGCATGAGACTTGGTTTCTATGGACACGATATGCAGGATCAGATGGGATGCGGACACAATGCTTCATACCGTTCAGACCAGAGCTGCCCGTATGAGCTTCGAAACATGAACTTCCCTGATCAGGCAATGCATGTAGGACACGTAGGCGGATACGTCGGTATCTGTGGAGGATCAGCACACGCAAGAGGTGCAGCATACTCTACTAACCCGGTAATCAAATTGGCCTTTGCAGACCATGAACATATCCAGTTCGACTGGAGATACCCACGCAGAGAGTATGGACGTGGTGCACTGCACGACTTCATGCCAGCCGGAGAGAGAACTGTAGTCTGCCCAGCGTATGCTGGCGGAATCACTGCAAATATCCCACCAATGTATGAGAAGAAGCGTTAAGCTTCTTCCTCTTTTTTTATTTGATTATTCTTAAGAGCTTTTGCTTTGGTCCGGACAAGCTATAGAACGAGTTTTTTAAATATATATAGAAAAGGGATTCAATCGTAGTGAAGGTGAAATGAAGATGAAGGTACCAAAAGTAAACTTAGAACTTGATGAGCTTAAAAAAAGCGCACAGTAACAGCCAGGTATTGCAGACCTAATATCAGTTTATGGCCAATATGATGAAATGATGCAGAAAATCCGTGAATATTTAGAGAGAGTGAAACCAAAAGTTATTATTTCAACTATTGTCTCAGCAACTTAATTTTTAGACATAATGTAGGATCATGTGAGTGTTAAGCATCTTCTTGTTGAACAAACCATAATATATAAAACCACAGAGAGCACAGAGAATATGGAATTGAACGGAATATCTGAAAAGATTATTGGGGCAGCGATGCAGGTACACAGCACATTAGGGCCTGGATTACTGGAAAGCGCTTATGAGGCTTGTTTGAAGTATGAATTGGAAAAACGGGGCCTTAAAGTCCTGTCACAGGTTGGGCTTCCTGTAACTTATGACGAAATGAAAATCGATTTGGGGTACCGACTGGATCTTCTCGTGGAAGATTCTGTAATCGTCGAACTTAAGGCTGTGAATGCGGTAACACCCGTTCACGAAGCGCAACTGCTTTCATACCTCAAACTAAGCGGAAAACGCCTTGGACTGCTAATTAATTTCAATGTGACACTCCTTAAGGATGGAATAACACGCAGGATTAATTAAAAGCCCTCTGTGTACTCTGTGCCCTCTGTGGTTGAATTATCCTAACTTTATCGGACTTCTGATTTTTGGTTTGATGCCAACATGGGGAGAAATTCTTAATGAATTGAAGCAAATAAAATAAAATAGGGTGGAACTACCGTTTGATATAGTTCAGCGAGAAAACATATGGCTACAACTTATAATGTTTCATATCTTAGGACAAAATTCAGTGACAAAATAAAAAGAATCCTTAAAAAGCATGAAAGCGAGTTAAGAGAAAAATGTGGAATTAAAGAGATTGGAGTATTTGGTTCTTATATGAGAGGAAAAGAGAAAAAAGGCAGCGATATTGATATCCTAGTTGAATTTTATCCAGATGCCGGGATGGATTTGATAACATTTGTTGAACTTGAAGAATATCTGTCCGATTTATTGAGAGTAAAGGTTGATCTGATAATGAAATCTGCTCTTAAGCCACGGATAGGAAAATACATCTTGAAAGAGGCTGTCTATATATGAAAATTGTGTGGGATACAATTAAAAAGAGAATTCCAGAAATTAAGCCATTGTTTGAGAAGATGCTAAAGGACTTGGAACGGTGATTAACGGTTGAGTTTTCTATATGGAGTTAAAGAGCTATGCGAATAATCTGTGGATATAATGTAAATCTTGACTCTGTGTATACCATAAGAGGCAATGAAATAGTCAGGTACCTGGGCAACCACAACCTTTTAGAAAAAGTCTTAAAACACCCTGCATCATCGTCTGAAGGTATATACAGCATAGAAGATTTTTTTCGTGGGCTTCTATTAAATATGAAAAGTGGAAGCGGTGCAGAATGGTTGATCTTCAATCACGAGGTTGTTAAATCTCTAAAAGAGTGCTTTGGAGAAAAATCAGATATTATCATTGGCGGCAATGCTGGAAATATAACTAACGTGTTATCAGAACTTGGTGCAAGCCTTGTACTGCCTAACATTGCAAGACATTCAAAGGTGCAGACGGAGTTATTTCATAGGGAAAACATCAAAACAAGAGTCCAGAACTCTGAAAATGAGGAATCTATCCATTTTGTCTTCAATTTTAACAAGGGTACGCACGTGCAGGTAGGCGATCTGGATTTTATTGTACCGCATGATGACCGTTTCATTGCAACTTACGATCCAGCAAACATTGCACTCGAAGTTGATCCTTTTTTTGAAGAGTACCTGCTGCAATTTGCTGACAGTTTTGATGGTGCAATCTTTGCAGGGTTTCACTTATTACTGAAAGAATATTCCGATGGCAGCACATACAAAGATAAACTAAATAGATTCATACGACAGACTGCGAGCTTGAAGAAGCAGAATCCTAACATGTTTATCCATGTCGAACTTGGCTATTTTCAGAGCAATACTGTTGAATCCTATCTACTAAAAAACCTCTCCCACGTTGACAGTCTTGGATTGAATGAAGTGGAACTATCACGGTGCAGCCTGATAAAAGATAACAAAAAACTGGTTGCAGGAATAAATGATCTGCAAATTGGAGACATAACCATGGCTTCTTTGCAGATCTTAGAAGCTGCTGATTTAAATCGTGTCTGTGTTCACACCGGTGAGTTTGTGGTAAGTGTGTTCAAAAAAGGGTTCATCAAGCCAGCGGATGAGATTAAGGCTCTCAGGTTTGCGGTCAGGACTGCAGCATCTTATGCAGTAACAGGCAAGCATGGAAACCGGGAATATATCGAGCAAACCACAAAAAATATACCTTTGAGGAGCAGTAAAACTACATCCATAGAAAACTGTTACGTTTGCATAGTTCCAGTCATGCGCTGCGAAAAACCTGTGACCACCGTGGGACTTGGCGACACTTTTACTGCAGCAGCATTCTTAAGAGA
>CAJHIS010000067.1 GCA_905067555.1 Candidatus Argoarchaeum ethanivorans
TCTTGATATGGTACAGATACATGAAGATGTGGAAATCGATCAGATACACTCTCTTGACCTGATAAAAATGGGCGCTATACCAGATGACACCATACTAAAAGAGGTCAGCAGTGATGTATGCGCTATTGCCTGCACACACGGGCACCTTGACCATATCGGAGCTATACCAAAACTTGCTCACAGGTATAATGCTCCAATCCTTGCTACACCATACACAGCAGAACTTATCAAGCATGAAATAGAGGGCGAGAAAAAATTCAGGGTAAAAAATAAAGTGATTTCCGTACCGCAGGGTGGAACGTACACAGTAACCAAAGATATTACTATCGAGTTTATCAGGGTTCAACACAGCATTATAGATGCATCTTTTATAGCGATCCACACACCAAATGGCATAATACTTTATGCCAATGATTTCAAACTCGATCGCACCCCAACTCTTGGCGAACCTCCTGATTTTGCCCGTTTGAAAGAAATCGGAGAAGAGGGTGTTATAGCTATGATAGTCGAGAGCACGAATGCAGGAAACATCGGAAAAACGCCTTCAGAAAAAATAGCAAAAGACCTGCTGTTAGATGCACTCCTTGGAACTGAAGAAACGGAAACTGGAGTAATCGTTACCACTTTCTCGTCCCACATAGCTCGCATCAATGCAATACTTGGGGCAGCAAAAAAGATGGATCGCATTCCTGTGCTGCTTGGCCGCTCGATGAAGCGATATGTTAAAACCGCAGAGGAACTAAACTACATCGATCTGCCAGGAAATGTTAAAATATATGGTAACAGGAACACAATAGATCGTGCCCTGAAACAAATCATGCGAGAAGGAAAAGAGAAATATCTACTGATTGTGACAGGACATCAAGGGGAGCCTGGTGCTACTTTAACCCGTATGGTAAATGAAGAAACACCGTATAACATTGAAGCAGGTGACAAGCTGGTCTTTTCAGCAAGTACTATACCAAACCCGATGACACAAGCCAATAGATATGCACTCGAGACGAAACTTCAAATGCGCGGTGCACGCATCTACAAAGATGTACACGCATCAGGACACGCATCCTCTGAAGATCACTGGGAGCTTCTGCGAATGGTGCAGCCAGAACACGTGATACCAGCCCATGGAAACATCAATATGCACAGCAACTACGTAGAAATGGCAGAGACCGCCGGATACGTACTTGGGGAAACCGTGCACATTATACGAAATGGTGAAGAGATAACACTGGAATAATGAAAACTGCAAAGCTGCGCTTTGCAGAAAGTAACCAGTAGTTCTCGATTACGCAGTAATCGAGTGCACAGAAAATAACGAACATTATCGAAAATTTTATAAATAGAAATAGTGAAAGTAACTAAAAAATAGAGAAGAAAGAAATGAAAAGCAAAACAAACATATCTTGGAAGATATCGGTGTTTGCACTTCTTTTCGCAGTGCTGGCAGTTATAAGCATTGAATGCGCATCCGCTGATACGATTTATGTGCCAGAAGATGGAAATCAGACAATCCAGCAGGCTGTGAATAATGCTACCGAAGGAGATACGATTTATGTGCATGATAGAGAATATTTTGAACATGTTGTCATCTCAAAAGATAATATTTCTATCATCGGAGAGAATGCAGAGAATACCATTATAAATAGTGGCGGCTCTGGAATTGCTGTTTTTCTGAATGGTACAAAAAATGTGACAGTATCAAATTTTACGTTATCGAATGATCCTGCTGGATGGTTTGCAGAAGTGATGCACACTAATTACTCTGGGCTTGCACCTGCCGCTTACGACTCTCCCCTCCCAGCCAATTACAGTCTGGTGGCACAGGCGATCGATGCTAAGGCTTCACCAAGGCAGGTATGGCTTATATTAAGCAATGAGAGTGGCAAACTTCGTAATAAGGTTGTAGGGGTGGGCGAGACGTTTGAAATTGAGTATGGCACATGGCAGAATTATGTTGTGTTACTAACCGCTACTGTGGAATCTATTTTTGCCGGCACCACTGCTGATTATGTGATATTGAACCATACGTATCTGTATGATGACGGTATTACTGTGCTCTCTGATGCCCGCCTCGTTTTGGTGGTTGGGGGTGGTACACCTGTGCTGTACACGAAAGGGGGCGTTAACTGGCAGCTAGAAGAAGGATATACTCTTACGGTTGGAGATGTTGATTGTAGAACGAGTCCAAGACAGTTATGGCTCAGGTTGAGCAAGAATGATGTTGTGTTGGATGAGCGAGTGCTTTCTGAAGGAGATTCGTATTCGTATTATAAAAACGGCTATCTTATTCTAAGTGCTCAGGCAGATAAAATCTTTTCTTCAGGCGAGTTGTGGGCTGCAAGTTTTTCATCAATCTACCAGTACTCCGAGACAACACATAATATTCTCCTGAGTGAACCATTTTACATGTTTAAAAACGCTGATGTTTCCAGTAAGAACAACTGGTCGTTATATGAAAACTACAACCTTTCCGTTATCGGCGTGGATGAAAATGCACACCCAAAACAGGTATGGCTTCAGCTCAGCAAAAACGGTACGGCAGTCGATAACAAAATAATTGCGATCGAGGACAGTTATAGTTACAGTAAAAATGGAAACCCGGTTATAACTGCTGCTGTGCATGATATCTTTGAAGGGTTCGAAAACGCACTTGTAATCATAGACAACGTCTACCAGTACTCAGACACAACGCACAATCTTTTGATAAATAATGCGTCTCACTCATATCTGGTAGGGAACTTTGGGAGAGTTAGCTGGTCATTACATCAAGGTTACACACTTTCAGCAGTGGACATTGATTCCAACCTTGCACCAGAGAGTGTGTGGCTGCGCTTAACCAAAAACGAAACCGTGCTAGATGACCAGATAGTGAACGAAGGAGAAGACTACACATACAGCAGTGTCAATGGAACCATATTATCTTCACGTGTGAGCACTGTGTTTGATGGAGAAAACACCGGGCGAGTAAACATCACCAATGTCTACCAGTACGATGAAAATACAGACACCATCTTGATAGACAACGCATCACATGTGATGATATTTGGAGCCGTGATCGGAGGTGAAACATGGTATCTCTATGAAAACTATGCTATAACCTCAATAGACATAGATGCTCGCACAAGTCCACGAAGAACCTGGCTCAGATTCACCAAAAACAACATCACAGTGGATGAAAAAGTAGTAAAACGAGGAGATAACTACACATACCACAAAGATGGACAGCTATTATTCACAGCACACGTAGACACCATTTTTAGAGGCGCTACCGCTGATATGGTACAGTTAAAACAGGTACGGCAGTACTCAGAGATAGACGGAACACCTCTGATAGAATTTGGAGACAATGCAACTGACAAGAAAACACTGACTGCAGGTTGGTCTATTGCAGGACGCCACACATGCAGCAAAGGAGTTCTTCTCCACGATTCAAGCAACAACACACTAACAAACAACACCGCGTCTGACAACAACTACGGAATCAAGCTGGAAGATTCAAGCAACAACACACTAACAAACAACACCGCAAGCGACAACGACCACGGCATCTACCTGCATTCTTCGAGCAACTACAACCTTCTCTGCCACAACAATCTCATCAACAAC
>CAJHIS010000068.1 GCA_905067555.1 Candidatus Argoarchaeum ethanivorans
TGCAACTCTGCATCGACTGGCTGCTTCGTCTGGTGTTAACATGTTTTTGTGTTCGTTTGTGCCTTTGAGCTGGTATATATTCTCTATGCTTTTTGCTGCACTACTTGCTAAGTTTAGTAAAGTATTGTTGTCCAGTTCGGTTAATTTATGGGGCAGTTCATAGTAGCATTCGACAGCACCAATGACCATATTTTTTCCAATGAGTGGTATTGCAACAGCAGATAATGGCTCTATTCCATTTTTAATCTTTGGAGCAGGATACTTTTTCATATCTTCTGGTGTTATTGAGGTTTTAATCGATGCATCAGATATGGCATCCCATGCAAGAGTATTGTGTATAGCAGCTTCTTTGGGCAGCGTTTCTATTACGATGTTATCTGTATGTGCATGTTTCAGGTGTGAGTTTTTTGATAGATAAATTAATATAGAATCGCTTCCAGTAGTTTTTTGCATTAAACTTGAAATTATTTTAAGAGTTTCATCGAGGTTTAAACATGCTGTCAGTGCATCCCCTGTCTGTTTTATTGCCTCATGCAGCTGACTGCCGGTTCTCTCCCACAGCTCAAAGTATTCTTTATACAGGAGGCTGAAGTTCATGATGAATTCAAGAAGGAAAATAGAGGATTTTGAGATGATAAGCGGAATTTCATTGAATGGCACTTTATTAATCATTTTTCCAATACCATCTATATGGACAGCAGCTATTTCTTCAAGTCCAACTCTTTCATTTATACTCTCTCTGCTGAATTCATAGGCTTTGTAGAGTGCTGCTTCATCATCTCCCCCGAATAAATAATCATTAAGAAGTGTTATATATGTCTCTTTCAGTTCTTCAGGATTCATGTATTCTCCTCACGCGCTACAAGCAGTGTTGCATCATCATCATCTCGTGCATACTGTTTGAATAGTTCTTCTGCTATTGCTTGTTCTTCAAGGTTTTGCAGTCTGATACACAGGTCTGAGTTGATTCGTGAGATTATGCCGTCTGTATACATAAGTATTAAATCTCCTCTTTTGTATGGATATGTGTATTCTTTTACTGCCGGCATGTTGTACCCGACTATGCCCCCTCTTGGTATAGGATAAATGTTTTTCATACCAATAATGCGTGTTGCAATATTGCCGATTCCTGCATAGCGTATCGTGCCACATGGTGCATCGACAAGAACTAAAGCCATGACTACACCATCAGTGCTTTTAAGTGCTTCATGGCATCGATTAAAAAGAATGATTAGATTGCAATCTTCGCTGGATTGAATGTATTTTTTTATGGTGTTTACACATTTTGTTGCAGCATTGTCTGCATGAACTCCGTGCCCTATCCCATCAATAACACTAATTAATATTTTCTGATCGATTTTTTCAATCACGTAGGAATCCCCATTTGCACTAAAACCCTTCTTTGGGCGACTGATTACACCTACATTCATTTCAACCACTTCCTTGTCAGGATGCGTGTTCCATGTGCTTCTGTTGTAATAATCATTTCATCCATCAGATGTTCAATGCTTTTAAGACCTATTCCAAGACCGTGTCCAGTATTTTTTTGCATCATGTCTCTTCCGGAATCCTTGCAGATAATTTCAAGTCCTTTCTCGACGGGACGAAACTCCATGGTTCCGCCATCTGCATATTTTACTGCATTTTCAGCAAGTTCTGAGACAGCGGTAGCAATTCGATATTGATCGTAAACATCAAACCCAACACTTTCTGCAATTTTTTTCACCGTTTCTCGTGCAGTTACAATGCTTGCTTCACTGTTCACATACAGCACTTCAGTAGCCACTTGCATAACGTGTTATCTTAACCATTTCTTAATCGTTACTCTGGTACCTTGTCCAGGTTTTGATTTGATGTCAAAGTCATCCATGAGCATTTTTGCACCGGAAAGTCCAAGCCCGAGACTGTTTGATGTGCTGTATCCGGCTTTAAGAACAAGTTCAATGCTTTCTATGCCAGGGCCCTTATCAGTACATATAATCGCCATACCATCCTTTTTATCAGCATCACTGTGTATCTTTTTTATGATCACTCTGCCTTTGCCTGTATAAGTGACGATGTTCCTGGTAAGCTCTGAGATAGCAGTGGTGATTTTTGTCTGATCAACGATGTTAAAACCAAGTTGTTTCGCCATCTCTCTCCCAACACCCCGTGCAGTAATGATGTCTGCACTGGATTTGATTGATATTCTTTTTTCTGTCTCACTCAAAACGAAACCCCCTAACCTCTTATTTCGATACGTTTTTTTAACATATCTATGCCTTTTTCAAGGTTCAATGCAGTATTTAGATTCCACTTGATACGTATTCCAAGTTCTACAAGTGTTAATGCAACCGCGGGACGGACGCCAACCACAACAGTCTTTGCACCAAGGAGGTCAGCGGTGTTTGCAATGTTTGAAAGAGTTCTACCCATGAAACTGTCAACCACATCAAGGGCAGTAATGTCAATAATCAATCCGGATGCACTAACTTCCTTAATTCTGGATAATATGTCCTTTTGAAGCTTTAATATCTCATCATCTGACATTTCTGCCTGGATGGTCACAACAAGAAAATTCTCAATTTTTAAGATAGGAATATCCAACCGGAGCACCTCACTTTTGAAGCATTTCGTCAGCTAACTTGAGCCCTGTACGAAGATTGTTTTTTGTAATCAGTGTTGAAATATCAACACCAATGTTTACCAGTGTTTGCGCATTTGGTGGGCTTATTCCTGTGATAATGGTTTCCGCACCAAGCATTTTTGCTGCCTGCACAGTTTTTATTATATGGTTTGCTACTAGGCTGTCAATAATCGGAACTCCTGTAAGGTCAATAATAATAATGGATGCCTGGTATTCGGCAATCTTGTTTAACAGTTCCTCCACGATTTGCTGTGACCTTGCAGAGTCGATGATTCCGATTAAGGGCAGTATCAGCATTTCATCCCGTATTTGCAGTACTGGTATGGATAAAGCAAGCATCGCTTCTTTTTGCTGTTGCAGAATCTCTTTCTCGCTTTCTTCTACAAAAGCAAGAGCCTTGATAGACACAATTTTATTTATAACGGTTGCACAAGCAGATATAAGATCGCAAAGTCTTTTATCATCTTTGAATTTTTCAAATATGAAACATTGATATACATCTCGAAGTTTTAACATGCCGCCTATAATCTGGTCAACAGCCATGTGTTGAAGCACAGCTTTCTGTGCTATATCTCTTGCATATTTTTCAGCATCGTCATATTTACCAGTTTTGAAGGTTGATACAGCTATATTATATAGATTAGTGAACTGTTTTTCTATTTCATCATCGCTTACCTGTTCAAGAAAACCAAGCTTTTTCATCTCAGATATCCACTGCTCTTTCAACTGATCCGCATGGCCCTCGAACAACAAACTCAACTCTTTGTTCAGATTCATACTCATACTGTATCACCCGCACACTCCGTGTACGGAAATAACTCTTGATTGTAGTTCAAATCCTTACTCATGCTGTATCACCATTGGCTACTTTGTGCCTTGAAAATACTTGCTATTAATTTCTGCACAACGAAGTTGTACAGTGCTGTATCACCTTTCTATTCTTATACCTGAAAATACTTGCTATTAGTT
>CAJHIS010000069.1 GCA_905067555.1 Candidatus Argoarchaeum ethanivorans
TTTGATTCGATCGAGTTTGGTAATATGACATCAGCAGTGCTTGGATGGATGCAGGCTGGATTGTTAAACAAGGAAGATGTTGGTATAGACCTGCCGATTAATTTCGATCCGGACACATTTAAGCTGCAGGATTCAGCATTCAATTCAGATTTTTGTATGAAACTGATCAATGATGTTGCTTATGGTCGCACAGAGTTCGCACGAACACTTGGTAAAGGGATACGCTACGCATGCAAGTATTTTGAAGATGTGTATGGCAATAAAGGAAAAGAGAAATTTAGTGATTTTGCACATTATGCTTCATTTGGGGAAGGCGATGGCTGTATCGCCCAGATTAGATACCGGGTGCTTGGTGCAATCATCATACCAGGTGTCATACCAGGCAAATTTCACACAGATTATTCGGATACCCCCCAGTCACCTGAAGAGCTTGGGAAGAAGTCAGCAAATCGCGGTGTATGGGAGATTGTTCCGGAAAACCTTGGATTCTGCAGGTTTCATAGAAAGTGGTATGAAAAATACATAGAAAATATATTTGATGATGTGTTTGGGAAGAAGCTCGATATTTATAACCATCACAGAAAACTCCTGCAAAAGGTAATAGCATACAATAAGAAAGCCGGGGATGTGCTTGCTCCTCTGGAAACTAAACGCTCGATAGATGCAGTCAAGAGCTATGTAATGGAAAGCGAGAGTGCAGACCTTGAAAAGTGGGCAGATAAAATGAAGCGTGAAGGAGATAAAGCAGTTGGGGAATACTGTGAGCAGGCACGACGAAGCTTTAATAATGCATTCATAGATTAAGATAAAACTGATACCACTCTTGTTGTAAGTTTTATTTAGAGGGATATTGTGCATGGATAACTCAATAAAGACTGCTGTTTTAATTATATCGGCTATTGTAGGTATAGTAGTTAATCGCACTGATTTACCTCCCTTAATTATGTATGGTTCATTTGTTTTTTTAGGTATAGCCGCGGTGCTAGTTATGTGGCATTTTATTGTTCGTCAAATAATTAATCCTTCTAAAAATTGGAGAGAAACAAGGAAAAATAACAAAATTGCAAAAAGGTTTTTAAAAGAGTTTAAAGATAATAATTTCATGGATGGTTTTAAATTTTTCATAGCACGTTCGAGTGATAAGTATACTAAACCATATACATTTCATTTCGTTATTTAAAAACTATTGGAAAAGAAAGAATTTAAAGGAAAGATACCAGAACCACCAGTTGATCTTATGAACCTGTATTTTAGTTTTTGGACTGAAATATTTACTCGCTTTGATACAACTGAAGAAGATTTAAAGTTGGTTTTTTTTAATTTTGGATATATGTTGCAGGAGTATTACAATTCATTCATAAAAAAGCCAGAAGAAGCAATTAAAGATATGGATTGTGAAGTGCCAGAAGAAATTAAAACAAACTGGAACAACGCTGTCGACGATTACAATGCATTCATAAGAAAATGGAATGATTTTCGTGAAAGGGTGAATAGAGATTTTGGTATGAGTGGATTACCGTCCATAGGATTACCAGATATGCTTAGTGATGAAAGAGGGATAGTGGGAATACATTTAGCATAAAAGTTGTAAAAAATGAAAGTCCCATACCTATTAAAAGATGCCTTTCAATTTATTCCAATGCGAAGAGGTTGGGACATGTTCTATGTAACTATCTTTTCAAATCACCATCTGTTTGTACCAAGCTGCTAAAATAAAATACACTCATCGTTTTCTCTTCTCAACAACCAGCGTGAGCCCGTCCACATCCATGATCACCACGTCCTCGCCTCTCAGTACAGGATCTGCCGCAGACGCCTGCCATATCTCGCCGTGAATGCGCACGGTTCCCCCTGGATCGATATCGGTCTCTGCTTTGACAACTTCTCCGATCAGTTCATCCACCCCGGTTACTGGTTTCGTAAGCCTCGTCTTCATAACAAAACCAAGACCAGCTACAATAACCACGACAGAGAGAATTACAATTGCGAAGACTGTGTGTATGAAGTTGCTGATCCATTCAGAAGGCATGAACGGCTCCTGCGGAAACATGATAGCTCCAAGAATCAGGCAGATCGCGCCGCCAACCGTCAGTATCCCGAATGTTGGTGTTAAAACCTCAGCTATGAGCAGTATAATCCCGGCTACGATCAATAGCACACCAAATGTGCTGACTGAAAACATTCCCATGCCATACAGCGCAAGTATCAGCGATATCGCGCCGACCATCTCAGGAACGTACGTCCCAGGAGCTTTGAGGCCGTAGATGATCCCATAGAGCCCGATTAAGAAGAGTACAAACGCAACCTGCGGGTTGCTAAGTAGAGCGACTATCGATGATGCAAACCCTGGTTCCTGCGTGATTATGACTGCACCTAATGTGTGGAGTGTTACTGATTCTCCGCTCACGTTCACGGTTCTGTTATCAACAGCGCTTACAAGATCGCGCCTGTCATACGCTACCACATCGATCACGCCATGTTCCAGCGCTTCCCAAGCAGTCAGTGATAACCCCTCTGTCACGAACTTCTCAGCGACCTCTGCAGATCGGTTCCGGTTCTCAGCGATTCCACGCATCCTGGCTGCATACGCGTTGACTGTCTTGTTCTCGACCGATGTTCTGCCTATTGGCGTTATTCCAATCGGTGTTGCCGCTCCTGTTGCCGTACCTGGCGCCATTGCAGCGATAT
Source organism: Candidatus Argoarchaeum ethanivorans (assembly GCA_905067555.1). Taxonomy (GTDB): domain Archaea; phylum Halobacteriota; class Methanosarcinia; order Methanosarcinales; family EX4572-44; genus Argoarchaeum; species Argoarchaeum ethanivorans_C. The sequence continues at coordinate 2,689 of CAJHIS010000069.1, forward strand.
GCCCTGATAAAAGGATGAATGCGCCTGCAGAGAACGCACGCGCTCCCTCTGGCACAAACGTGATCACAGGCACCTCCGAACGTTCGATCTCTGATACGATTCTATCCATCGAGTCGACAAGCCCGCCCGGGGTGTTTATTTCGATCAACACAGCAGCAGCGTTCATCCCGGATGCGTGTTCGATGCCGCGGGCGATCTCCATATCAGTGCCTGCTGTGATCATGCCGTCTACCTCGATCACATAGATCACTGGCTCTGACGCGGTGCATGCCTGCGCCATGAGAAGGAGAAGCGCCAGCAGCAAGAGCGTTGGAAGGATTGAGGTATGTTTCATCGCGATTGCGTCCTGTACTTGTTTTACTCTCTGCATACTCCGGGTGATTTACCGCAGAGTACGCAAAGAACGCGGAGGATCGAATCAGTCTTAAAAACTCTGCGCCCTCTGCGTTCTCCGCGGTGACAAATCACTATATTTTTAGACAGTGCCACTTATCTTAGTCCTTCCCTTTACCCAGCCCAAGCGCGCTCATCATCTCTATCGGCAGCGGAATCACAACCGTCGTCGCCTTCTCCTCAGTCGCATCCTTGATCGTCTGGAGCGTTCTGATATAAAGTGCTCCCGGTTGTTCGTTCAGCACCCTTGCAGCATCTGCAAGTTTGATTGATGCCTGCATCTCTCCTTCTGCATTGATGA
>CAJHIS010000070.1 GCA_905067555.1 Candidatus Argoarchaeum ethanivorans
AATTAAGTGGAGCACCAGGTTATGAAAAACTATATTCAAAAAATCATACAACATGAAAACCTCACAAGGAACGAGGCAGAAGATGCAATACATAAAATATTCACTGGGGCTACTGATGCCCAGGTCTCAGCGTTTCTCATTGCCCTTGCAATGAAAGGCGAAACCACTAAGGAGATAGCAGGACTTGCAGAAGGTATGAGAAAAGCAGCAAGGATCATACACCCAGACGTGAAAGGGACGCTCATAGACACCTGTGGTACTGGTGGTGATTCACAGGGTACTGTTAATATCAGCACTGCTGCTGCCATAATCACTGCTTCGGCAGGCATACCTGTAGCCAAGCATGGCAATTATTCCATCACCTCAAAATCCGGTAGTGCGGACCTGCTCAAAACAATGGGCGTAACGATTGACCTGCCGCCTGAAAGAGTACAGCAGAGTATTGAGAAAACAGGCATCGGCTTCATGCTTGCACCAGTATTTCATCCTTCAATGAAACGGGTAGCAGGGTTACGAAAAGAAATTGGTGTACGAACCGTGTTCAATATTCTTGGTCCACTGACAAACCCGGCAGGTGCTAAAGCACAATTGATCGGATGCTTCAGTCAACAGCTTTGTGAAACTCTTGCAGCATCACTGGATATTCTTGGAACAGAGAGAGCCATGGTAGTACACGGGGAAGGACTTGATGAAATTACTACTACAGGCACTACAAACATCACAGAACTTAATAACGGAAAGATCGCAAGCTACACACTAACTCCGGAAGAGCTTGGAATACAGCGAGCTCGAATCAAAGACATTAAAGGTGGTACGCCGCTTGAGAACTCAAAAGACATTATCAGAGTGCTTCTTGGAGAGCGTGGAGCAAAACGTGATATTATAGCTTTAAATGCCGCAGCTTCAATTATGTTGGGTGGAAAAGCAGAAAACTTCAAAGAAGGACTTGTTATTGCAAAAAATACTATTGATAGCGGCAGAGCCTTGAAAAAGTTAAAAGAATTTGTCAAAGAGGCTGGAGATCCTGCCGTACTCGAGGTTTTAATTGATGACAGTTCGTGTTAAAATCTGCGGAAACAAAAACATAAGTGAACTAAAACTTGCAATCGATGCTGGTTGTGACGCTGTGGGATTTATTACAGAGGTTCCTGTAAATACACCTCGTAATATCACCCTTAGAGCTGCTTCGGAATTGATAAAAAAGGTTCCACCTTTTATTGACAGCGTGCTTGTTATCATGCCTGAAACTGCAGAACGGGTCTTTGAAATGGCATACACAGCTCACCCAAACGTTATCCAGCTTCACAATTTCACCTCATACAAACTACTTAAAGAAATACAGAGTCTTAGAGCACAGGGTATAAACATTATACAAACAGTAGCTATTCCGGAGCAAGCAATCGAAGAGACCAACAACTTTCACCAGCACATCAAGAATTTATCAAAGTACGTGGACGCTGTGCTCCTGGATACCCAGATCAGTAAACGAAGTGGCGGCACAGGCAAAACCCACGACTGGCAGATAAGTAGAGCTATTACAGAAAAGTCGTCCTTGCCAGTAATTCTTGCAGGAGGGTTAACCCATCAAAACGTGGAAGATGCGGTAAAAATCGTAAAACCTTTTGCAGTTGATACAGCATCTGGTGTTGAAACCGGGGGAGCAAAAGATGAATATAAGGTTAGAATGTTTATTTACCATGCAAAATGTAGATTGGAGGAATCAGTAAAAAATGTATGATGTTGTTATTATTGGAGCAGGTCCAGCAGGTATTACAGCCGGAATCTATGCAAAACGGGCTATGTTAAACACCATGCTTGTTGAAAAACTTGGTTACGGTGGGCAGATTGCCCTCACCGATGTGATAGAGAACTACCCGGGATTTTCTAAGATCACCGGACCAGAGTTAATTCAAAAATTTGAAGAGCACGTTGCAGGTCTTGGACTTGAAATAACTTATGCGGAAATAGAAAAAATTGAAGATTCCGGTGATGTTAAGATACTTCACACAACCGATGGTGAGAAGATCTCGACACGTTCTGTTGTTATTGCCACAGGAGCTCATCCAAGCAAACTTGGTGTCCCTGGTGAGACTGCATACACCGGGCGTGGAGTGTCGTATTGTGCCACATGCGACGGGTTTTTTTTCACAGGCAAGGATGTTGCCTTAGTAGGTGGCGGCGGCACTGCAATTACAGAAGCGATATTTCTCGCAAAAATGGTAAGCAGGGTGTATGTAATTCACAGAAGAGATGCGCTTAGGGCTGAGAAAATATTGCAGGAACGTGTTTTTAAGAGTCCAAAGATAGAGTTTGTATGGAACAGTGTGGTTGAAGAAATAAAAGGTAGAGAAACCGTAAACACAGTTGTTGTAAAGAACGTTAAAACTGGAAAGATTCAGGAAATTGCAGTTGATGGCGTGTTTGTTTTTGTAGGCTTAAAACCAAACACTGATTTTATTGATTGCCAGAAGGACGAGCGCGGCTTTATTAAAACAGATGCAAATCTTGCAACAAGTATGAGTGGTGCGTTTGCAGCAGGAGATTGCCGGGATAAACCACTTCGACAGGTGGTAACAGCAGCAGGCGATGGCGCCATTGCATCAGCATCTGTTGAAAAATATCTTGAATCAATGCGACATTGAACTTTGACATGGTTTTTGTGGGGTAAAGATTTCACATTTAAAACAACTTACTTATAGCAACATTTACCTCATCCTTTTCAATTCCATATAATTTGCACACCGTTTCATCGATTTCACCCTGGAATTTTTGAACATTCTCTAAAACCTCCTGTACTTTATCCCTGATTTCCACATACTTCCTTTTGAAAGATTGTACGGTATCCGGGAGTATAATTTTCTCTTCAATTTCCCTCCAGGACCTGCCCCTATAATTTTCATCCAAAATCTTCTCTAAAAAGTTCAAGATCTCTTTTTCCCCATCTATCTTGATGGTTCTTTTGCTTTTCCCAACCAAAACCAAAGTGTATTCAAAATCTGTTTCACTCTGATCTATATTCATGATCACTTCATTTGTTCTCCTTAAAACAAAGCTGTCATCGGCATAAATTGGTTTTAATTGCGAAGACGTCCGGAGATTCCTTTTTTCACTTTCATCCAGTGCGCCTATAATCTTTTCAGTTGAAATCGTTGGAAACGGCTCTGGCGATTCCAATTTTAGGATTGGTTCCTGAAAACATTCCTGATAGGTAGATAATTCCCTCTTGAGATCGACAATTGTTTGTACGCGGTCTATTATGCTTTTATACATCCCAATTTCCGCAGAATCTCCAAAATCGATGGGCTTTATCGGCATCTTAGTAAG
>CAJHIS010000071.1 GCA_905067555.1 Candidatus Argoarchaeum ethanivorans
TCAACAAGAATTGTCAAGACAATAACTGAAAAACCGTGAAATGTGCAAGAGACAATGTAACTGTTGCTGTGGCAAACGTTGACAGGTCTGTTTCTTCTTCCAAAATCCATACTCTCAAGGGATCAAACACATTCCATTCTCAAGCGGAATAACCCACAGACAAACGGTAAGATCGAGCGGCGGTTTCAGGAGTATAAGGGACATAGATGGCGGTTTGATACAGCTCTTTCCTTTGTAGATTGGTACAATGATCGCATCCATGGATCACTTGATTTGGAATGCTTTGAGACGCTGGAAGAGACGTTTATCAGGAAAATGCAACCTGAAAATTTGGCTCAACAAAGCTCCAGTGCTGGTCTCTTGAATAAGCAGCATCTATGGCTTTATCACCTGACTTTCCGAGTTTTATAGGCTACACCCCAAAACAATCCCCTTCAAACCCCAGCTTCTCAATAATCTCCTTCTGCTCCTTTGTGAGGACGGTGATTTTGTCGATCTTCTCATCCTCATAACAGCGATTGACTGACCAGTTCTGCAAGATCGAACACCTTCACTCCACTATCCTGCAAGTTTCTCTTGCAGAATGGACATGCTGATGCCACCACATCGAAGCCGGTTTTTCTAATCTCACTCACGCGTTCATCAGCCGTCCATTTTGCAAAATCTGGAAAGCCTGATTTTACGCCGCCGCCCGAGCCGCAGCACCACGCATTAGCGCGATTTCGCGGGAGCTCTTCAATGTTCACTCCAATTCTTTTTAACGTCTCTCTTGGTGCATCATAAATCCCAAGATGCCTCCCAAGATGGCATGGATCGTGATAAGGCATGGACGTATTAAGATTCTTTGGAGTAAGTCTTCCCCCATCGATGAGCATGTTGATGTATTCTGATGCATGCAGAAGTTCTATCCCCATATCAGGGTAGGTTTCTTTAAATGTCTTAAGGCATCCCGGGCAGGTAAATACCATCGTTTTTGCGCCTATTTTCTTTATCTCTTCAACATTATGCGTTATGAGGCTTTCTATTGCGCTCACCTGTCCTGTTCGAAGCAGTGTTGAGCCGCAGCACCATTCATCAGCAAGCACAGTATAGCCAACACCACTTGCATCAAGTACTTTGATCATTGACGTTGAAATATCCTCCTCCCGATAGCGTGCAGTACATCCCACAAAGTAAATCACATCGCTACCTGTTGTAGAATACTCCACTTTTTCACTTACCCCATACGCGTTATTGGTCTCGTCAATGTGCTCTTTAATCTTCGTGTGTGCCTCTAAAATCCACCCCTTATCTGCAAGAATCGCTCGAAGCTCCTCAAAGAGTTTTGCATTATCAAGCTCCACCTTTGATACTTCTTTGCACCGCTCATAACAGGCACCACACACTTGGCACCCAAAAGCTACTTTCATAAGCATCTCTGTTTTTTCGTTGATCTCTCCTGTTAGAATCTCCCGTAGCAGTTCAAGACGTCCTGGTGAATAAAAAGAGTTAAAACCGTAGTAAGAGCCACTTGGGCATAATTCCAACCATTTTTCTCCAGAGCCATGAAAATCTGCAATACTGCACAGCCTGCATTTAAAGCAGTGAGATATTGCCCGAAGCATCTCCTGTTCTGTCATTCGTTCCATTTAATCACCACGTTTAAAGTATGTTGATAATGTATACTTCCAAGAACAACGATATACTTTACGATTTAACCCGAATTTTCCACTCCTGTACAACATCGTTATGCAGAACTGTACACTCCGTGTGCGGAAATAGTTCTCGATTGCGTAAGCACTGCAAAGCTGCGCTTTGCAGAACTACACACGGAGTATGCAGAAAACAACTCTTGATTACGAAGTAATCAAGTTGCGAAGCAATCGAGTGCATAGAAAACATGTATCGAATTTCAGTAACGAGAGAACACGGTTGCGTTTATAATTCTCTATACACCAAGTTTGTTGAATGGTGGTCATTGATATCGGTCGATCCAAAATTTCACCGATACCGATATATAGATATCATTATATCCTATATCTGATATGGTAAATTATGTCCAATACCAATACCAGCACTTCATTGATTCAAGAAAGTATCCTTTCACGTATTAACGAAAAAATTCAAATGTTAAATTCAAAACGCCCACTACCAGCAGATACTGTAGAAGAACTGAATAGAGAGTACTGTCTTTACCATACGTACCATTCAAATGCAATAGAAGGTAACACCCTTACGCTTTCAGAGACAAAGCTTGTTCTTGAAGAGGGTATAACAGTCAGCGGGAAATCATTAAAAGAGCATCTTGAGGCTACAAATAATGCAAAGGCATTTGATTTATTGGAAGATATAGCAAAAAGCAATAAAGAAATAGATCATGTTGTTATACAGCAGATTCATGAAATTGTTACCGCTGGTATTCTTGAAGAGGCAGGAAAATATCGGACCAAAAATGTAAGAATAACCGGTGCGATAAAAACACCACCCGACTGGTCAAAAGTCATCAAATTAATGGATGAATTGATCAATAAGATTGGTCAAAGTAACATGCATCCTATCGAAACTGCTGCTTTCCTCCATCATAGATTTGTAGAGATTCATCCATTCATAGACGGTAATGGGCGAGTAGCACGGTTACTGACAAATTTATACTTTATTTCCAAAAATTTTCCCCCAATAATACTAAAAATAGAGAATAGAAGAAAATATTACAGATTTCTTAAGTTAGCAGATAATGGAAACCTTTCTCCATTTGTGCACTTCATTGCAAAAGCTTTGGATGAGAGTATCACAATGTATCTATCAATCTTCGGTGGAATTGATGAATTGCTACCTCTGAAAGAACTTGGCAAGGATACTACATATTCTCAGGAATACTTGAGCCTGCGAGCTAGACAAGGAGTTTTGGATGCAGTTAAGATTGGAAGAGTGTGGCACTCATCAAAACGTGCTTTAAGAGAATATAAATCAAAATATGGTAGATAGAGATTGGATGTGCGCCCCTTTCTTTTAATCTCAGAAATTAATATAATAGTCCCCAATCGCCTTTTCCAAAAAGATTGGCATCCGTCACCAATATTGATTCTTTCTGTTACTAATTCCCGGTGCACCACCTCTGTGATTATGACCTGCCCGTACATGGATCGAAGAAGATGGGGTCGCTTGATCGTTCCAAAATGGATGAGCGGGGTGGAATCGCATGCATGATCAAGACCCCCGTTGTGTCTGATAGTTGCCTAAATTTTT
>CAJHIS010000072.1 GCA_905067555.1 Candidatus Argoarchaeum ethanivorans
ACAAATCCAGCCGAATCCCCACTTAAGATGACTCTTGGACTTGTTGTCCTTCTTTTGATGCCCCCGGCAGGAATTATATGGGAATGCAACTTACAATTACTGATAAAGTTATTTTCATTTAAAAAATCTAACATTTTCTTTTTTGGATGAGGTAAGCTTTTTGCCAATCCACCTATTCCCACTGAAAAATATTTTTCATGTGGAAATATCCACCCATAACCATGTTTGAAATATCCAAAGTGAAGATCGATAGCGTTATGTATATATTTATCTATTACTTCACCATCTTCTTCAATTTCTGCAACAATGCTTATTGCATATTCATTTTTTTTATCTTTTCTTCGAATTTTATATTTTAATTTACCATGCGAACCTTCTGCGATAATGACAAATTTCGACTTATACATGTTATCATTAGTAAAAACTTCTACATAATCATTATTTTCCCGATAATCAATGATCTTTTCTCCCATTTTTATTTGAATTCCGGTTTCTTTAGCTTTCTCGAGTAAAAAATTATCCAAAACACTTCTACGTGTTAAGACCGCTATCCTGTAATCTTTATGCTGTTCAACAACTCGACCTCTGAAGTGAACTCTCGCACCAAATATATCTCTTTCAATGATAGCTTTAGGAATTTTAAAATCAAGATGTGACATTGCTTGTTCTGAGAGGCCCCCACCACATGGTTTATATCTTGGAAATATTTCTTTTTCAATCAGGAGTGTCTTTAACCCATTCTTTCCTGCAATTCTACCAGCAGCCGATCCAGAAGGCCCTCCTCCAATAATGATTAAATCATACATAAAAACCTCCTATTGAAAATTTAGGTTTTTAGTACTAAAACTGCAATCGGTAAAATGAATGATAAAAAAAATGAACACGATCCGGTAAGTTGTGGTTGTTTTTGTGCAATCGTGAGATAATTTTTTTCGCTGCAGAGAAGCACGGGGAACTGGAAAAGCTTCTTCTAGATAGTGTAATTCATATTCGGAGAAAGCCCCTCTGCCTTCGCAGAGACGTTTTCACCAAGTAGGTATTCGTTATGCTCTGCACTCGTTGAATCGATCGAGATTACCGGATAAACGTTAATTTCACCTTCGTACATACGGTAATTGTGCTTTGTGATGGTGACGTTTAGTTTCCCAACGCTGTGATTAATGTTAATACGATTTTGTTTGATTTATTTTTGGCAGTAAATCCAGTATCCAAAATTCTATCAATAACAATTTTTATTTATGTAAATAAAATATACAGGTGAATGTTACTTGTTGTTATCCACCTCTTCGTAGTCAACATCAACCACCTTTTCTTCATCACCAGTTGTTGTACTTTCAGTTCCAGTTTCCGGTGCCTGCTCTTCCTGTGCTTGCTGCTGTTGTGCCTGTTCCTCCTGTGCCTGTTCCTCCTGTGCCTGCTGGTAAAGAATCTGACTCAGTGCATGCATTTCTTTTGTAAGTTCTTCTATTGCTGATTTTATCGTGTCTACATCATCGGTTTTAATCGCATCTTTGAGCTTTTTTACCGCGTCTTCGGCTTTTGTTTTTTGGTCTTCCGGAACCTTTTCGCCAAGTTCGCTGATGGTTTTTTCTGTTGTATACACAAGAGAGTCTGCCTGATTTTTGACCTCTATTAACTCTTTTCGTTTTTCGTCTTCTTTCGCATGCTCCTCTGCATCTTTTATTTTTCCATCGATTTCGTCTTCCGACATCTTAAGCGGTGCAGAAATAGTCATATCCTGAGATTTGCCTGTTCCAATATCCTTTGCCGTCACATGAAGTATGCCATTTGAGTCAATATCAAAGGTGACGTCTATCTGCGGCATACCTCTTGGCGCCATTGGTATTCCCACGAGTGTGAATTTTCCAAGTGATATGTTGTCGGCAGCCATCGGGCGCTCTCCCTGGAGTACATGAATATCCACGCTTGTCTGACTGTCTGCTGCTGTTGAAAATATTTCGCTTTTCTTTGCTGGTATGGTCGTGTTTCTGTCGATTAATGCTGTCCTGACTCCACCAAGGGTTTCGATTCCAAGTGTCAGTGGTGTAACATCAAGAAGTACTATGTCTTTTACTTCACCTGCAAGCACTCCACCCTGTATGGCTGCCCCGAATGCAACACATTCCATTGGGTCCACACCACTTTCGATTGGTTTGCTTATAACGCCTTCTACAAATTTTTGTACGATTGGCATGCGTGTTGGTCCGCCTACCATGATGATTTTATCAACATCTGATTGTTGTAATTTGGCATCACCAAGAACCTGTGTGATCGATCCTTTACACTTCTCCACTACGTCTTTCACAATTTCTTCAAGTTTTGCCCTGGTCATTTCCATCTCAAGGTGCTTGGGTCCATTGGCATCAGCAGTTATGAATGGCAGGTTGATGCTTGTGCTCATTGCAGATGAAAGCTCTATCTTTGCTTTTTCTGAAGCATCTTTCAGTCTCTGCACTGCCATTTTGTCTTTTCTCAGGTCAATACCATGTTCTTTTTTAAATTCCTCGGCTATGTAGTTGATGAGTTTCTCATCCATATCTGTACCGCCAAGTTGTGTGTCACCGGATGTTGATATTACTTCGAATACACCATCTCCAAGTTCCATTATGGTCACATCCAGTGTTCCCCCACCAAAGTCAAAGACAAGTATTTTCATTTCACCAGATTTTTCTAATCCATAAGAAAGCGAAGCTGCTGTCGGCTCATTGATGATTCGTACCACATCCAGTCCTGCTATTTTTCCTGCATCTTTTGTTGCCTGTCTCTGGTTATCATTAAAGTATGCTGGAACAGTTATTACCGCTTTTTCTACCTTTTCTCCAAGAAATGCTTCAGCATCTTTTTTTATTTTTTGCAGGATGAAAGATGAAATCTCCTGTGGTGTGTGTTTTTTATTGCCAATGGTTACTTTGTAGTCTGTTCCCATTTTTCGTTTAATCGCGGTAATTGTGCGCTCAGGATTGCTTACTGCTTGTCTGCGCGCTGGCTCTCCTACTAAGAGCTCTCCTTTTTTTGTGAAGGCTACAACAGATGGGAAAGCTTTTCCTCCACCAACCGTAGTACCT
>CAJHIS010000073.1 GCA_905067555.1 Candidatus Argoarchaeum ethanivorans
AGCAATATGTCCCTCCTGTGAAAAAATCGAACCACCAGGTAAAGCAGGACAAACCTGTACATGCGGGGATACCTTCATAAAAAAAGATATTGACTTCTGGTCAGATAAAAACAAACATTATGTGAACTTGATCAAGCAGCGAATAGCAATAATGCTTCAACGCACATTCAATTTGTATGGCAGCGACACTGTACTTGAAAACATAATGAAACCACTGCTTGAACGCAATTACACATCAGCGGATGCCGTCAACAAATCAGTTGAGCTCTTGACTGCACTGAACATGGTTCACCGTACACTGTACATAGCAAACGACCTGAGTGGTGGAGAAAAACAGCGGGTAGTATTGGCACGACAACTTGCAATGGAACCAGTATTACTCCTCGCAGACGAGCCGACGGGAACTCTTGATCCGAAAACAGCAATGCAGGTAGAATCTACCATCCAGGCCAATGTTAAAGATGGTCACAGGACAATGGTACTCACCTCGCACTGGTATGAAACAGTAAAAAGACTTACAACAAGAGCGATACTACTTGATAAAGGAAAGATTGTTGCAGAAGGTAGCCCAGAGGATGTTATCAAAAACTATCTTGAAACAGGTGAAGAATTAGAAGAAAGAGAAGTGGAACATATCGGATCTCCAATAATAGATGCAAAAGATATTAAGAAATACTATTACTCGCTTACCCGCGGAATCGTAAAAGCCGTTGATGGCGTCAGCTTCGCAGTAAACGAAAACGAAATTTTTGGCATCGTTGGCATGAGTGGTGCAGGAAAAACAACACTTAGCAAAATACTTGCAGGGCTTGCCCCAGAATATGCTGGTTATAAAGGCTACTGCCAGATGCGTGTGGGGGAAGATTGGGTAAACATGGGTGTGTCAAGCCCCGGACGTGGTCGTGCCAAAGAGCATATGGCAGTTCTTCACCAAGAATATGGTTTATTCAGCTTCAAGACAGTACGTGAAAACCTGACAGGGGCAGTTCCCGACCTTCCGGATGAACTTGCAAAATTCTCAGCAGAACAAACGATGGAGGCTGTTGGCTTTGAACCTGATGAAATAGATGGAGTGCTTGATCGAATGCCTGCAGACCTTAGCGAGGGGGAACGGCAACGCGCAATCTTTGCTCTCGCACTGATACAGGAGCCACGAATCCTGATCCTTGACGAGCCCACTGGCACGATGGACCCAATAACACGAGCAACAGTCGCAAACACAGTAAAACGAGTGAGGACAGAGCTTGATACAACAATCATTGTAATCTCTCATGACATCGACTTTGTAAAAACGGTGTGTGACCGCGTAGCATTTATGTCACTTGGAAAAATAGAGAAGATTGGCACACCGGAAGAGGCGATTGAGGCGCTATATGAAAAAGAAGAAATAGGAGGTAAAAAAAATGAATGATGAAATCAGCGATTATGAAGTTAGATATTCAAGGGCAGGAGAAGCATACATCCTCAGAGGACTTGCTGATGAAATAATCAATGAATTCGGAGAGGAGACTGCAAGGAAAATATTCTACAACACAGGTAGAAAACTCGGCGAGGCTTTTGCATCCAAAAAAGGAACCGGGTATGACCCTGTGCAAGCTTTGGAAATACTTAAAAAGCACACCATCAGGGGCGACAACTACACTATCGGCATCCTCGAAGGATTTGTTGGAAAAGAGGGTGAAACAGTTACAAATATCCAGATTGTAAACTGTGTGCTCCAGAGGATAGTAGGAATTGAATTTACAAAGCGGCCAATATTATGCAAAGTTACGAAAGGGTATATCGAGGGCGCCCTTGGTAAACTCACCGGGCTTGACGTAAAAGAGGAAGTATCCAGATCAGAAAAAGATCCTTTTCCAACATGTTACGGGAAAATAACATTCTCCAAAAAAACTGAATAACAGAACACGGCAAAAAGTTCTAACGGTGAGTTCGTGTGGATCAGTCTCATGTCCGCGTTTCACAACTTGTAAGTTATTATATTTGCCCTCGTAAGATATATTTTGAGCAAACACGGGAAACAGAAGTGAAACCAGGTTTGAAGTCATTATTATTAAAAGAGCTTTCACATCTACTTCCGGATATAATAACAGACGAGTTGTCAGAGGAAGATATCAGGCAAGCCTTCTGTGATATTTCACAGGAGCTGCCGCACATTTATCCACAGATTTTTGAAAAGACCACCTCGCAGGAACTGACTGCATGCCTTAATGAACTCGATATAAAAACAATTGCACAAGGATTATCTGATCACATCAGGGAAGACAAGAAAAAGCTGCTGCTAAGTATTACACCATACACAACAGAACCTACTCTGCGTTCAGAAAAACACAATCTCACAGGCACACCAAACAAGATTATAAAGATAGAGGACGAGCTTGCACCAAGCCTTATTCGAACTGGAAAGCCGCCCGAGAATGGAGTGTGGTGGTTTGAACGGCTGAGTCTTGCAGGTTATGCCCTGTTAATAGAAGACGCTTACGATACCGTTGTAAATCGGGGCTTTGTTGAATATTTGGGATACGGCAGGCTGCGTGAAATAAAAATACATACGAGAGAGCGAAGGATGGCACTGCAAATACTGCATAAGATACAAAAGATCTACCGCAAGCAGGTACTACCTGAAAAACCTTCGGATGCACCCTGTGAACGATGTGAGAATAAAGAAGTGTGCAGCATGACTCCATGCACACTTTCATCAAAGTTTTTTTAAATGTATGGAAAAGTGTAAACACACTTGATTACTTCGTAGTCGAGAGTTACCGGTATTTCTGCACTTGATTGCTTCGCAATCAAGAGTTGCCTTCTGCACAACGAAGTTGTGCAGTGAGTCAAGAATAAATATCCTTGCCACT
>CAJHIS010000074.1 GCA_905067555.1 Candidatus Argoarchaeum ethanivorans
GATTTTACAGGTTGTTAAATTTTAATTTTTAGTGCATGGTAAAGATTAACCGACCACGAGGCACAAGGGATTTTTTGCCTGAAGAGATGAGGTTGAGGCGTGCCAGTGAAGCCAGGCTTAGAGATGTTGTAAAACGGTGGGGCTACAGTGAGGTTAAAACCCCAACCTTTGAACAGCTCAAACTTTTTACAGTTAAATCAGGTGATGCGATTCTTGGCGAGATCTACAATTTTGCCGATAAAGGAAACCGGGAAATGGCTCTTCGTCCGGAGTTAACAGCACCTGTAATGCGCCTGTATGTCGAAGCACTTCAAGTATCAACAAAACCCTGCAAGCTGTTCTATTTTGATAATTGTTTTAGATACGAGCGCCCACAGAAGGGGCGTTTCAGAGAGTTCTGGCAGTTTGGGGTGGAGTTAATTGGAAGCAATCATTCCGAAGCTGAAGCTGAAGTTATTGCACTTGCTGTAGAGATGCTCTCAAGCGTTGAAGTTGAAGGTGAACTTCACGTAGGACATCTTGGAATCATCCGTACGATCACTAACATGCTCGATACGGACCAGCAGGCTGTGATCATGCACCTCGTAGATAAAAAAGACGAGCCCGCACTCAAGAGCTATCTGAAACAAATTGGTGCACCGATATCGTTATGTGAGAAACTTTTGTTGCTGATAAATCTTTCCGGTGCAGATGCCATTCCAAAAGCAAGGGAAATCGTTGGAGATATTATAGAGTTAAACCAGTTTGAAGAAGTCATCTCACTGCTTGATGCACTAAATGTTAAATATGTCGTGGATTTTGGAATTGCACGCGGGCTTGATTATTATACTGGCATGGTGTTTGAAATATACTGCGAGGGACTTGGTGCAGAGAACCAGGTGTGTGGAGGAGGCAGTTACAGTTTAGCCCAGCTTTTCGGAGGCAGTGTCACATCTTCGACTGGTTTTGGGATTGGCTTTGATCGCATAATGGAAATATGTGCTATAGATGTGCCCAAAACCACACTGCTCCATGTGGTGTACTTTGACGATACGCGTGTTGATGCAGTAAAAATCACAAAAAAACTTCGAGAGTACACAACAGTCAACATGGATGTGATGAGAAGAAGAATCAAAGACCAGATGAGCTATGCAAACAGCACAGGCGCAGACTTTGTTGTGATTGTTGGAAAGGATGAGGTTAGATCCGGCAAACTTGCTTTTAAAAAAATGAGCACTGGAGAGCAGGAATTGCTTACTATTGAACAGATAATCGAACTGGTAAAAAGATAGAAAAGGCTGTTTCAAAAAGTCAAGCTATTTATTTTGTATGTGCTTCGAGCTGATGTCGAAAAAACCAGAGAGTTCATAATATGTACGTTCGGGATGAAGCTTTTTTAGCATAAAGTTAATACGTTTCATTGAGTGTTGAAACTCTGTGCAGAATGTAATATTATCCAGGGTCATGAATGGTACAAATGATATGTCCGGAGTCATTGAAAATGTACTTGCCGGGGAAGATATTTCGCAAGAAGATGCACTACAAATCTATAAAAAATGTGACTTCCATCTTATCGGGCAAACTGCTAACTACCTGCGAAAACATACCTCTGGTGACATCGTTACATTTGTAGTAGATCGAAATATTAATTACACGAACGTGTGTACTTCAAAATGCAAGTTTTGTGCCTTCTATCGAGAAGAAGATTCAGACGAAGCTTATGTGCTCAATACAGAAGAGCTGATCTTCAAGGTGCAGGAAGCAGTAGACCTTGGCGCCACGCAAATACTCTTGCAGGGCGGGCTTCATCCACGTCTTCCATTTGAATTCTACGAGGATATGCTCGTAACACTGAAACAGCGATTTCCAGGGGTTCAGCTTCATGCCCTTTCGCCACCAGAAATAGCATATATCGCAAAGATGAACCACTGTTCTATTAGAGAGGTAATCTCCCGACTGCATGATGCAGGTCTTGATTCGATACCAGGCGGAGGTGCTGAAATACTTGATGATCGTGTGCGAAGCAGCATCTCACCAGATAAAGTGGGTTGGAAAACATGGAGACAGGTTATGATAACAGCCCACGAGCTTGACATTCCAACAACTGCTACGATGGTCTTTGGGCATATAGAAACACTCAGCGAGCGCATTCGTCATATAATTCGCATCAGAGATATACAGCGGAAGACAGGAGGATTTACAGCTTTTATACCATGGACATTCCAGGAAAAAAATACCGCTCTTGAAGGCATGTTCAAGCTTGCTTGCGGGGTTGACTACCTTCGTACCATTGCCATCTCACGAATTATTCTCAATAATTACATACCTAATATCCAGGCTTCATGGGTTACGCAGGGGAGTAAAGTAGCACAACTTGCGTTATGTTTTGGAGCAAATGATCTCGGCGGAACAATGATCGAAGAGAATGTGGTACGTGCAGCAGGAACTGTATTTCATAAGATATCAAATAAAGAAATAGTGCATATTGTGCACAAACTTGGACGGCAGGCAGCAAGAAGAGATACACTGTATAAAATATTACAAAAATATCAGTAACTGCACAACTTCTTTGTGCAGAACTGTACACTTCGTATGTGGAAATATAATGGCAACCGCACAATTTCGTTGTGCAGAAATACCGGTAACCTTTGATTCTTGATTGCGAA
>CAJHIS010000075.1 GCA_905067555.1 Candidatus Argoarchaeum ethanivorans
TCTCCTTTATTAAATTCCTCAACTGTAAATCCAGCTTCGTTGAGAATATACTTTAATAGTCCTTTGCCTATTTTTCTTGAAGGGTGCACCGGAATTGTTATAGATTTGTGTTTAGTATCATTTCTAAGGGTCAGATGGCTTCCGGATTGTCTATCTTCACAGTAGCTATGGATTTTTAAAAATTTTGTCAATTTCTTTGCAGTGGTAGGATTTAATCTTGTCATTCTGGTATTCCAATGCTCATTGTTTCAACCAACGCCGGATGTTCAACCTATGGAAAATGCTCAGAATGGGCAAAAAGAGACTCCAGATGTAACTGGATGGCTTCATACATATTCGCTCTAGTTTCTTCTATTGTATCCCCGTTAGAAAAACATCCCGGGAGATTAGGTGAATATGCATAATAGCCGTTATCTTCTTCTTTTTCGATGACTATTTGAATATTATAGAACTTAATAGGCATAAATCAATATTAAACACTGTAACATATAATGGTTTCGTAGATTAACTATTAGCATCAAAAAAACATATTAAAAATTCAAAAAAAGGTGAAGGGATTAGCTCCCTTCTATTTTGTCACTTCACTTTTTTCGAAGCACAAAGTATGCCATGGCAAGGAGGCCGCCTATAGCAAAAAATATCTTAAAAACCAAATGGCTTCTTTTGCAGCGGTCTAACTAAACAAAGGGTGTATCTTTGAACTCTGTCTATACATTTCAACTATTTTTCAATTTTTTATCCACAAACTCAAGAACGCATCTAACATTTTCTTCTATGGTGTTGTTAATTCTTGTTACTGTATCCTCTACTACACAATCTTCTTTTCCTGCATGCACATGTCTTGGATAGGTCGAAAGTTTACGGTGATGTGGTGCAGTATCTATTCTGAATATTTCATTCTTCCGCTGCCAGTGAAACGAATACTTCGTGTCACAGGGATACCTGATATCCATATAGGAACCATCAATAAAAATAAGTCTCACTTTATCGCTGTAAATTATCGGTGCCTCACTTAAGATACCTGATGGCACTCTCCAGCACATCTGGCAATGACGATTAACCTGTGCATCATATTTTCCTTATGAGGTTATCAAGCATTTTTTTAAGGTCTTTTATATTCTGTTTATAAGAAAGTGCTGAAAGGTAATCCTCATAGCATGGATGTTCCTCTATTTCTCCTCGCTCGATCATTTTTTCGATATCATCTGGTTTTTTTATATTATATTTTTTTAATATACGATTTAAAAAATCTTTTTGCTCAGAGATTTTTGATAACATGATAAGCGTTTCTGTTTCTATGCCCTTCACACGTGGACTTACTGTCGATGATTGAAATGTCTGCATAAATCTTACCCTCAAAGTACCAATTAGTGGTTAACTGTATAAAAAGATGCTTCAGACAATGTTGGTTTGTAAAAAAATGTGAAGGGATGAGTTCTCCCTTCTTAGAGTCACGCCTCTGGGGGCGTGTCCAGCACTTCGGCTTAGACTATTTTGAATATTTATTTTTTTCGAAGCACAATGTATATTATCGCCAGACTAAACTCAAAACCAGGATCTTTTGAGGGTGTACCGATTTTCTATTGATATTTTATGGCCTTAACTTACGATTCCATTTTAAAAAATCCATTATAACCTTCAAATCAAGAGGATTGCCAGTTCTACGATAACTGTCGATACTTATTTGAAGTGCCTCATTGTCAGGGTCTAAGTTCTCTGCTTCCTTCATCAAGTCCTCAACATCAGAGTACTTTGTCTTTGAGGATATTTCTGCAAATCTTAACATCATCGATCAATTCCTTAATAATATCTTTAGCTTCTTCTATCTCATATATCTTGTTATCTCTGGCATAAATCAGCAAATCTCTGATTCGATGAACTTGTATGACTTGTCTGAGCATCTGTTACTTCCATCACTCTATGTGTTTGACCATTCTTAATCTCAAGTACAGAGCTTCTAAATTAAATCCGTTATAGATTCTAACAAAATTACATTTACTTCACTTTTTAAGCGATTGAAATCCCGGTCCATGGTTACTATTGTGGCATTTTCCTGTTTTGCTACCCCTGCCAATAATAAATCTGCAGCGCCAAGTCCTCCATATCTGCTTCCAATATCTATGGCTCTCCTGTGTAGTTCTTCATTTTCATAAATAATCTGCCATGGCGATTTAATAAAAATCTCCAAAACATTAAAAGCAACATCTATGCCTTCATTTTTAGCAATCCAAACCAGATGTTCAGTCAGGATTACACGAGGAATCAATAGTGTTGTGCCTGCTTCCACATCAAGAAAATATTTTTTAATAGTTTGAACAGTATGGTTATTTGAAATTTTTTGAAGTGCTGGATCGTTGATGTTACGCCATATTTGATAGATGTTTGTATCAAAAGCATACTTCATCTATTCACCGGCATGTCTTTTTTACCCGCTTTATCGATACTACGCTCAAAAAACAAAGCTTTTTTGACAGTTCCTGCTACTACCTCTTTAAGCTGCATATCAAATACACTTCTCTTTTGTTTTGTGAGGGTGATTATATTGTCTCTCACTCCCAAAATTAGTTTATCATACGGCTGTATGCCAATTTTTTCAATAATTTCATAAGGAAGTACTATCTTTCGTTTTTCATC
>CAJHIS010000076.1 GCA_905067555.1 Candidatus Argoarchaeum ethanivorans
TTTGGCTCAGGTAAGACGCAGGTAGCACATCAACTTGCTGTCAACACACAGCTTCCAGTTGAACATCACGGGTTGAACGGTTCTGTTGTAATAATAGATACAGAGAACACGTTTAGACCTGAAAGGATTGCACACATGGTTGATGGGGCAGCAGAAAAACTTGAGCTTGAGCTTGAAACTGAAGAGTTCTTAAAACAGATACATGTAGCCCATGCGTACAATTCCAATCATCAGATACTTCTTGTCGATGCAGCATCAAAGCTTGCAGAAGAACTTAAAAGTACAGAACATCCTGTGCGCCTGTTAATCGTGGACTCTCTCACCGCACACTTTAGAGCAGAGTATGTTGGACGCGGTACACTTGCAGATCGACAGCAAAAACTCAACAAACACATGCATGATCTCATGCGATTTTCCGGGTTAAACAACGCTTCGGTTGTTGTTACAAACCAGGTTATGTCCAAGCCGGATGCATTCTTCGGAGACCCGACAAAACCCATTGGTGGACACATCGTGGGGCACACATCAACGTTTCGAATTTACCTTCGCAAGTCAAAAGGAGAAAAACGTATTGCACGGCTGGTAGATTCTCCAAATCTGCCAGAGGGTGAAGCGATATTCTCTGTTACAACTGGCGGCTTGACTGATTAAAAATAGTTATTGGATCGCGAAGTTTGGTCAGGCACCCGAACGCCACGTAATGTGACAGCGCCCCAGTATAGAGAAAGAATTATGACTCATAAACGAGAAACTGGGAAGATGTGAACGCTTTAAATTGCACTGGTTGTGGTATGTGCTGTACATCGCCTATCCCACCAGCACTGTTAGAACTTTTAGGAATGCGTGTAGACGACATTGATGATACAAGAGTACAATATTCTAATGACGTGCTGCTTTTCCCGGGGGAGATAAAAAAACTGGTGGAAAAGGGATATGCTGACGCCATTCAGCTCTATGGATTCGACGAAAACTTGTTGATTTTCAGGTTGTTTAGTCCACTTGCAATACTTGATTTTACAATTTTTAATCCAGACGATTTTCCCTTTGGTGCAAAAAAAAGGTGAAAAAATGGGTGTGTTCGAGCTGCATTTTTCAACGTATAGGAAATTATAAACGCAACCACGGAGTGTGTGGTTCTACAGAACGAAGTTGTGCAGTTTTTCAAAATCTCAAAACAGGCAGTTGTGTGATACATGCCAATCAAGTGCGTCCGGAATACTGCGGCATATATCCTATCAGTACTGAATATTGCCCACCACATCGAATAACAGGAAAATATTCACCTGAAAAACTTGAAGAAATCAAACAATGGGAATCTCGCAAAAATGCTGGAGAATATTTGATTCATATAGATACAAAAAACATTAATCCAAGCTCGCTTACAACAAAAACAATGACAAAACTACTATCCAAGGTTACTGGTATCAACCAGAACAAAATCGATCGATTGCGCGCTCATGCCTACAAAAACGACCCGATCGCACAACATATAGCCATGAGGTTTATAGAAGAACGAAATTTGATGAACAAAATAAAAAAGGGCGCCAAGATAAACTGCTGGATATGAAAGGTTGAATAGTTTCGTAGCAAAACGCCGGGAGGACGTTCTTACATTCTCTATACGAATACTACTTTTCTAAATCCGTCTTTGTCTGCAAGCCTGTCGATAAGAGGTTTGATTTCCTTGCTGTACCAGCCAGCTTTAATGTATCTTGGGTAAATCGGGAGTCGCTCTCGAAGTGGTACACCAGCAGCATCCGCAAGCTCTCTGGCATTGGGCCATGCTGCTTCAGGATTGATATAGTCAATCGTTACTGGGGATATGCCACCAAGATCACAAGCACCGTGTTCTATGAGAATTTTTGGATGAATCAGATTTGGTGCGACCTGCACTGCTACATCAGGTGGCAGAATATCACGTGCAAGAGACACGGTTTGAAGCATCACCCCGGTGGAGGGGATAGGTGCATCACTCATCCGGGTGTCTGGTTTTGGTGAAAAATTCTGGATGATCACTTCCTGAATGTGTCCATAACGGCGGTGGATACCAGCAATGACTTTGAGCGAGTTGATGCGATCGTTTTCGTCTTCACCAATGCCAACAAGAATTCCTGTAGTAAATGGAATCCGATACCTGCCTGAAGTTTCAATAAATCTAATCCGCTCCCTCGGATTTTTACCAGGAGAATCGTTGTGAGCCTTCAGGTTGGCAACTGTTTCAAGCATTAAACCCATACTTGCATTAACCGACTTCATCTTGAGAAGATCAGTATCAGGCAGCACCCCGGCATTGGTGTGAGGAAGTAAACCAAGTTTAATGGCAATTTTGGAACATTCGAGTAGATAATCAATAAAAGAGTCGAAACCAATCTTTTTTAATCTATCTGAAAAACCATCAACTTCCTCGGGCTGCTCGCCAAAAGTAAACAATGCTTCAGTGCATGATCTTGCAGCACCACGACGAAGCAAACGTACAACACTCTGTTTATCAAGCAGAACACATTTATCATTTATCTCACGCTTAAACCCACAATAAGCGCAATTATTACGACACACGCGGGTAAGTGGTATAAACACATTACGTGAGAAGGTGACAAAATTCTGCATACAAAAATAAT
>CAJHIS010000077.1 GCA_905067555.1 Candidatus Argoarchaeum ethanivorans
GATAAAGGCTGACAAATATGGTACTCACTATAATATCATAATCGTGGACGCCGTAAAAGGCGAAATAATAGGCTACGGTATTCCTCCACCAGCCACAGGATTCTCAGTCTCAGGTCCACAGAATGTATCTAACTGCTCGGGAGTCTGGACTGAATTATATCAGAACGCGGAATCGTGGTTCAACACGATGGGTTATCCCACCGAGGCTGTGGTGTACCCGAACGAGGCAAAGATTAAAAGCCATATTCAGAGTTACGAGACCGTAATGTTCTATGAGATCGCACACAGTGTAGGTGGCAGCTCCGCTTTCCGTAATAATTGCACGGATACCACAACTGCTGATGAAATCCATAACTGGATTAAGGACTACCCAAAGATGCCTTTCACGTTCTTAGCCAGTTGTAATGGAACATGTGACATGGGTTCGGGAACACTTTCATACGAGTTCAGAAAAGGCTCGACTGATGATACTGTTACTATCGGCTATTGTGGCATGAACGAAACACCCTGTAATCAGACTTGTTGGTATGATGATGCACTTGATTGGCAAGACGCATTATTCAATTATATGAATCAGGGCTGGACAGTAAAAGATGCATTTGATCAGGCATGTTATAGTTATCCGGGGTGTTACAACGAAACCGCAGGCATCAGATGTGTCCGATTTGCAGGCGACGAGAACTTCAAAGTGGTGCCAAAGATAGGGAGAGTGTCTTTAGGAGAAGCAGTGGATAACTTCATTCTTTCATGGAGCACAGGCGGCGATGCAAACTGGTTTGGACAGACATTAGAGTCCTATCACGACGGTGATTCTGCAGAGAGCGGCGACATCTCAGATGGAGAGAACACATGGTTGGAAACTACTGTTGAGGGTCCTTGTGATGTTTCGTTTTACTGGAAGGTAGATTCACAGTACGAACATGATTATCTGAGGTTCTACATAGATGGGGCAGAACAGGATAAGATATCTGGCAGCACTTCATGGGCACAGAAAACATATTCAATAAGCGGCGGCTCACATACGCTGACGTGGAAATATACAAAGGATAGCTCCGGCAGTAATCCCGGTGACTGTAGCTGGGTGGACATGGTATCTATAACAGAGGACTGGTGCGCAGCAGAATCGGCAGTTCATCAAGCCAAGATTTCCGAGCCTGATGATGTTCTGAATCCTCTAAGAAGAATGAGAGACGACAGTCTTAAGGATGATTACGTAGCCCGTTACTATGACTATAGTCCCGATCTGGTGAAAGTCATGGCAAAGAACCCTGCCCTGGTGTATGAAACTGCTTCACTCATCGTTAAACATTCCACTGTGGTAGAACACCATGTCAAAGGGATTAAGGATGAAAAAGTAATTACGAGGGGAGATGTGGAAGAGCTTGTATCCTTTGCCGAGAAGCTACGGATAGGTGTGCTTGCGAATAGCGAGCAGGGATAGGTGCTGAGAGAAGCGAGGAAATCGTGAACTTTATAGACGAGTTCAAGGAACAGATAGAGGCATCCTTGGGAAAGACTTTCTCAGAGGCACTTCGAGATTCTGTCTACTACAAAAGTAAAGGAGTAACGGAACTGAACGTAACGCCAGCGGTAGTTGTGCAGGGCGAGACAGTATCAATAACAGGAAAGGCTTTGCCAAACGAGCCGGTATGGCTAAAATTTTCATTTGCCATTTCCCTGCCTGTTTCTGAGGGGAACTATTCTCGTGATTTCACCGGTATTCATCTCCCTACTGGTAATAAGTCGCTCTTTTTAACCGTGGAGAACGTAAAAGATATTCAAATAATTTTTGAAGCAGGTGGAGACACAATTGAATATTATTCAAATGTAACTGGCGGCATTTTCACGATTTTTATTCCCGAAACAGATATACCGCCTGGTAAATGTAATATTACGGTATGCGGTAATGCTACGGATGACGCAACTTCTGTAAACCTTACAACTGATATGTCAATAAAAGTCATCGCGGATTCAAATGGTGATTTTTCGCTCAATATAAGCACTGAAGGTGTACCAATTGGAGAATATCAGATAACCGCAGGTGCGATAGAAAGGACAGTCCTTGTAGTCAGCGCCTTAGTCCATAACCTCAACACAGGCGAGAACTTCTCCACGATTCAAGCTGCGGTAGATGCTGTTAATACTACTGATGGACATACAATCACCGTTGCTCCTATAACATATAACGAGAACGTGAATGTGTATAAATCATTAACGATAAAATCAACCTCTGGAAATCCTGATGACGCTATGGTTCAAGCATTGGATTCAAACGACCACGTCTTCGAAGTAACCGCAGATTACGTAAATCTTTTAGGATTCACTGCTACAGGTGCGACAGGGGACGAAAAGGCAGGAATATATCTTTACAGCGTAAAACATTGCATTATATCGGATAACAACGCATCGAATAACTACTATGGCATCCGTGTGGCTGGTTCTTCAAGCTACTGCGAGATCGACAATAACATCGTATTAAACAACCTTAATGCCGGCATCAGCGTCAAATAGCAGGGACACACATCATTGAGATTGCTTAAAAGGTCAGGAACAGTGGAACAGGTGATGCAGACAACTTCGATGTGGAAGTTCTTCTTGATGGAAAACCGAATTGC
>CAJHIS010000078.1 GCA_905067555.1 Candidatus Argoarchaeum ethanivorans
GTCAGCAGAGAAATTAACTATCTTATCAGCTCCTTGTGCCCGTATAGTTCCGTTCATCCCGGCAAAATCTTCTGACAATGCAGGTATCGCATCAAATTCGACCATTTCTCCTGTTCGAAGCCTGAGGTGGTTGATTGCTGGCTGAAACACAATTCTATCTTTCAGTTCATCGCTTGCCGATACGCTAAAATCCGTGACAGTATCACCATGATTCTTTATCTGCAACGTTTTAGTCAGAGTGTATGGATCACTACTTACTTCTTCAAGTGTGAAGTTATAGTATGGAATATGGACATGAACATTGGCATAAGCAAAATCATGGATGTTCTCCTCGCCTATATTTGTAAGGTTTAACAATAATTTGTGATCTTCCTGTAAAACATCCTGAGCATGGATCGCCAAAGTCACATACTTCCTCTCAGAAGGATTCAATGTAACTACGGTATCCATAGAACCGTCCCCAATAAAACCAACTATAAGGTCTTCGTAAGGATTATTAACCGTTAAAAGAAGATCATGTGGTTCATCATCCGTGTTAGTAACCGAAATAGTCGCTCTTTGGTCATAGTCTCTTTCTATATTAAAATTATATGTTCTTTTATCAAATGTGATCCCGTTATCTATGAAAATATCTCTTTGTTTACTCACTGCGGTTCCATGAGGGGAACTGCTTACAACATAAAATGTATACCATTTATTTCTTGTGAGATTCTCTACAGTAACTACATGAAATATGCCTGAAGAACCGTTGTAAACGTTGTAACCCGTTTCATTTTCACCTTTTAAGTATACCTGTGTCGTGCTGTTCACTGACGTTCTCCAACTGAACACCACATCTCTCGATCCCGTGTGGGAGTCATCAGCAGGTAATAAATCAGATATAATTGGCTCATCAACAACAGTCAAAGGCGCCATGGCGTTCTTGGTCATACCGGTATTGGATGAAGTGACATACACGTTAATGGAGAACACACCTGCAAGAGCAGTATCTGGGATAGAGACTTTTAGCGGAATGGTTTTTTCCACGTCTGGATGTATTATATATGAATTGTCAATCGAAAACCACGTAGGATCAATTCCAGTTATATTGGGTGTGAATGTGTCTGAAGTACCTTGGTGATTTGTTATTGATATTTGATAGGTCAAACTTCCACCAATACTCATTTTTATAGTTTCGAGCGGGATTATTCCAACATCGAAGTCTACTCCGGTAATATAAGAGTCATTAAGAACCACAAACGAGTTATCTCCGCTTGACGCAAGGTTCTTTATCGTGAACTCAAGCGTGTTGCTTCCGTTGTGCAGTATTGCAGTGGGTATGTTCTGAGTGAACCACCGATCACCATCATCACTCACCGATTCCGATCCTATGGTTAAGCCGTTTACCGTGATGTTCCACCATGCTTCATCATAGGTTGGATAGCCGACATCATTGTCTCTCGTATTGAAGTGAAAGTGTATCTCTCCACCAGAATGCGGATAGCTCACGTTGAAGTCAATTGCGAAGGACTTGCTCTCCTGACCACTCAGCATGAATCCCTCGCAGGGGTAGCCAAAATCTCCAAATGTGTTTGATGGCTTCGTTT
The DNA here is from genome assembly GCA_905067555.1 of Candidatus Argoarchaeum ethanivorans. GTDB lineage: Archaea > Halobacteriota > Methanosarcinia > Methanosarcinales > EX4572-44 > Argoarchaeum > Argoarchaeum ethanivorans_C. The sequence goes on from CAJHIS010000078.1 coordinate 1,587, forward strand.
CCTCTGTCACAGCAATATAAGAGTCATTAAGAACCACAAACGAGTTATCTCCGCTTGACGCAAGGTTCTTTATCGTGAACTCAAGCGTGTTGCTTCCGTTGTGCAGTATTGCAGTGGGTATGTTCTGAGTGAACCACCGATCACCATCATCACTCACCGATTCCGATCCTATGGTTAAGCCGTTTACCGTGATGTTCCACCATGCTTCATCATAGGTTGGATAGCCGACATCATTGTCTCTCGTATTGAAGTGAAAGTGTATCTCTCCACCAGAATGCGGATAGCTCACGTTGAAGTCAATTGCGAAGGACTTGCTCTCCTGACCCTCTAATGCAAAAGCCTGATTTTCAATTCCCAAATCACTAAAAGTTATTATCGAATCTGTTGATTCGATTATGCCCTCCAGAACGACGTTCGCATAAGAGTCAGTATGCACAAAACCATTGCTTTCAGCACTTCCGCCCCCACCTGCTGCCACAAGCACCGCGGCGGCTGCGAGCGCCAGCGCCATGATCGCGAGTACCCTTCCTGAGCGTGGGGTCGTCATAGCGTCACACCTCCAGCCGCCGCCTGCAGAATCATGAGAGCGTCGAGCGAGGTGACGCTGCCGTCGCCGCTGACATCGGCTGCATCGTCGTGTGCGCCGGTGACTGCGAGCTGGAGAGCGATCGCGGCGTCCGCTGGGGTTAGGTCGCCGTCACCGTTGAGGTCGCCTTTCTGCAGAAGCGGTTTGTATGCAACATTGTTATCTTCATTACTCTCTGCAATTCCATCATGCGGATCAACCATGATCGAGATGTTATGACTTCCGGAAGTGACGGTCCAATCTGTCTGCACAGTTTCCAGTTCACCAGCATTTATTGCGCTTATTGTCTGGTCAGAACCTATCTGCACCCCATTGTCAAAGAATTGCACTATGACATTGATTGCATCTGCCGTTCCGATGTTGTGGATTACAGCACCGATTGTTACCTCTTCGTCCTGCACTGGATTTGGATTTGAGAATGTAA
>CAJHIS010000079.1 GCA_905067555.1 Candidatus Argoarchaeum ethanivorans
AAGCACCTGCATACTTCGTATGCAGAAAAAGATATAGCAGGGACCCTATTCATGCATCAACACGATAAGATAAACCACATTCCTGACATGAATAAATAATATATTCAAAGCCAGACTCATTTTTCCCTCTGGTGGTGCGCATCCAGCTTCCACAGGTAGGGCACTTGTGGTCAACAAGACTTCGATTTTTAGAACTCACATCAGGCATACTTTGTTGCCATAGCAAGGATGCTGTAAATAGGTTGTGGTGTGCCACAACTTGAGCTTTTCAAGTGCTGCTTACCATATTTGGGTTTGAAATGAAGGTGGGGCACGTGAACGTCACCAAAAAACAGCCCAGGTTCAGATATACTTTTCTTTGTTAAAATCCATGCTGTAGTATTGTGAACATTCTGTTACAAGCTGCAGAAGATATTAGATATCTATTAAAGGTGGGTTATCCCCGCGACAGTGCTATCAGGTTTGTATGTGATCACCATCGCATCAGTAAAGCACAACGAATGCTACTTTCACGCGTTGTCTTTGATCTTACAACTGTTCTGACGCGTAAATCAAAAATGGCTGACTGTGGTGCTATTGATGGAGCATGCGTGTGGGTTGATGGCTTCAATGTCCTCTTTGGTGTGGAGTGTATTTTTTTAAATGAACCTGTGTTTGTATGCGATGATGGATTTTTCAGGGATTTACGTGGTGCTGCTCGAAGTTATAGGCTAATGGACACCTCTTTTCAAGCCATTGATGCAATACTTTCTTTTTTTTCTGACCACAATCCTTCACGGGTAGAGTTTTTATTTGACGCCCAGATTAGCAGAAGTGGTGAGCTTTCAGCCGTGTGTGGGAAAAAATTAAAGTCCTTTGGGATTAATGGCATTTCAAGAACATCAAGGCGTGTTGATTTTGAACTCAAACGGTGTAGAGACATCGTTGCAACATCAGATGGCATCATTATAGACAAAGTGGATCGTGTGTTAAACCCTGTTTGCTGCATTTTCAAAAAGATGGGTAAATCTGCAAAAACTCTTGACGAGGTTTCATGAAGAATATATGTATTGTAGTCTGCACAACTCCGTTGTGCAGAACTGTAAAAACTCTTGATGAGGTTTCATGAAGAATATAGGCATTATAGTCTGTACAACTCCGTTGTGCAGAACTGCAAAAACTCTTGATGAGGTTTCATGAAGAATATAGGCATTATAGTAACCAATCCTTCTGACTGGACCGCCTTATCCTTTATCAGCAATGTGAAAGCACAGGGCATGCGTCCAGTGATTATTCAGCTTAGTAAAGCCGTATCTGATATTGACCACATAAATTGTGATGGCAGGAATCTTGCCGATCTGGACGGGTTGCTGGTGCGGGATGTTGGATCTGGTGGGCTTGAATCAACAGCTTTTCGCTTTGATCTCCTGCTTGAACTTGAACGTTCTGGCATGCCTGTTATCAACCCACCATCTGCCATCCAGCTTGCAGCAAACAAACACCTTTCATACTGGAAATTAAAACGTGCTGGCATTCCGCTCCCAAAAACCTGTGTGACCTCAAATGCCAGGGAAGCCGCATCCTTTGTCAGGGAAGCCAGATGTGCTGTGGCAAAACCAATCTTCGGATACAAAGGGTACGATGTTGAGTTAATCAAAGAACAGCAACTGCACCGTATCGAGGAGATCATTCGAGAGCGTGGCGTTATATATCTCCAGAAGTTTATCACTCATGGTGGAAGAGATATTAGGGTCTTTGTTGTCGAGGGTAAGGCGATTGGTGCAATCTATCGAGTAGCTCAAAAAGGAAGCTGGATAAACAATCTCAGTCGTGGCGGTATTCCACAGTCATGTACGCTCACGACAGCACAACAGGATATTGCTGTAAAAGCAGCATCTGCACTTGGTTCCGTATATGCGGGAGTTGACCTCGTTGAAGATGAAGAAGGCACTTTTGTGCTTGAAGTGAATGGCACCCCATCCGGATGCGGTTTGTACCAAACTCTTGGTATCAATGCCGCTCAATATATTGTCGAAGCACTGCTTGGAAGCTTGATTGTGCCTTGATTGCTAACGCACTCGAGAATTGGCCGTTAACCGTTATTTTCTGCATACGGAGTATGCAGTGGCATACCATTTACATCAATCTCACCGTTTGCAATGCGGGAGGAAGAAATTGGCTTTCCATCATGTGCAAGTACATAATCTACACATATTATTTTAATCTCTGGCAGACATCTCTCCTTTCGCTTTTTATTAAGCTCAACAACCACTGAAAAGGTTTCAGGCGAGACCACAATATAATCAAAGTCATCGCTCAGTGCAGGACCAAAAGCATCATTTAGCTGCACAACTGTTGCATTCACATCAAAACCTGAAACAAAATTGAGCACCTGCTGACATCGCACATCAAAATCTGCAACACGGTGACTCTTCAAGGAAGCAAACCTGTTTGAAGTAATGCCAATAACCACTTCTCCGGCTTTTGCAATCTCACATGCACGGGCAAGCACCTTACGATGCCCTGGATGCAAAAACTCGAATGTTCCTCCAACAGCAACCCGAATCATACGAACAGCACATTACCATTATCAAATAAAACCTTACT
>CAJHIS010000080.1 GCA_905067555.1 Candidatus Argoarchaeum ethanivorans
CAAGACCTGTTGCCAGATCCAAATTCCTGGCAAACCCGCACAAACTCGTTAAGGCTTCTGGTTGGGCACACGGCTCACCGCCAGTGAACACAACCCCGCTGATAAATTTTAACGCTTGCGATATTTTGTCCTCTACAACATCAACACCAATTAACTGTTTACTCTCAAAAAGTGTAAAATTGTGACAGTAACTACACCTGATAGGACAACCTCTGAAAAAAACAACACACACCGCGCGTCCGTACCAATCAACAGTTGAAAGCGGAAGAAAGTTACCAAAGTTCAATTTAATCATTGTACAACCTAAGATCCAGCTACAGTTCTCTCTCAATAAAAAACCTTTCTGCCGTTAGAAAGAATCGATCACTGGGCAAACAAGATGTGAAAACTTGGTGGTTCAAAAGATATAAAAATCGGTGAAAAGTTGAAAGCTCTCTATGAAAACGGAAGACAAGAGCAGGTATGCATGTACCTCCGAAACCAGAACCTGAAAGACAAAATCTTTCCAGAATACCGTGTGGTCAACATCCCAATGAATTTAACCGCGGAGCCAATCAAAGGGCGAGAGAGGAGTGCTCCGCGCACTCTGCGGTATAAAACTTGAGGATGGTTATTTCACTGAAAAACTTGGGTAGTGTCTCAAAAGAGCTTCACTGATCTGGCAGTTGGGTCTGGGTTAAATAGAGGCGATGAAATAAGAAGAGTTACGGAGACCTGGCATGATGTATGATATCTTCTTCAGTTACTCACACGAGGACAAAGATGAGGTGATGCCGATATGCAATGCGCTTCGAGACGCAGAGTTGAAAGTCTGGATAGACGAAACCAAGGTCAAAAGAGGTGAAAGCATCACCGTATCAATCGTTGAAGGTCTTGCCCGATCAAAGGTGCTGCTCGCGTACTACTCCCGGAATTACCCGCGCTCACGTGCCTGCCAGTGGGAGCTAACTGCCGCTTTCATTGCTTCCCAGCATGAGGGTGACCCGCGGCGGCGTGTGCTGGTGATCAATCCTGAGGGGGATGCAGAGCACATCCATCCAGTGGAACTAAGGGATGCGCTGTATCACCCGGTCTCGGTACCTGTTAGTCCTGATGAGATCCGCGAGATTGTTGAGAGTGTGAAAGCCCATGTCGATGGAATCGCCGGCGTCTTCGGGGAGATTCGCGCGCTGAAACCACCGGCATGGTATGGCAGAAAGGGAGTTGGATATTTAAGGTTCGTGGGCAGGCTCTCCTACCTGTGGCAGATTCACTCAGCCCTCCACGCTTCCGAGTACTCGGTCATCACAGGCGCTCCAGCCGCAAGCTCGGTTGACTATGTCCACGGCATGGGCGGGGTTGGCAAGTCGCTGCTTGCAGAAGAGTATGCACGGCGATTCGGAGCCGCGTTTCCGGGGGGTGTCTTCTGGTTAAGCGCGTTTGGAAACGATGACTCCAAGACAGGGATTGGTGCGGACGAGCGCGAGGCTGCGCGTGAGGGGCAGATCAAGCAGATTGCGGCTGCTCTTGGAATCCCTGTAGATGGTAGAAGCCCTGAAGAGATCGAAGGGAGTCTGCTATTGGAACTTGGGAAGAGAGGAAAGCCATTTCTCTGGGTGGTGGACGATCTCCCTTCCGGAATGGATGAGATGGCTGTGCAGAGGTGGCTTGCGCCCCATCCGCTTGGAAAGACGCTTATAACCACCCGGTCTCAGGAGTATGATTCTCTTGGATCACAGGTTCGTCTGGACGTCCTTTTGCCGGATGAGGCTTACGAGCTTCTAACCTTGCGGCGAGAGCCCAAGGACGCAGAAGAGGAGGTTTCTGCGAGGGAAATTGCCGAGGATTTAGGCTACCACTCGCTTGCTGTGGACGTGGCAGGAGCTGCGATTCACGCGTCTTCTGTTGTCTTCCCCTTTGCTGATTTCAAAAGTAAGTTAGCAAGCTCGACCAGTAACGATGATGTGCTTGAATTTGCTGGAATGCTTCCGCACGGGCATGAGGCAAGTATCGCAAGCACATTCTTAAAGAGCATCGATCGCCTCAAACCAGAAGGATTGGACTTTCTGCGACTGGCGTCAAGGCTTGCAGTAGCCCCGATTCCTGCAACGCTTATCAGTTCCGTGTTCTTAGAGGTGGACAGCCTTGACGAAGGATCCGGGAGGCGGAGGGCAGAACTTGCCATCAATAAGGCAGAGAGACTCTCCCTTGCAGAACGAGTGGACGAGGGCGAGGGCGCATGGTCGGTTCACACGCTTATCTCCCGTACCATGCGATTCCGAGACCCAGAGCCTGAGCGATCCGAAGAACTGCGGGATGCGGCGGTCAGTGTGCTGACAACCGCGTTCCGAGAGAACGCAAAAGATCCAAGAGACCATGCCAAGCTTGAACCGGTTGTTGCACATGCGAGGGAGTTAATGGACAGGGCGGATGACCTCAAGACAGCATACCTTGCAGGTGGGGTTGCGCGGTACGACAGCGAAAGAGGAGCATACGGGCTTGCAGAGACGTTGTATCGACATGTGCTTGAGATAACGCGGCGTGTTCTGGGGGATGAGCATCCTGATACACTCGGATC
>CAJHIS010000081.1 GCA_905067555.1 Candidatus Argoarchaeum ethanivorans
ACTTTTCGAACAGAACCAGAAGTTATGTTTGTCAAAGGCCTGCTTGAAGAACTTGCAGCAGGTGATGTGATTTGCCAGAGTGAAACAGAATCGCTGTATGATTGCTGGATATACATTGGAAAAAAGAAACCTGTGTAAGCTATTGTACTACTCCATAAGTATAATTTGGAATTTTTGTGGCATAAACCACAGAGGGATGTGAAGGGTGCTGGTTCTGGGTGGTAAAAGTGCATATCTGTGATAGAGACTGTCACGTCATCTGGCGATAACACGGTTTTGAAGTTATGTTGAGTTGGGTCTTACAGACGCCGCTATGAAATTCATCCGGATAATATCATCTCTGCACTTCCCATCGTGTCAATCTTCGATGGCAGGATGTCGTTTTTTGCTTGTAATATCAGCTCAGCAATCTCACGTGTGAGAACCTGACTTACTGGTACAATCGAGGCTGTTGCCCTTGGGTTTACATCCACTACACAGGGCTGATCGCTGTTGATGATGTCCACACCAGCATACCCACGACAACCAAGTATTTTTATCGCTTTTGATGCGATACCAAGTATTTCCTTTTTGTTCTCCACTTCAAAAGGTGTCTGATTTCCATGGTATGTGATACTGCCTCTATTATGGCGTATTATCTGGCGGTTAATCGTAAGCGGTAGTATGCTGCTGTTTGACGCTACAAGGCTCACACTAATGTGCTCTCCTTTGATATACTCTGTTGCAACAGCATCTTTGGGAATCTTCTGCATACCTGTCACATTTATCCTGTTTATTCCTTCACTGCCACAACCAAAGCGGGGTTTCACCACCCAGATTCCCTGTGTCACACAATTAATTACTGTGCGGGGCACTGGAAGATTGTGCTGCTTCAGCATCCTTGTGCAGGCAAGCTTATCAGCACATACATGAACGGCATCAGGAGATGAGCCAAGATTACAGGTATTCTCTTCAAGTATCTCTGTTGCCTCCTTCAACAGTTCATCAGGTGCTATTACCATACCCGCATCACAGCTCTTTGAAAATTCAAGAGACTTGAAAAAACTTCTTGAAGGCAAAGCACGCCCTGACGAAAGCCTGGTTCCTGCTGTTGGATAATACACAGTGTGCTTGCAGCGAGAAAAACTTGCTACAAGTGTATTAAGCATCATCAGCCCCTGTTGAATGAACTTGGCATCATTATTTGCCACTGCATACTCAGCAACGAAAATGCGCATGTGAAATTAATAATCCTTTATTTTATGCCACGTCCATGCCATTCCACAATATATCATGATATACAAAAGTATATACATTTTTCTATTAACATCGCCAGAAATCAATTTCGCCTAATGGTTGGGGTGTATGCGAAGTGCAAGGCGAAGCCGAGCATTTGGGCGGAGCGAAGCGTAACCGTATGTCCGCTGTTAGCAGACCCAAACGATAGTGAGGGGAAGACACGAAATGCGGAAGAGTTTTGGGGCGAGCCATAAATTTGAAAAGCTATTTTTCTCATAAACTCACCTCAAACTTTCTTTGGACAATACTCATTTAAATAACAATTTTCACACTGTGGCTTTCGTGGTTTACACCGGTTTCTGCCTATTTCCCAACAGGATAAATCAAAAATTCCTGGATATTCTGGATTAAGTTCTCTCGCACAATAGATTAGTTCGTCGTTGGTTGCATTTTTAGATATAAATCCTAATCTCTTAAAAACTCTTTTTACATGTGTGTCAGGTGATATATCTATGCAGATATAATCACTTATAGGTATTTTAAATTCTCTTGCTAATATATTAGCTGCCATTGTTGCAATTTTTACTCCGACACCCTTAAACTCTAAAAATCTTCTAACAACTGTTGCGCTTCTTGGACGATCTTTCCAAATATCTGATGCATCATTGTTATAATTTTTATGTATTTTTTGAATTCCAAAATAAAAATTCTCAGCCATAGTATCATTAAATCTATGGAGACTTTTACTTCTGAATGTTTCTTTCAAATAATCCAGATTTAATTTTAAAAGATTTGAAAATTCAAATCCTCCAATTTCTTTAGATATTTCGTAAGGGATCAACCAAGCTTTTTCTGCTTTCATTTGTCTATCCATTATACAAGCAAGCACAAACGCATGAGGAAAATTCTCAATATCGTTAAGCAAATCATCCGCATCTGTGTTCCCAGTAAATTCTATTTTTGTATAGGGTTGCTCTATAAGTTCCTTTCCTCTTTCAATCAATATTTCAACTATTTGTTCTTGCTTAACCTCCATAGGCGAGCCCCCGAATTTCTGCTAACTTCGGTATATCTGAAGTTTTTGCGGAGTGAAACGGAGCAAAATTTGGGCGAATGAAATGAGCCAGATATACCATGTTATACGCACCCATGGGGTCGGAGCGATAGCGGAGAATCGTTGAGCAAAAGGTCAATCCCTCAATATGACGAAAATATATTATGCAGCAATTTCTGTTCTTTCCCCTTCTATGGCTTTCATTGAGAACTTTGTCGTTTGTGTGATAAATTCACTTGCATCT
>CAJHIS010000082.1 GCA_905067555.1 Candidatus Argoarchaeum ethanivorans
ATGTCGCAACATCGAGATGGTCAGGGCCGAGAGTTTTTTCCCTTATTTCTAGTGCCCGTTCATAAAAATGTAAGGCAGAGGGATACATCGCCATATCATCAAGGAACCATCCGATAATATGCAACAAGCCAGCAACAGCTACGGTTTCACCCTCAACTTTTTCCTTTGCCTCTATTGCTCTCTGGTAGCATGTGCCTGGCTCAAAAAACCCTTGAAGTGAGCGCCAGTACCCCATCCACTCGTATTTACGCTCTTGATCCCATGCATACTTAAAAAAATCGAGATCACTCAGTGCCGCAGCCAGCGACTGCCACTCTTCAGCATGCTGGAGTTGATACGGATACTCATCCAGTTTGCGCTCAAGCGGTACTTGCTTAAAATATATGGCCAGTTTTGCATGTCTGTTCTCATGGGTCAAATAACGCTGTGCAACAGCATCAGCAAGGTGGCGGTGGAAGAAGCCGACAAATTCACCGCGCTGTACCAGATATGCCTTTGCGCTGCGGGAAAGGCGTACCCATAAAGCGCGCGGCAACTGCTCCTCTCCTTCCCTACGCAGCAGTTCCAGTAATTCATTTTCACTCAGTCCATATCGCGAACATCCAAGAAGTGAGAAAGCCTCAGTCACGAACTCACGTCCATGGTCTTCCTCAAGCCTTGCCAACACCTGATCGAATAGACTTGAAACATCAGGTGCAAGTGCAACTATCCGCCCTGTCAATTGCTCATAACTACCGAATAACCGCAATTCCTCTAAAGCTATCCGAAGGTAGAGTGGATTCTCAACTCCCGGATGGGCCAAAAGTGCAGATATCTGCTGCTCATCCAGTTTGCGTCCCCATTCGTTCAATTGGGCATGCACGATTTGCCGCTGCTCATCTATTGTCAACTGCTGCAATGGTATCTCTTTAGCACCTCGCCTGCGTAAAACCTCAAGACTATCACCTTCCAGGCTGCTTACAACCAGATGGACATTTACAGGCAGATAATCAAGCAACCAGCCCAGACCATGTGATCCCTCTTTCACTGACAACTGGTCAAGTGCATCAAGCAAGATCACAATTCTCTGGCTTTTGTGTGATTTTCGCATAAGTCGATGCAAGAAAGAAGTTTTTCCACTTTCAACTCGCGAAGCAGCCAGAAGGAGTGACATCAGTACTTCAGATAGGTTCTTATCATCTTCAGGTAGGTTCTCTTTAAGATTAAAATTGGACTTCAATTCCTTACACATGTTGCGCAGCAACCGCATGTGGTCAGTAGAATCAGGGCTTGCACCTATGAAATAAGCAAGCACGTAATCATCAGGATGCTCTGCAATGTATCCCCTGTAGCATGTTGCCAGGAATGCCGACTTACCACTGCCGGATTCACCGCTAATAACAACAGGCTGCCTGTCTGTACTTTTAACATGTTTGGTCAGTAGTGCTGTTTCCTCAATACGTCCGGTATGCAGGTGCGAGCACTCTTCTGCAAAAGTTTCGTGCATCTGACGCTCTGCAGCCAATGGGTCGGATTCAGGTGCATCTTCCGGATATTCCTCAGAGATTGCAGTCCACAGATCCTCAAGCACCTGCTGTCCGAATACGTCCAGGTCTGTAAGGATTTCTTTAGAACCATCCCAACGACACGGGTAATTGTCCATTACCGGTCTGTCTGAGGAGCGGATTTCATCTTTCAAAGCCGCAAGCTTTTGGGCTGATTCTGAATTTTCTACAATGAAATCGCCACGCATATTCTCTGGCATTTTGGAGATAAATTCCAGATCGCGGAAATAGAAGAAGCTGCGTTTAGACAACTCCGGATTGCTTAGCACACCATGAACAATCTCCAGTGCAGTAAGGGAATGGTCAGGATAGTCTTGAAGCCATGGATTTGCAAATTTGGCGTCCTCAATGTCATCTGGAATTGAGCCGTAGCGTTCGCCCAAAATTCCAATAAAGAAAGGCCGTGAACGTTCAACCTCATCAAGGATGATCTCAAGTACTTTGCCCTGTTCGGCTTCTTCTTCTGTCACACCCCAGCGCAGGTCCACATCTATAAGATGCAATCGGCGCTTCGCACAACGCTCCCGCAGTTCGGGGAATACCACTTTGACGAGGTGATCCCGCTCTGCGTGCATGTCGCGGAAGGTGGAGGAGATGAAGATGCGGATGGTATTCCATTTTTGAATCATCCAAATTCACCCAATCATTCATGCTTTATCGGCAACCACTCACCTATACAACTAGTCCATAGAACCGATTGAAGGGCTAAAAGGATTTCCCCTAATTATACTTTGTCACATTAACCTTTCACGAGTTCTTTTTCCGACATGTCCCATTCTTTCCTCTGATCGATCTTGCT
>CAJHIS010000083.1 GCA_905067555.1 Candidatus Argoarchaeum ethanivorans
TTGGGAAAAGACATTCATTTTCTCAAGTCATAAAGCTTATAGCTAAAAAGCTCTATCCATTTTTAAATTATTTGATTATGAGGTAATTCTATGGATCGCAATATAAGAGTTGAGAGACTCATTGAAACCCCAATCGAACAGCAGGAGATAGAAATAGTTGAGAGAAAAGGCATAGGTCATCCTGATAGCATTGCTGATGGACTGGCTGAAACGGTCAGCCGTGCACTGTGCAATCTATATAACGATACATGTGGCACAATACTTCACCACAACACGGACCAGGTGGAGGTTGTTGCTGGCCGCTCTGCACCAGCTTATAAAGGTGGCGACCTCATATCTCCTATTTATGTGTTATTGAACGGTCGTGCAACCAATGAATTCAAGGGTAAAGTCATAGCAACTGATACAACAGCAATCGAAGCTGCAAGAACATTTCTTAAAGAGACCATTCCCAACATCAATCCTGAAAAACACATAATTGTTGATTGTAAGCTTGGGGCTGGATCAACAGACCTTCAGGATGTGTTCAAACGCGGGCGTGCGCCTCTTGCAAATGACACCTCTTTTGGTGTGGGTTTTGCACCACTATCTGAAACAGAAAACCTCACCTACACAACAGAGCGATTCATGCTTGAAACCCTTAAAAAAAGAGGACTTGCTGCCATAGGCGAGGACATAAAAGTCATGGGTTTTCGAGAGGGCAATACCATTAATCTTACTATTGCCTGTGCAATCATTGGAAAATACGTGGATGATCTTGATTCTTACCTGAGCATCAAAGAAGAGATTACAGAAAAAATCCTTGACAGATCAGCGAAATATACAGACCGTGATGTTAATGTTATTGTGAATGCTGCAGACAACATTGAAAAAGGCTCAGTGTATCTAACCGTTACAGGCACTTCTGCTGAAATGGGTGATGACGGCTCTGTCGGACGCGGCAACCGCTGCAATGGTTTGATAACACCACACCGCCCGATGAGCATGGAAGCAGCAAGTGGCAAGAATCCAATTAATCACTCTGGCAAGATATACAACCTTGTTTCAAACAAAATGGCATACGAGGTAGCAAAGAAAGTACCTGGAATCCAGGATATATACATACGCATCCTCTCGTGCATCGGTCGCCCCATTGACCAGCCTCTTGTAGCAAGCGCACAGGTTATACCGGAGGATGGTGCGGATATGACACTAATTGAACGCGAAACTACGGTCATAATGGATGAATGGCTCGCAGATATAACCAGGATAACTGAAATGCTGGCCAATGGCACGATAAAAACATTCTAAAACACAACCTTTAAATCAGCACAAACGTTGACTGATTCCTGCCCTACAACTCAACTTTGGAGATCAAAAAAATAGCCGCAACCACCCGATCAACCCTAAAATCTCAAAATACCGAAAACTAAACATAACCCACAACCGCCATCATCCAACCCCTCGGAACATGCCCAATTTCGCACTTATTCCACGTTGTAGGGGTAAGGTTCCAGCTTCACATTGTACCGCAGCACCCTGATTTTCAAGATTCTGAATATCTCGGCCAACTCATTCTTCAGGTAGACATACTTTTTCTTATGTGGCCCAGCGCCATGTGATATTTCATGCCATTGTTACGAGACCTGTATGTGTGCAAGGAAATATTGTAGTTTATTGCTTACAAATGCTTCTTTTTTCATGAAAACCTTGCACATACACCGGTGAGAAAAGACGGGTTTTGGTTAGGTGCTGATGAGGTCGCTCGATAGTGGTTTTTGGGGTACGGGGATATTTCATGATTGCGGGAAAGTGCAGGCAGATGGGACAGAAATCGGGTGTTGGGAGATCGGTGTCGGTCTTCGAGCCACTGAGATTCTCTGAGATCGAACCGGACGCGTTCGAGTCTTATGCGGTCCGGGAACACCTGCCGATTCCGTGATCCTTGCGATCTTTGCTATCATGGACTGGCTTCCTGATCTCTACGATCGATCCGGTCGGAAGGATTGCAAAACACGCGCTTAAAAATGGTTTTCCGGATGGTGTGGATGTGCTCAATATCAACATCCTGAGAAACGCATCCTTTAATGCCGAGATCGAGATCACCGGACTGTCGAGAAAGATACTCAAGACATCTGTTGAGAAGCTGCATGACCCGCTGGGGCGTCCGTACTGCCGGATCAATGGCGATCTCGTGCAGGACGACAAACCTGGCACCGATGTACATGCGCTGCACGAACTAAAGTTAGAATAATTCAACCACAGAGGGCACAGAGTACACAGAGGGATTTTAATCGATCCTGCGTGTTATTCCATCCTTAAGG
>CAJHIS010000084.1 GCA_905067555.1 Candidatus Argoarchaeum ethanivorans
AACCGAAAGACGATAACACCCGATTCATGCTCGCAGGTGTCGGCATATTGGCGGTTGCAATCGCCGCGCTGGTATACTACTATAGAAATAGGAAGAACCAACGACCATCCAAACCAATCCATCCCCACGACTTCACCCCCCACCCGACCACACCCTCGACATTCCCATCAGAACTCGCTCATCTTTACCATGATCCAGCCTATACAGGAAAAGGCGGATTCGCACGAGTCTTTAAAGCAAAAAGAAAGACCGACAACCAAACCGTAGCCGTAAAAATCCCGATTAGCCTCGACGAAGGTACAGGCAGGAGTTTTCTTCGAGAAATCACTTCGTGGCAGCGATTGAAGCATAAGAACATAATTACACTCTACGATGCAAACATTCTGCCGATCCCGTACCTTGAGATGGAATATGCAGATTCCGGTAGTCTCGATCAGATGAACAAACCAGTAAGTGTCGAAACAGCATCAGAGATTATTCTCGAAATCGCAGAGGGCTTGGCATACTCTCATGCGCAGGGCGTGATTCACAGGGATCTGAAACCGATGAACATCCTTTTAACAAAAGATTTCACGCCAAAGATCAGCGATTGGGGATTATCAAAGATTATAGCAGAGAATAAAACCTCGTCAGTTTATGGCTTTTCTCCATTCTATGCCTCTCCTGAGCAGATATCTAAAAAGAAGTTTGGAAAACCTGATGAAAGAACAGATATTTATCAACTTGGAGTTGTCTTCTATGAGTTATTGGCTGGAAGACCACCATTCGAGGGAAACGATCTGGTTGAGGTCTCAACAGCGATAGCAACAGAAAAACCAGCACCGCCATCAGAATTGAACCAGGAAGCAGAGATCGTAGACCCGATAATCCTGAAATGCCTCGCGAAAAAGAAGGAAGACCGATACCAGAACGTCGGAGAACTCCGGAGCGATCTCGCATCCATTATGAAGATACAGTTGAAGAAATCGCTCAAAACGAGCGTTAATGGACAAAACATGAAGCGATCCGCATTCTACTGCGCTGAACTCTGCCTCTTGCATGCAAAACTCGGCGAGATCGAGGATGTGGTGACCTACCTTACTGATATGCGGAACTATGCATCCGAAGGGATGAAGACAGAAGTTGTGGGACTGCTCGAAGAACTGAGACTCAGAAAGGACATGGCAAGCGAGGAGAAGATCAGCGAGGGGTTTATTGGCAGGCTTAAGAATCTGCTGCATCAGGTGAGGATGGGGCGATGATGGTAAGAAATGTGAGAATTGTATTATGCAGAAGGCGCGATGGCTGGTGATGGAGGTGATAAATCATCATTAGATACTGCAGGATAACTGATGTAGGAGGTAGAAAACACAACGAGGATGCTGTTTCGACCATAACATTTGAACATCAAGATGGATGCTTTCACCTTCTCATCGTTGCAGACGGGCTTGGGGGGCATGCAGCAGGCGAGGTTGCAAGCAGGCTTGCTGTAATAGAGCTTACAGAGACTGTGAAGAGAAGGATTCCACAGCCAGAAAGCATGACAATAGAAGCGATGAAAACGCTACTAAAGGAAGGATTTAAAAAAGCAAACGACGAGATCTGCTACCAGGCAGATCTCACACCTGAAAGATCCAACATGGGAACGACGCTTGTTGCAGCACTTCTAAGGGATGATGGTACTGGTGTCGTTGCCAACGTTGGTGACAGCAGGGCATACCTTGTGGGTGGTAATTTAGCAGTAGAGAAGTCTGAAGAAGGATCTCTGGAAAGCGAAGCCTTGCAGATCAGAAGGGTAACAGTAGATCATTCCTATGTCCAGGAGCTTGTGGATCAAGGAATCATCACAGAGAATGAGGCATTTGACCATCCCGGCAAGAACATCGTGACAAAGATGATTGGGCTAAAGGACGTTGAGCCAGACCTGTGCGAAGTAGAACTCGGTGAGAACGTCCTTCTTCTTTGTTCGGATGGGCTTAGCGATACACTGAGAGATACAGAGATACAGGCAGTGGTTTCAGGGCAGCTGGATGATGTGTGTGAACGTCTGGTTGGGGCTGCTCTTGATCGGGACGCAAGAGACAATGTAACTGTTGTTCTTGCTTGGCAAATAACGACAT